>JAUXHN010000193.1 GCA_030621515.1 Deltaproteobacteria bacterium | reverse complement strand
AACCCCGCCGTAGGCCGCGAATGTGTGGCCGAAAGACGGCGACCACAGCCCGAACATCCGCGCGCCGGCGCTTCCGACATGGACCCCGTGCCCGTCGTCTGCGCGTCCCCCCGAGTAGGAGATCCAGCCGTTGAAGGAGGTGCCGGAACGGGGATCGTAGAAATACAACCGGTCGTCGCGTCCCAGAACAAGGGTTGCGGAGCCCATGGTCGCCGCGAAGAGGCTGTCTTTCGGGATCTCGATCCCGGCGGTCTCGGTCTCCTCGTTGCGGGAGATGGCCAGCGAAGGTCCGAAGTACCACATGCGTGAGTTGAGGGTTCGCTTTGGGCCGAAATGCCTCAGGTATCCCAGGTAGCCGCCGTAACTCCTCGGCGCGTAGCTGGCTCCAACGTGAAATGAATTCGTCACGTCGTAAAGGCGGCGCATCGAGAACGAGATCTGGATATGCGGTTCGTACGTTTCAGAGTCCCCCCAGAAGAGAAGGCGGGTGAGCAGCGGCGGTCTCCAGGGAATCGGATCCAGGTTGTCCTTCAGAGGGTGATCTCCGGTAAGGGACGGGGCCTCCACGAGGCGGTGGTGAGGATCGATCGTCACGTTGTCTACCGGGGCTTCGGAGATCCACTCCACGGTTCCCTCTGATCCCTCGCCGTCCCACACGACCTCTGCCGTGGCGCCGGATTCATCGACGATCTTCACCGTGACCGGCTCAATGATATCATCTCCTTCTCGTGCGATCGTGACCCTGTGGGAGATCCGGCCGCCTGGAAGAGGTTTGTCCGTCACCCGGACGACGGAGTAATTGACGGAGGGATAATCTCCGTACCACTGGCGGTAAAAGATATCCGCGTGTTTTCCCAGAAGCTCCGTCGCGGCCCGATCGAAGCCCGACTCGCCGGACAGGTAGCCGGCGACGAGTTTCGTCGTCGCTTCTTTTCCCAGGAGATCTTCGAGTTTGGCGAGCACCCGCCTTCCGTCCGGCAGCCTGTTCATGAACTTCCAGGGTCGGTCACGCAGGGGATCCGGTTCTTCTGCGGACAGGGAGTAGGACTCTCGAAACGGAACCTGGGGCGCGTAGAGCAGTGTGTCTATGTAAGGTATGAACGCGGCGAAACCCACGAGATCCTTGACGCTTGTCACACCTCCGTGGACCTCGTCCGCGTAAACATCACCGAGGAGACCTCCCACCAATTGGGACGTGACGTATCTTCGCATGGGAGAATCGGATTCGTCGGTCGTCGAGGCGGCGAGGGCGGCCCCGAGGATCCGGGACAGCGCGATGTCGTGAAACGAGAGCGCCCGCTCGAAGGGAACCAGTCTCCAGGTTCTGTCGGATACCAGCACCGGCCCGCCTGAGGTCTGGGCCAGGCGATCCCATGCGGGGATCTCCACCATGAGGAGACGTTCGGGCAGGCTGCATTCCGGTGCGAGACGACGCATTGCACTTGCGGTGGATTCGAGGACCGAAAGGCCCCGATCGGCGAAGTCGATCTTTCCCGCCATCGGGACGCTCCGGGGGATTCCCTTGTCGTCGCTGCGGGTGTCCTTCCATTCGGACCTGTGGGGCCGGATTTCCGAGCTCACGTACACCCCCTTGCCCCATTCGAAGTCGCGTTCCGCCACCTCCATTCGATTCATGACGACCAGGGTCAGGACATCCGTGCGAATGTCCCTCGCCTCGATCAGCTGATCCGTTTCACGCACGGGATGAACGCGATCGTGGATCACCGCGCCTCGACCTGCGGGTAATTGAACGTCGACGTGTGCCTCGATGGTTTCGGGGGGGAGCCGGGTATCGCGACCGGTGAGATCCGCCATCGGTCTGGGGAACCATCCCCCGGCGAGCGAGACCACGCCCCTCCAGCGACCGAAGCGGCCACGGCGTTGTGGGATTGTCACGTGAAAGGATATCTCCAGGGTGCCGGTCTCGTCCGGCTCCATGGGGGTATCGAGATGCACCAGCGCGACGACGTTCACTGCGTCTTTCGGAGTGCCGCCGTCGGGCATGGGCAGGTACTCGATGGGCTTGTTTCGGATCTCGTCGCCGTTCCATGCGGGGTGGGAGATCTCCATCTTTCCGATGCTCTTTCCCGCCGGGTAGATCCAGTTGACCGTGCGATCCGAGAGGCCCTCGCCGGGCTCGGTGAAGCGGTTGGGATAGAGCCACAGCGGGATCGAGTCCAGCGTCTCACCCGTGTCGTTGGTGATTGTCAGCCGAACGATACCGTGAAGCGATCGATCGTTGTCGTCGAGGGCGGCGCCTATCGATACGCTGACAGTCGGTTTGCCCCCCTCGTCCGCGAATGAGCTGCTCACCGCTCCCGTCAGCGCCGTGACAATTGCCGCCATCGTTGCAACGCGGTTCATTCCTTATTTCTAGGCTCCCATGGGATAGATAACCATCCAACTGCTGCCGTCGAAGTGCATGATAATCGGCATCCACTCGTCCGTGGGCTCATCGTAGACGCCGCCCACTGCATACACGTCGTTTGCCCATCCGTCCTGGCCGGTGGTGGTGTCGGCGCCCCATACATCATAGAAGATCGCGGTTGCGTCCTGGGGCATGAAGGTCCACGCGACCCCGTCCCAGTGTCCGATGAACCCCTCGTCCCCGACAACCCAGACGTCGTCGTACTCCCTCGCCCAGACGCCGCGCAGGTTCCCGGATCCAATTTGTTCCTTGGTGAAGGAGTCCTTGGTGTAGGAGATGCCGTGGATGCTGTAGTAAAAACCGTCGTTCGCGGCCATGTGGATCGTGCCGTCGGATGTGCCGGTCACATCGTAGGGCGCGTGTTCTTCGCCCCAGGGAAGGCCGGCCACGGTCAGTTCGTGCCAGTTACCGCCGCTGAAGTGAATCAGGCCGCCGCAAGGGTATTCCAGGCCCAGGTAGCAGGAGTCTCGCAAGCCGCCGACGTATACATCATCCGAGGAGTTCCCCCACACCGCGAAGAGCGGGTGATCGGTCCACCATAGCACGCCGTGATCGATCTCGGTCCAGGTGCTGCCGTCGTACCGGACGATCGTTCCCCCGGTCCCCACGACGTATCCGTTGTTCGCCCCGTCCATCCATATGTCGAGAAAGCCCGAGTTCTCAGGACCGACGTACTGCATGTCCCACGTGGAGCCGTTGAATTTTTCTATGGACGCGTAGGTCGTAGCGGGGCCGTCCTCCTCCGTTTCGACGAACCAGCCCACCGCATAGACATTGCTTCCGTCGGTGCGAACGATATCGTAAATCTGACCTTCGGGGTCCGCGACCTGGAGCCAGTTGAATCCGTTCCACACCATGGTGGGCGTGTCGATCCCGCCGAACCATACATCGCCCGGAGAGCTACCCCAGACCGCGCGAAAGCCGGCGTTCGCGTCCAGCAGCATGTCCGTGTCGGTGTCCGTGTCGGAATCGGTGTCGGTATCCGAATCGGTGTCCGAATCCGAATCCGTGTCCGAATCGGTGTCGGTGTCAATCGTTCCTCCGCTCCCCGGCCAGTATACATCGCTGCGTCCGCAGGCGGCGACCAACGCTATCGCTACCAGGACGCCGAAAAGGCCGAATGTTCTTTTTGTGTTTTGCATGAGAAGAGCATATCCGAGGGGTGGAAGTATGGTCAAACGAGGGGGATTGGGTCAGCGCAGCGGCCTACCGATGACGAGCTCGGTGGGGACGACCCAGTCGGGTTTGGTGTGGCTTCCCACCCATCCGTACCCGGTCGGCTGGGCCTTCCTGTCGGTGGGGATGAGCAACACGCCGGTGCCGTAGCCGGTCACGTCCGCGTCCCGCGAGTCGTCCTCGTGCTTGAACTTGCTCGCGTCGGCGATGCGCACCAGGATCCCCGGGACCGGCCCGTGATTGATCTTGGGGCTCCCCACGACGAACGCCACGTGCCCCGTGCTCTTGGAGGGAAACCACTTGGGTCTGATCCACGCGATCAGATCTCCGGGGCGCGCATGAGCCGCAGTCCTGACGCGTTCCCACGGGCCGCGTTTTTCGCCGATGGGGATCCTGGCGATCTTGTTGAAAAAGTGAACCGCAAGGGGCCGCCTCCCGTTGGGCTTGCCGACCACCCGCAGGGCGTTTGGCGCGGAACGGCGCAGTATCCATGCGGCCATGCCGGAGCAATCGAAGAAGTACTCCCCCCGGTGTGGCCTGACCCTGGTGACGTGCTGGTATCTGGTTTCGAGCAGGGTTTTCTCGATCTTTTCGATGATGTTCATGACCTTCACCGTGGCGACTACGCGCTTCTTGCCCTTCTTCTTTGCGGCGTGGGCGGAGTCTGAAACGACGATCGCGGGAAGCGCCAGCGCGAAGACCAGGACGACCGGCAAGAGGCGATGATATGAAGGTTTGCGTGCCATCTATTATTTTGGACGTGCACGCGCCCGAGAAGTTCCACATCCATTGGTAAATTGATTGTAAAAACCGACGTTCGCTCACCGGCACTTGTTCAGTGCTTCGCCGGAGGGTATGCTCGCCGGATGATCGGTAAGCTCACAGGGAAGATCGCGGGAAAAAGCCCCGAGGGTGTGTTGATCGACGTGAACGGCGTCGGGTACGACGTGGTCCTCCCGCTGGGTACCTTAGCCGGGCTTCCCCCGACGGGAACCGAGGTGTCCCTGTCGATTCACACCAACGTGCGCGAGGACGAGCTGCGCCTGTTCGGGTTTGCAAACGAGGGTGATCGCGTCGCCTTTCGTACCATGATCAAGGTGAGCGGCGTCGGTCCCAAGTTGGCGGTTGCCGTACTCGGAGCCCTGTCCGGTGATCAGCTCGCGTCGGCGGTGAACGGGGGGGATACCAGGCGGCTCACCGCCATCCCGGGGATCGGCAAGAAGACCGCGGAGAGAATGATCCTGGAGCTGGGCGGCAAGCTCACCACGGGGCGGGGCGCGTCCCCCGACAGTCCAGTGGGAGTTCTGGGGGAGCTGGCGTCCGCCCTTGTCAATCTGGGTTTCAAACAGGCCCGGGTCGACAAGGCCATCGCGGCCATCGAAAAGAGCGGCGATGTGGATCGGCCTTTCGAGGATCTGTTGCGCGAAGGATTGGCGGCGCTGCGTGAAAGAGGATAGCTGAACCAAGATGACCGGAGACCAGACAGATCGCGGAGTCGTCGAGCCCGAAGCCCTGGAGGACGAGCGCAACTTCGACGTGGCCCTCAGGCCGGCAGACCTCAATGAATACGTTGGTCAGAAGAAGCACGTGGATAATCTCCGCGTGTTCATCGAGGCCGCGCGTCGGCGGGGGGAGGCGCTGGATCACGTTCTTTTCTGCGGTCCTCCCGGTCTCGGCAAGACAACTCTCGCTCACATCATCGCCCGGGAGATGGGCGTCACCATTCACGCCACCTCGGGTCCGGCAATCGATCACAAGGGCACGCTCGCGGCGCTTCTGTCGAAATTGAGCCCGAGGGACGTGCTCTTCATCGACGAGATCCATCGATTGAATCCGGTGGTCGAGGAGAATCTGTATCCGGCAATCGAGGATTTCGAGATCGATATCGTGGCGGGGGACGGGCCCCACGCCTCGTCGTATAAGCTACCGTTGAACCCATTCACTCTTGTGGGCGCGACCACTCGAACAGGGCTGCTGACCTCTCCGCTGCTGTCCCGATTCGGTGTCAACATCAGGCTCGATTACTATCCCGTCGAGGATCTGGAGAAGATTGTCGTTCGTTCCGCGAAGCTGCTCGACGTTCCGGTGGATGCAGACAGCGCGATCGAGATCGCGAGCAGGGCCAGGGGAACCCCGCGAATCGCAAACCGCCTCCTTCGCCGGTTGCGGGATTTTGCGCAGGTGGAGGGAACGGGGAGTATAGATCTGGATTGCGCGCGTCACGCCATGGCGCGCCTCGAGGTGGACGAGGCCGGGTTCGATGAGATGGACCGGAAGATCCTGCTCACCATCATAGAGAAGTTCGACGGCGGACCGGTCGGGATCGAGACCATCGCCGCGGCGGTATCGGAGCCCCGGGACACCATCGAAGACGTTTACGAGCCGTACCTTCTCCAGAACGGCTTCCTTCAGAGAACCTCGCGTGGGAGAGTTGCCACGCGGCATGCATACGCGCACATGGGCATTCCATTCAAGGACGATCCGCAAGGGAGACTCATTTGATCTCGCTCCTGCCGTCACCGCCGATTGGGCGGGATTACTATACCGAGTTCATCGAGGGCTCGCGGTGGCTCAAGAAGGAGCAGGCCGACGCTCGCACCGCATGGTTCGAAGACCTTTCGTGGGAACACAAGGAGACGACCCTCTTCAGGTTCGAGATGCTGCTCAAGGGTCTGGTCTGTTTCGGCAACCCGGCAAACCACCCCGGGCCTCCCCTGGGCGAAGACCTTGTCATGAACCGGGAGTTCAATAACGAGTTGAGGTTGGTGCGGTCGATGATGCGGAACATTGCGCAGACGGGCCGCGTCCTTATCGAGGGCAAGGACCATTCTTCCGTTTTCAAGCGGTACCTGGAGAGTGTGGTGGTGCAGGATCATGCCCGCGTCCAGCTGGCGAAGAAGGCTCTGGTTCAGGACACGCCGGAGCAGAGTCTTACCCTGCTCATCGAGGCTCTCAGGGACCATCTGGATGTCATGGAGGGGTTGTTCCCCACATCCCACGTGTCTTTTCGGTTGTTTTCATCGGTGATCAAGCTTATCCGGCGGGAGATCAATCGCTCCGAGTATTTCGATCCCCTGACCTCCTTCGAGTTCAGGGTCGAGTTCGACAGAATCAAGAACGTGGAGGTGCTCGAGGTCATCGCAAACATCGAGAGCGATCCCTCAAGGCGGGTCGGGGCACTCGTATTCCTGTCCCTGTTCAGGATGATGAGCTACCTGGATCTCATCGCGCAGGAGCAGGCCGAGGGTTCGAGCATGGGTCCCCTGTTCGCTTTTCTCGCGCTGTTTCGTTCGGATGCGGGCGCCCTCGCGGCTTTTCTCCGCAAGGATGCCGCCGCCTGGATGTCCGAGGGTTTCGGGCGCCTGTACGAGAGCTACCGGCCGGAGATGGTCCTGGGCAAGTTCGACAATCTCGTTGTCGAATTCGACAGCCTGAAGTCTCTGAGGGAACTTCTCGGTTCCATGGGAAACCAGCTGGAACTCGAACTGCGCAAGATGTACGAATATCACATTCCGGCCCTCGAGATCGTGAAGAGCAAGGACGATTTGAGCAAGAGCATATTTCTGGCCACCAGTTCCCTGCGGAGCTTCATCCAGAACTCCATCGTCCTCATCGCCAGGGAGTTTTTTCCGCAAGTCGAGGGTGGAAAGTTGTTTCTCGGTTTTTCGTCGGACCGGGCGCGTTCGGAACGCCTGCGCCGGGATATCTGGATGTTCCAGCAGATTCTGCGCGCGTTTGTGGCCAAGGCAAAGGGTTCGGTGGGCGTGACCGATCAGTGGGCCGGGATGAGCACGTTTCAATTTGTCAAAGAGTTCGTCAAGTACTTCAAGTCCATGGGATATCAACTTCTTCGTTATTCGGACTATACGAGGTTTGACAATTTCATGATCCTGGTCAATCGCCTGAGGGACGGAGACGTGCTTGAAGTGCAGCGACTCTCACTGGTCGTGAGTGAGTGCGAGGATTTCCATGCATTCCTCGGCCAGATGTTCGATGCGGTCAGTCGCCGCGAGGAGCTGGCCGGTGAGCCCTTTGACCGAAAAGACGCCGCGCGCACGTTAAAACTGTTTTTGGGCCTTTGATGAGCACAGCCCTTGTAAGGAAACTATTTTCCGCTTAAATTAGCCTCGTCCTCACAAGACCAAGGCCTGGAAAATTCCACGGAGTTGGAAACTTCTCTGATTTTCAAGAGACGGCATTTAAAGAGGTCAAAGGTGAAAAAACGAATTTTAATTGTTGTTGTTTTCATAACTTGCCTCATCGTCCTTGCGGCGCCGGTGGCCTTCGCCGAGGTCGTCTCGGCGGAAGTTTCGGTGGAGAGCTCGGTTGAGCCGGACTCCAAGAAGGACGAGTGGAAGGAGCCGTGGCGCGGCAGCTCGTTCACGTACCGGAACGTGGCGACGGCGGTGACCTTCAACAAGGAAGCGGAGCTGGGGTACAATCCGTATTACGCCATGTCGTGGATGTTCGGTCCAAGGTGGTGGCTTGGCGACGTGTTCAACATGTCGGCTGCCTTAAGCCTGACGCGTGAGTTGACTTATTCAGACTGGTCGACCTACGAGGGCGAGACCCAGGTGAGCGACTTCGTGCTCGGGGTGGGGGCGTCGAGATTCGCGACGATACCGGCGCTGGACATCGGCATATCGGCGAGCCTCAAATTCATAGCGCCCTCGAGCAAGTCGTCGCAGGCCCGCACGATGGTCATGGGAGTCAAGCCCGGCCTGGCGCTTTCTCGTAATTTCGATGTGCTGTCGGGGATCAACCTCGGTTATTCGTTTTCAGTGACCAAAACGTTCCACGAGGCCACGACGGCGCAGCGCGAGGAGCCGAACATCGCGGGATGCGTCGGCACGGCGGAGGGATGCGAGACGTACATGAACACCGGCGCGAGGAACTCGAGCTGGGGCTTGTACAACGGTTTCAGTCTCGGCGTTGGATTCGTGGACTGGCTGAGCATGAGCGCGAGCTTCGGTCTCCTGCACTCGTTCCTCTACCCGCAGGATGATGTAGAGGGAGAGCAGATGAGCGAGTGGCAGCCCGGAGATGATGACACAAACACAAGGTATGTAATGCTGTACGGTCTGGAGCTGGCGGCGCAGCCGAACCCGGCCCTGACGGTAGCCATAGGAGCGGACACGGCGAACGGGCAACTGGCGCCGGATTCGAGTTATCAGAAACCGTTTTTCAACAGGTACACCGCGATCTATCTGGACCTGCGACTCGACTTCGCCGGTCTCAC
>JAUXHN010000162.1 GCA_030621515.1 Deltaproteobacteria bacterium | reverse complement strand
GGGCGTGCCCACCGATCTCGATATCTCCCCGGACGGTTCCTTCGGAATGTTCGTCATTCGCGAAACGGCCCAGGTCGCCGTGTTCAGCCTGCCTCTCCCCCTGGATCCGCTCCAGGACCCGTTTGTATACGTGAATCTCGGCAGTTTGATCTGCGGTGTTGCGACCGTGACTCCAGACGGCGACTCGGCCCTCCTGCACACCACCGTCGGGGGCGATGAAACCGATCGCAAGGTGCTCACCAATATGACCTGGACGGGCACTACATGGAATGTGTCGTCCACGCTTCTGGAAAGGCAGATCAAGTCGGTGGCGGCGGGAACCGACAGCAACACCGCAGTCGTCATTCACCAGCCCGTCACGCCCACGTCCACATCGTTCGCCAACGCGTACTCCCTGGTCAACCTGGTTCAGCTGCAGGTGAAATTCCAGCAGATCCCGGTCAGCCCGGGCCAGCTTCTCCTCACACCGGACGGCGGCAACGGCTTCCTCCTCCTCCGAGACGACGCCCAGGGAATCAGACAGACGGACATCATCAACATGAACACCTTCATCGTGGACACGCTCGTGCTGGGATCTCCGCCGACGGCTTCCGGCTATTCCCAGGGAACGGACAAGGTCTTCATCGCGCAAGATCATCCAGCGGGGAGGATGACCTTCATCGGCGTCCAGGACGGGATGGTCAAGACCGTCACCGGATACGCCCTCAACGACGAAATAACGGACTAGAGGGGAAGGCGGAAAACCATGAAAAAAACGTCAATATTCTACATTTTCCTTCTGCTCTGGTCAGCGACCGGCTGCGACGTGGAAGGCCTGTATCGAGACGATATCAACGTGCGCACCACGGTCCGCCTGGAAAAGGGGCTGGCCTTCCTCGAAGGAGATCCGGGCAGGGTCCTCTTCGTGGAGATGACGCAGAACGGCGTCAAAACAAAAACGGTGTTCGAGGCGCGGCTCGGTGAGGAGATCATCAGCATGCGAGGCGGTCCCGCTCCCGACCAGGCGACGGCGCTCTTCATCATGACCGCGCCCGAAGATCCGCGGGAGACCACCATCGACGAGGCCCTCTTTCGGGTGGATCCCATTACCGGGGCCACGCACGAGTTCGCCATCGGTTCCGTGTTCGGAGGGATGTCCTTCGACCCAACGCAGAGATACGCGGTCCTCTATCACCAGGACAGCGACGCCGCGTCTTCCGGCGGTCTGTTCAATCCCAACGAGGTCGCCCTGGTCGATCTCATAGGGCTGCCGGCAACGGACAATCCGCGAATCCTGTCCGTGGGTATCGGCGGCCGCACTATCCAGGGAGTTCATTTCATGGATTCACTCGTTGTAGACGGCGTAACCAGGCAGATAGTCATCTTTGGCGCCGATGGGGTGATCAAGATGATCGATCTGATCGATCCACTCGCGAGCACCGTCTCGGTGAAGCTCGTCAACGATGATGATCCGAGATCGGTCATCCCCATCAAGATCGTCGAGCGGCCCGGGGACGACGCCCGCGATCCCATGATCTTCGTCCTGGCGAGCGAGTCCCAGGATATCTACGCCATATCCCTGGTTCCACACCCGGAAAACGAGGACGGCTTCTGGGCCACCCTCAACCAGTACGATGGAGGGTACAACCCCAGCGATATCGCGGTGGTGGAGGACGGCGATATTCCGCTGATCGTCGTGGCGAGTTCCAGCGGTTCACATGTCACGGTAGTGGATGTGGATACGGCGGACATGTTCACCATCACGCTATATGACTCCCCCTCCAGGATACTGGTTCGCGAACAGGAGGGCTCCGACGAGGTGGTGCTGTACGGCGACAACCTCGGTCGAATCTACTTCCTGGCGATCGACGACCTGGCGACCGAGAAGGGAAGCAACCTGGACGATATGATAGTCCCCGACGGCATCGCCGAGTCTTCGGTGCTCGACGCGGATCGTCTGATGATCATCCCGTACTATGATACCGGGCTGGCGTTAATGGACCTGAATGAGCGGGAGATCACACGGCTCACGTCCCAGTCCGGGTACGACTGGACCGGCGCCACCATGCAAGACGGAGTATTTTTCCTGGGCCAACCCGGCGGTGACGATATCGTGAGCCTCGACATGGTCACGGGTCACCCCGAACCGCTCATCCTCGACGAGAAGGTCCAGCGCTTTGACCTGTTCCCGCAAGTGGGCATGGGGTTCGTGCTCCACCCGACCGAGACCGGAAGGGGAACCCTGTTCCCGCTGGATTTACCCAACCGTGAGAACGCCATCATCGTGGATGGGTTCTGGCTCGAGGGATTTCTCGACAAGAAGGAGGCGACCGAATGATTCGCGTCACCGCAATGACAATTATCGGGTTGGCGATCCTTCTCGTTTCAACGGGCGCACAGGCTGAAATCCACCTGGAGATCGGCGTGGCCGCAACGCCGACAGTGGTCCAGGATCCCGCCCTGGAGGCATACTCCGAGAAAGACCTTCGCATGGGTCGTTTCGGCGGAGATATTCGCCTGGAGGTGGCGAGCTTCTGGAGGGACATTCACCTGCTACCGTTCATCGGCTACCGGTTTGCCATGGACGAAGGGGACCCGTACGGGATGATGGAGACCGGGCTCAAGACCCACGACTTGTTCGCCGGATTTCGCTTCAGAGGCTGGTTCCAGCCGTGGCTGGGCTTTTTCCTGGAGGCGTCCGGCGGGTTGTTGATGGCCGGCATGACCGGCGATATCTGGAGCGCCGATGGGACCGGGGCGAGGAGTCGTTACGAGGACAAGCAAATAACCTGGTCGGCGGGTGGACTGGCGGGCATGGAATTGCGGCTCTCGCCCGCCATGCTGACGCGCAGGGGCGTGACGAAATTCAACTTCGGCGGGGAGATCGGCGCGGGCTATGTTCGTCGCGGCGACATCTCGTTCTCGCCCGAACTGGTCGGCGGCGACGAGCACTCGCTCCCCGTGGGTTCCACCACCGATTGGGGAGAGATCAACCTCTCGGGTTGGGTCATTCAGGTCGGACTGACCTTCAGTTTTTTCTAGGCCGTTGCGATGGATCGTATGGATCTCGCCTCCATCTCGTCGATGCGGGAGACCCGATCTCTGAGCGTGGTTCTGGCCACTCCGTACTGCCGGGCGGCGGCGGCGACGTTGCCATTGTACTTGGCCAGGGTCTCAAGGATGCGGTTATCTGGAACTCCATCAAGTCGAAAAACCACGGGCTTGATCGCCTTGTCGGGAACCTCGATGTCCAGGTCGCAGGCGTGTATTGTCCCACCGTTTGCGAACGCGGCGGCCCGGTAAAGAACGTTTCGAAGCTCCCGGGCGTTGCCGGGCCACGAGTGATTTTCCAGCTTGTTCACCGCATCTCGGTGAAGCTCCCGGCGACCCACATCGTCTTCCATGGCGGCGAGGAAGTGCCGCGCCAGTAGCGGGATGTCCCTGGGCCGATCACGCAGGGGCGGGGTAACGATCTTGAGGGTCGCGAGCCTGTGATAGAGATCGAGGCGGAAGGCGCCGTCCTCGATCATCTCCGTCAGGTTCCGATTGGTCGCCACCACCAGTCTGAAATCCGTTTTCTCCTCTCGCTCGGCTCCGATGCGCCGAATGATCCCCGTGTCCAGAACCCGCAGCAGCGCCGCCTGCTGAGAAAAGGGAAGCTCTCCGATCTCGTCCAGAAAGAGGGTTCCCCCGTGAGCCTGGGCGAAGAGACCGCTGTGGGAGGCGCCCGCTCCGGTGAAGGCCCCCCGCTCGTGACCGAACAGGATGTCCTCGAACATGGTCTCCGTCAGCGCGCCGCAGTTGACCGCCACAAATCGGTTGTCCGCTCTTCTGGAACAGGTGTGCAGCCCCCTGGCCACCAGCTCCTTTCCGGTGCCGCTCTCTCCGACAATCAGGACCGGCGCGTTCAGCGGGGCCAGTCGCGCCAGCTCCATCCGAAGCAGGCATATCGGTGACGAACCGCCGACAATTCCCGGATCCGGTCGCGGGTCGACGGCTTGTGTCTTCATCGGGATCGGATTGACGGCTTCCATTGCGTTCCTCCTATCGATATTGCTTGAGTGCATGCACCCTTAATCGGACGTTTGGGGAAGAAGTTGCAGAAATAATGAGAAAAATGAAAAAACCGAGCTGGCACGGAATACGACGTAAATTTAACGTGTCTGGTCGGCGGGTTTCGCTACGGTCCAATTAGTGTATAATCGCGAGTTACAGAATCAACGCAAACAAAACGGCGCATTATGGTCAAAAAGAGCAGTCGGTTCGGTGGGTCCATTTCGGCGGCGAGCAAAACGCGCAGTCCGGGCAAACTCACGGGTCAACCGATCCATGGCAAGTACCGCCTGGGGAACTTGATCGGAACCAATCGCGCCGGTTCACTCTACGAAGCAAAATCCCTCCCGGGAGGCGCTGCTCTGGCAGTGCTGGCGCTGGCCCCGGGGACCAACGTGATCCTTCCGCTCAACGTCGATTCGGATCATCCGAACCTTATCAGGGTGCGCGACCTGATCGAGAAGAACGGCAAGCCGCAGTTCGTGGTGATGGACGAGCCCCCTGGCAGAACCTTGCGGCAGCTGATCGATAAACGCGGGAGGATGGAGCCCGGACCGGCGATCGCCACCGCCATGCAGCTGCTCTCCGCGCTCCATTTCCTGCACGGCAAGAACCGCACGCACGGCGCGCTCGATCCGACATGGGTGTTCCTGCAGCAGGATCCGAACGAAGCGCTACGGCTGCTGCTCGTCGACGTCGGGTACCTAGGGCGAGAAGAGATCCCCCCCTTGCCGTTCTACACCGCTCCCGAGCTGGTGCTTGGTGAACACGACACCGATCACCGGTCGGACATCTGGTCTCTCGGCGTGATTCTGTTCGAAATGGTCTATGGTCAACGACCTTTCGCGGGTCGGAACAAGGACGAGATCTGCTCGCGGATCCTGCTGAAGGACCCGGTCTTCCCCGATACCCCCGCCAAGATTCCCGACGATCTGGTGGCGGCCATGCGCAAGATGCTCGAGAGGGATCCGGAGGACCGCTACCATAACGTCACCACGATCATCGGCGACCTGCTGATGCTTCACGAGGAGTACGAAGAGACGCTGGACGACGATGTTGCCCGGGTCCTGCGCGAGTCGATAGTGCCGCCCCCGCTACCGCCGAAAGCGAAGACGAAACCGGTGGCGAAGAAACCGGTCGCCGACAAGAAGACCACCGTCAAACAGGACGGCAAGAAGACAATGCTCGGGATACCCACACCGATCTTTACCGCTAAATCGCTGGCCGCAGAAGCAGCCGTGAAGCGCGCGACCGAGACATCGCCGAAACCCGAGCCAAAACCAAAACCCGAACCAAAACCAAAACCCGAGCCAAAACCGAAACCCAAGCCAAAACCCAAGTCCAGGTACCAGTCGCTCGGCGCGCAGCCGGTGTCGCTGGATAACAAGGCAAAACCCACCGTCGAGCCCATCGCGGACATTCCGGTGGATCTGGAGCACCTCGAAACTGAACCAGGGGAAGAAGACGAGGAGGCGGCCACCACCATCTTCCACATGAAGTCCCTCATGACGTCCCCCATGAAGTCCCCCATGAAGTCGTCCCCCATGAAGTCCTCCGACAAGTCGCCCGATCGCAGACGACTGATGATCATCGCCGGAAGCGCGGCGCTGGCGATCCTGCTCGTCGTGGTCATCGTAGTGGCGGCGAGCGGCGATAACGGCGAAGTCGAGCCGGACGGCGCCTCGGACGGCGCCTCGGACGGCGCCTCGGTCTCCAAGGTGGACGAACCAAAGTCGGAGCCGGAGCCCGTACCTGAGCCGACGCCTGAGCCGGAGCCCGAGCCGGAGCCGGAGCCCGAGCCCGAACCGGAGCCCGAACCGGAGCCGGAGCCCGAACCGGAACCCGAGGCGAAGCCTGAACCCTCGCCACAACCTCTGGCGGAAGTTGACGAACCGAAGCCGAAGACCAAGTCGAAGCCAAAGCCGAAGACCAAGGTCGAAACCGAGGTCGTGCACACGGCTACGCCCGCTCCGAAATGGAAGAAGAAGAAAAAGAAGAAGAAAAAAAAGGCCCCAACTGGGCTGGCCTCCAATCCGTGGGGAGACTGACGTGGCGATGAAGATGATTCTAACACTGGTTCTCGGACTGCTCCTGGCAGCGCCGCTTGCGGCACAGGACACCAAATCCGAGTGCCCGAACCGCCCCGCCAAGCTGGGCAGGGCAAAGAACATGGCCCGGAGGTGGTTCGACAAGGGGGGGAAACTGTCGAAGGAAGCACGATACGAGGATTCCCTCGACGCCTTCCTGTGCTCGCAGAAGATGAAGGGGCACGAGAACACGGTGTTCAACATCGCCCAGATCTCTAAGCTGATCGACAACAAGCGGTCGACCCTCAGGCGCCTGCGGCAGTTCAGAGAGGAAAACCCAGACGTCGACTCCGCCGCCGAGATCGATAAATTGATCAGCGAACTGGAAGAGGAGCTCGGTGAGAGACCGCCGGAACCCGTGGTGGACGAGTCGCTGTTTGGCGAAGACGAGCCGGAACCAGAGCCTGAGCCCGAGGAACCGGAGCGAAGTAAGATCGATCGACGCACCGTTTCTTACATACTGCTCGGCAGCGCCGGCGCTACCCTGGTAATCTCGACGGCGCTCCAGGTGGCGGCCGGGGTCAACAAGAGCAAGGCTGCCGATGCCACTGAATGGAACGTGTTCAGCGACAAGCGCGACAAGATGAAGAGCTATCAGACTGGAGCGCTGATCGGATTCATCGTCACCGGAGCCCTCGCCGGCGCCGGGCTGTACCTGCTGCTCACGGACGATCGAGAAACCGAATCCGACGACGAGAACGAGGTGACGATGGCTCTCGTGCCGGCACCCGCCGGTATTGTGCTGAAAGGTAGTTTCTGATGGTTACCACAGCCAGGAATACGACAATAGCGCTGGCCGTAACGACGTGCTTTCTGTCTGCCTGTTTCAGCATCGCACCCGGGGAAGGCCAGATCGAATGCCTTGCTGACGCCGACTGCCCCCCCGGGTGGATTTGCAACGTCGATGGCGACCACCAGTGCTACTCCGACGCGAGCGAGTTCCCGGGGACGGACACCGACTCGGACGCCGACTCGGACACCGACTCGGACACCGACTCGGACACCGACTCGGACACCGACTCGGACACCGACTCGGACACCGATCCGATCGAATGCACCGGCACGATCGTCGACTTCGATTTCGAGTCGGGAGACCAGGGCTTCGGCCACGGCGCCCTCGGCAGCGCGGCGGATCCGTGGGAGCGCGGTGACCCGGGAGACGAGACCTGCTCATCCGGCTCGAGCTGCTGGGCCACCAACCTCGGCGGCAACTACGCGCGGTGCCTCGACGCGGAGCTTGTCTCTCCGGTGATCAACCTCTCCGAATGCGCCTCGGCCTCGGCCACCGTGATGCTCAGGTTCATGCACTACTACATCTTCCAGCCGGTAGACGTCTCGATCTGGCGAGATGGCGGCACGTTGCAGTTCTCGAGCAACGGCGGCTCCACCTGGCAGGACGTCGTCCCGTCTCCGGGTTACGAGGGAGAGATCGACGGCAACTACACCGGCCCTTGCGGAGATACGTCCCCTACCCTGGCGAACCACGACGGCTGGTCCGGCACCATCTCCGGCGACGCCTGGACCGAGGTCTCCGTCGAGATCGGCAACTTGTTCAAGACCGACGAATTCCGGTTCCGCTTTCTGTTCGCCTCCGACCGTGTCGGCGAGGAGACCGGCTGGTTCATCGACGATATCGGACTGTACGCCGAGTAGCTGCCGTTAGCGTTTGAAGGGATTGGTGCGGATCTCGAGATCCGGGCGCACCTCGTCCGGAACACAGTGAGCCAGCTTTATGAACAGGTCGTCCATGTCGTTGCCCGCGTCGCGTCCGCTGGTCGCGAGGGTGGAGACGACTACTTGCTGGTACTCCAGCGCCGAGTCGAAGCAGCTCACCCGGACAGCGTAGTCGTCCTGAGAGAGGGCACCGGTTTCGAAGCGAGCCTCGCAGGAAGCGCGGCCGAGCCTGACCCAGGCCAGGGTGAACCGATCCATCTGCGTGGCCAGCCACTCGGCGTCCGCCGCCGTGATCTCGCCGGCGTAGATCTTGACCGAGAAGTCGACGTTCCCGCGGATCTGGGGGTTCCACACCTCCGCAGCTCGCACCTCGTAGGCGTCGCAGGGATCACTTGACAGCGGCACCGTGTCCGCAACGGCGGGGGTCTCGAGGGGCTCTTCCGCCGTGGTTTCATCATCGGCACCGGCGACGGTCGCGTTGCTCGCGCCGCAGCCACCGATTATGGCGAAGGCAGCGCAAAGCATTACCATTCTGAAATAGCGCATCTTATCCTTTTACAGATTCGCGGCGGTTTTTTCCAGGACCACCCAGATCTTTTTATTCAGGTCCTTTATGCGTCCCTCGTCCACGCGAAGGGTCTCCTCATTAAAATTCGACCCGTTGATATAGAGCGCCCTGCTCATTTCGATCTGGAAGAACGGTGTCGCTTCCTCCCCGATGGTTCTGGTTATGTACCCGCCGTTGAACGGCACGTTCACCGACGCTGTTGCGGGCACTTCGATCTCCACGTCCTCATGGGCGAATACCTTCCCGAACTCGTCCTTCACGAAACGGATCATCTCCGGCGGGCAGGTCACCCGGTTGAAGGGTTCGCAGATCTCGCCCTGTGCATCCCCCAGGTTGCCCAGGCAAATCAAGGGTCGCGGCGTGCCGGCGTCGCTCTCGATCGGCGGTGACACGGCCGCCATGCTGTGGCAGTCGACACCCATCATGACGTCATCCCGCGCGATCGCTTCGGCCAGGGCGCGGTGGTAGGGAAAGTAATACTGATCGAGGAGGATTTTCTTGAGGTCCTCGTCCGGCAGGCAACCGGGTTTGTAGACTTCCACGTCGTAACAGGTGTGCGACTTGACCACCCCGTCCGGGTTTTTCGGCGCAATGTCGTTCGGGGCGCGGTTGAGGTCGATGACAGCCCGGTAATACTCCATGACCAGCTGAACGGCCACCCTATCCGAGAAGTCGTAGATCCGCGCGGTCAACGGATCGCCGTCGTGAAAGGCATCCTTTTCGTTAAGCGCCCAGATCTTCTCGATCTCCGGCGCAACCTTCCAGCCCCCATGGGGGATGGACACGAGAATCGGCGCCACCATCTATTGCGTCCTTTCGAAGCACGGCATGATCGTGGCTATCTCCCCGCTCTTGAACGAGGTGAGTTTGTCCGTTGAAGCACGGTTGAGAAATCCCCCCAGCTTGCCGTTGTAAATGTAAGGGTTGACGTTGTAGATGCACTTGATGTTCTTGACCACGCCGTCCTCGAAGTACTCGAGTTCCAGTTCGGGAAGCTCGATCCTGGCCTGGGCGATCCAGTCTCCCTCCAGCGACCTCGCGACCACCTCGCGCCACCTGTCCTCGTCCATGTCGTCTCCGAGGAACACTGCCGAACTGGAGTAAGCATTGGCGTGCTTGATCACCAGGTTGTCCTTGTCGGCGTTCAGGAAATCCACAGCGTCAACCGTCACGCCGCTTGGATCGGTCATATGCGGCTTGATCTTCTTGGTCCAGGGGATGATTTCCCGGACGACTGCCAGATCATCCCTTAGCTGCGCCGGGAAGACATCCTCGTATTCCTCGTCCTTGAACAGGACCATGATGTTCTTGGAATCCACCCGCTTGGTGCAGAACGGATTGACCACCGCCACCGCCGCCCTGTCCCAGTCGATGGCCATCTGCCAGCTCTTCACGGCAAACTTCGGCAGCTCATCGGCGGTGAACCTCCGGTATATCATGTCGATCCGCTCGCCGTCGGGGGCGAATGCCTTGTTGTCCCTGATGACCACCTCGTTTGGATCGATCACACCGCATTTGTGCCCGCGTTGCCGGATGAAATCCATGATGATGTCGTATTCGCCGAGGATCCGATCGATCTCGGACTGCCACTGGGTAAGGTAGATGTTGAGGGAGCTCTTCGCGGGCAGGTTGAAATACGCCGCCTG
>JAUXHN010000227.1 GCA_030621515.1 Deltaproteobacteria bacterium | reverse complement strand
GGTGCTTGGAATCAAGATGCCGGTCGAGGTTCGGGCTCTCGTGGGCAACCGGAGATCCGGGGAGGTTCACCTGATCACCTGTCGGTATGCGGGGATGATCGCCGAGAAGAACAAGGTCTGGTTGCACGATCTGAAGCAGGCCAAACGCCTGGGTTACGACACCTGCGAGCACTGCCTGCCGCTCATCTGCAATACGGATCCGAACCACATGGAGGCTCACAAGTTGTTCTGCTCGCACGTCCGGAGGATAAAGATCTCAAACCGTATCGAGGTTCACAACTGGAGCCAGGCCGAGAAACTCGGATTCGACGGGTGCTTTTACTGTTTGAAAGACAAACACACCAGGTAGAGCATCCTGTTTTCGCGATTTCGCAAAGATGAGTTATTCTAGTTGACTATGAGCACCCTGTCCGCCAGCGTCGCGAATGCAATCTTGTGCGCTACTACCAAGTCGAACGAGGAGTTCGAGTATATTGCTGCCGCGATAGGGCTCGACCCGTCCGAGCTTCACGATCCCGAGGCTCGTGTGAGCTACGATCAATACGTCGCAATGTGGAACGAGGCCATCCATCATACCGGAGACGCGTACGTCGGGCTCCACGTGGCCGAGCGCGTGAGTAATGAACAGCTCGGTGTGGTCTCCCAGGCTTGCCTGTTGTGCTCCAACCTCGGGCAGGCGCTGGATCTCTTGCTGCGGTACAACCGTCTGACCAACGACGCGCTTGACCTTCATCTCGAGCATGTCGACGACGAGGTGAGGTTCTCATTCAATCTCGCCTTTCCACCCTGGGCCGTGCCCCGCCCGGAGGCCGAGTTCGTCCTGGCTGTGATATGCCATTCAATCAGCCGTGTCCTTGGCAGGAAAATTTTTCCACTCGAGGTCCATTTCAAGCACACGGAACCCCCGGAGATCGGTGAGTACAGGCGAACATTCGGCGATAACCTCGTCTTTCGCCATCGGTCCAATGAGCTGGTTTTTCCGTCCGCGCTTCTAGAGGAACCCAGCAGCAGCTCCGATCCGACGGCGTGCGCCGCCATGGAAAAGCGTTCCGCAGAGATGATCGAGAGGCTCCCTCCCGCAGATCCGCTGATCGGCAAACTGCGCGTGACGGTCTTCAACGCGCTCGGAAGGGGCGACGTGTCAATGCAATCCATTGCGCGTCGGATGAATATCAGCGTCGCCAAGCTACGAAAGGAACTCACGACTCGGAGGACCTCCTTTCGATTCCTGGTCAATTCCATCAAGCGGGATATCGCGCTCGTCTATCTGGAGGACCGGAGCTGGTCCCTGGCGGACGTGGCCTTTGTGCTCGGATTCTCGGATACGTCCTCTTTCAATCGGTCGTTTCGGGGGTGGACGGGGGAGACGCCGACCGAGTATCGGAGATTCTTCTTTGGGGATCCGGAGTAGTTATGCGAAACCCTGTACCGGCTCCGGCCGAGGAGCACATTTCCGGTATCTTCGTGGTGGTCGCCGCTTACAACGAGGCGCGATCGATAGGCGATGTGCTCTCTCAATTGCGGCGGCGTTACCCAAACGTGATCGTCGTCGATGACGGATCGAACGATGACACCTCGAAAAAGGCTCTGAAAGCCGGAGCCACGGTTTTGCGGCATATGGTCAACCGCGGTCAGGGGGCGGCGCTTCAGACGGGCATGACCTTCGCCCTGAGACGGGGCGCAAAGGTGGTGGTTACGTTCGATGCGGACGGACAGCATTCCGTGGGAGATATCCCGGCGATGGTCGCGCCGATCATCGACGGTCGCGCGCAGATAACTCTCGGATCCCGGTTCATCGAGGATTCGAGCTCCATTCCCTTCGGTCGCAGGATCCTTCTGGGCGCTGCCGTGGTTTTCACTCGCCTGACCTCGGGCATGCGGCTTACCGACAGTCACAACGGTTTTCGTGCTTTTTCCTCGGAGGCCGCGAAACGGTTGGACCTCCAGATCGACCGGATGGCTCACGCCAGCGAGATCATCGACCAGATCCGACGCAGCCGGCTGCCGTATCTGGAGATTCCTGTCCACATCCGGTATACCGATTACTCGATGGCCAAGGGACAGAAGACGGTTGATGCCATTCGCGTGGCGGTGGACTACCTGGTAAACAAGTTTGTCGAATGAGCACATTTCAATACATAGGCAGCGCATTCATACTGTTTCTGGTGGTGATCACTGTAGTAGGACTGATCCGCGGACGCACCCGGCGCGGGGCTGCCCTGCTGTGGCTGCTGGTGTGGTTGGCAGCGGGCGCGGCCATCCTGGTGCCCGGAATAACCACCAGGGCGGCCAATTTTCTGGGTATCGAGCGGGGCGCCGATCTGGTTTTCTACTGCGCGGTTTTGGGGGGGCTCGTCGGGTTTTTCCTGGTGTTCCTTCGGATGAGGAGCTTGAATCGCAAGATGACACGGCTGGTTCGGGCGATAGCCATGGAAAACCCGCGGGAGCCATCTGACAACGACAACGAGGCGGCCGGTGACGGAAAAGATTGATCAGTTTCTGGACAGGCGCTTCTACTGGGTCATCGCTGTCGTCTGTGTGATCTACGCCGTGATCGAGATGATTTACGTGACCGGCCTCCCGCTGGTCATGGATGAGTTCCAGGGCGCCTACGCCGTCAAGCGTTTTTCGGAAGGGATCCCGTATCGCGACTTCATGCCGTACAAAACCGTTCTCGGTTACTACATACAGCTCCCTGCACTGATGCTCCCGGGCGGCACCTGGGCCAAGTTGATGTACGTGAAGACGGAGATGACGGCCATCAACACTGTCGCCATCTTCTTTGCCTGTGTCTTCCTCGCTCGGAAATTTCGCAGGAGCGCCGTTGTCTTCGCTGCGCTCTTGATGGTCTTCACGAGTACTTTCCTGGAACGATCCGGTGCCCTTCGAGTGGATATGATCACCGCCTGGTTCGGCCTGTTCTCCTTGCTGTTTACCCTGGAACGCAGAATGATCACGGCGGGCCTGCTCGTCTCGTTGAGCTTTCTCACTTCTCAAAAAGGCATCTACTACGCCCTGGCCGCCGGATCGGCCTTGTTCACTTACTGGCTTCTTTGTGATCGCACAAAAGAGACCTTCATCCATATGGTCAAATACGCTCTCGCGGCGATCATCCCCATCGCTGTTTACTTTGGGTTTTTCGGCCTCATCGGGCAGAGCATGGGCGGTGTGGCGGATCGGGTGATCCTCGCCAACAAGACTATCGCGCTCGAGAGCCTGTACGTGGAGGTCAAACGGTACTGGTTTCAGACCGTGGAGCGAAACCCTCTCTTTTACGGCCTGACGGCCATGGCGCTCGGAAGGCTGTTCTCCCGGCGCGAGGGTGGATTCGTGGAGTGGATCCTCTGGGTGTACGGGGCGGTCTTCATGGGCCTGTGTATCTGGCACAGACAGCCCTGGCCGTACTTCTTTGTCATGGTAATTCCCATCGGGTTTGTTCTCATTGCGTCGTTGCTGCACGGGGAGGCAAAGGAGCGCGGCTCTCTATCAATCCCGTTCATGGCGATCATCCTCCTCGTGGGCGTGGCCTTTCCCCTGTGGCTTAGAATGCCCGTGGTGCTCGATCGGGGCAACGGATCTCAAAAAAATACCGTCAATGTGGCCGATCATGTCCTGGGAGACAACGATCCAAGCCTGGATGGTATCAGGATGATGTTCAATAATCCTCATCCCGGAGGAAGGTTCGGGTGGCTGGACAGGGGAAAGCTCTGGAGCCTGAGACGAACGCCGGTCGCCGAATCGATAGAACTCATCGAGAAGAGCTTTCCCAAAATAGTGATCATGAACTATCGCATCCGGTCGTTTCCCCGGGCTTTGTACAAGCACATCAAGAAAACTTACTGGCGACTACACGGCAATGTGTTTATCTACAGCCCCACCATCAAGAGTGGCGAGTCAAGGGTTAAGATCCGGTTTGATGGAACATACCGGGCGATCAACTTCAAGGGGGGCTCGAGGATCGTGAAGATCGACGGCAATGAGATCAAGCAAGGCGAACTCCTGTTTCTGGATGCCGGGGAGCACGCCATCGATTCCACCGTGAAACTCCGCCTTCGCCTCGAGCCAGAGGGGTGGAAGGACGCGGCGGATCCTCTGTACAAGAGACAGAGCGCGATCTTCGACATGCCGTATCGGTATTGAGTGAAGAGATGAGAACCTCCGATGCCAATGCGCTACTACTTAGCCAATCGTTTCCGACCAGCAAGGGAAATATGCAGACGTGGGGTGTTTTCATAAAGAGCCTTGCCGATGCTCTTTCACGGCTCATCGATATTGAGCTGTTGTGTCCCCGCCCGCTGACCCCGCCGATACCTGGATTCCCTTACTACGACCTGGCAAAAGAACCGTTGACAGTCCAGCACAAGAGATACCTGGTCCATCGTCCCCGATACCTATATTTGGTTCCCAAAAGCCTCTTTTATCATCTGGCCGGATCATCGTATGCGTGGAGGGTGAAGGCCTATGCTTCGTACTTGAGACGACCTACAATTATTCATAGTCACTGGTCATACCCTGATGGCGATGGAGCGCTGATACTTGGAAATGTTTTCGATGTTCCCGTTGTCGTACATGCGAGGGGAACACTCGAACGCGTTATTGCCAAGAAAAGCCCCCGTTGGAAAAGGATGGTTAGACGAAGCCTGTGCGCGGCGAATGCAGTCATTACCAATTGCAACGCACTGTCCATCGATTGTGTCGACCTCGGCGTCGAAGAATCCCGCATCCATATGATTCCGGACGGTGTAGACACAGAACTGTTTCATTCGAGCGACAAGGTGAATGCCCGCAAGAAATTGGGTCTCCGTGAGGATCTGAAGAAGCTGGTTCTGTATTGCGGCAATCTGCGCGAAGTCAAGGGCACGCATGTGCTTGTCGAGGCGATCAAGCGCCTGTCTGAAAAAACGGTTTGCAGCTTTGTTTTCGTGGGTGCAGGAGAGATGGAGGCCCTTGTGAAAAGAGAGCTTTACCAGGAGATCGGGCAGGGAAAAGTCCTGATGGCCGGACCTCGTCCCTACTCGGAAATTCCCGTCTGGATGAACGCAGCGGATCTGCTCGTGTTGCCTTCTCTGTCAGAAGCCAGATCGAACGTCATTCCGGAGGCACTGGCGTGCGGGACACCAATTGTCGCAAGCAGGGTGGGAGGTATTCCGGAGGTCATGCGAACAGATCACGGCATATTGGTTGAGCCCGGCAACAGCCTTGACCTGGCAAAGAAGATCTCCTCTATTATCAACGACACTGAGCGCCTTGAGATGATGGGAGCTGCCGGAAGAGAATTCATATTGAAAGAAGGTCTCACGTGGAAGACTCACGCGAAGAGAACCGTCGATCTTTATCATGAGCTGGGAGGGTGATTGAGATGTTTGGGGGTTGGCGATGAAGATTGCCGTATGTGTGCCGACGTACAAGCGCCCCCGGGGCCTTGCGAAGCTTCTCGAGGCTCTGGGCAAGATGACTTTTTCAGGCGCCGACCCCAAACTGAGGATTATTGTAGTCGATAACGATCCAAAAGGTTCGGCTCATGCCGTCTTCGAAAACTTCAAGAACAAGCTGGGGTGGCCTCTCGAGTATCACGTGGAAAAGCGGCGGGGTATTCCATTCGCGCGGAACAAATGTCTGGAAATCGGGCGAGATTCCGATCTGATTTCCTTTCTGGACGACGATGAACAACCGCCGCCTCACTGGCTCGACACCTTTACCTCGGCCTTGAAAAACCATGGTGCGGACGTGGTGACAGGTCCGGTAGTGCCTCGCTTTGTCGAACGACCACCACAATGGATAGAGGCGGGTGGTTTCTTTGATAGCCAGAGGCATGTTGACGGCGCCAGGCTCGACGTGGCCTTCACAAATAATGTCCTGTTTCACACGCGCATCCTGGAGGATCTCGATCCCTGGTTTAATGAGCGTATGCAGCTTTCAGGCGGCAGTGATTCACACTTTTTCAGGCGCGTGGCATCGGCAGGCGGGAAGATAGTCTGGGTGGAAAACGCTGAAGTATACGAAGACATACCGCCGTCGCGGGTCTCTGTCAGGTGGCTAATGCAGAGATCGTATCGCGTCGGCAGCGTGATGACGTTTATTCGATTCGATCAGAAACCGTTTCCGATAGCTACAGCTATAACCTTTTTGGCGGCAGCCCGATCGGGCCTGCTGGGCGTGGGGAAGGTCCTTCCGGGTATTGTATCGAGTAAACATATAGCAGTATCCGGTCTGCGCAGTCTGTCATACGCAGCCGGGCTTCTAACGGGGATTCGCGGCCTTCACTACGACGAGTATCAAAAGGTGCACGGGAGCTGAATAATGCGATAGCATTTAAACACTTCCTTCATTCGCTCTTTACTTCCACTTTCGCACATAGGCCAGAAAGTACGAACTGCAAGCGCGCAGAAACATGATGCCCATGTACCATGCGGCATCCCGCGAGGAAAAACACTTTCTGGAGAAGGCCCTCGCCGTCGGTAAATTGCCGGGGTTCTTGGGTTCTACCAGATGTTTGAGAAATCCTTTGCGAAGGGGATCGGGCCTTCTTATGTCGCGGGTTTTCACACGAACGTTCGTGGCGCACACCACTCGATATCCGGCTTCTCTGGCGCGCCATGCAAATTCGTAGTCTGCAGCATAGTGGGGTAGGCGAGCCTCGTCGAAGAGACCGATCTCCTTGAAGATATGACAGGGAACGGCCATACCTCTGCCCGAGAGGACGTCACATGGAAAGGTTCCGTTTTTCGGCAAGTCTGAAGTGCTGCGGTTTAACCATTCGGAAGGAAATGAGCCACGGACCTTGTTCCAACTTAAATCCGCGTATCTCACCTTGTTGTTGGATTCGTTGATGCAAACCGATCCGATCAGAGTCTCTGGATTTCTGGCTACTGCCTGCACAATGCTCTCCAGGTAATTTTCGTCGATGATCACATCGTCATTCAGGGTGAGGACAATATCGCAGGGTTCAGCGTGCTCGAGGGCAGCCCTCAAGCCAAGGTTGATCGTGCCAGTCCACCAGATGTCTGGTGAGCCCTTGATCAGGTTCACGCGGTTGTCCTCGATTGCTGAAAGATCGATCCGTCGGGTGCCGTGATCGACCACATATATAGAAAATTCGCGAAAGGTCTGCCCCAACAATCGGTTCAACAATTCCACAGCGTTTCTCTCATTGTTGAACGTCGGAAAGACAATATGAAGATGCAAAGAGTCCGTCAATCGATGCCCGCTTCCGTTGTTGGCGTCCAGATTCCCGGCCATTTCAA
>JAUXHN010000006.1 GCA_030621515.1 Deltaproteobacteria bacterium | reverse complement strand
TGCGTCCTCCAGGTTACCTGTCTGTGTGGCCGTGGCCCCGTCTCGTTCTCTCAGATCATGGGTTGCGATGTTATTGGTGATCTCCACGCTCGTGCTGCCCGCAAAACGCCACTCCACAGAAGAGAAGTTTGCTCCCGTTGATGCGATGGTGTTGTGAACCGCCCTTGCCCCGCATGCGGACCAGAGGCAGACGCCGCAGTCGAACCCGGCTGCGGAATCAAACAACTCGGTGCGATCAGCGAAGATAATGTTGTTGCGAACGATGCCGTCGTAGTGGCCGATGTACGCTCCTCCCGCTTCGGGGCAGGGATCGTCCGCGTACAGTCTTGCGGTCCCGCTGTTCGACAGGCCGAAACCGACGCCTCGCGCGTTGTTTATCAGCACGTTGCGCTCCACGACCGTATCGCGGCATCCCCTCCACATATGGACGGCGTGTTCGGCGAGTCCGGTGGGGCACCAGAATCCCTCTATGTGGTTGTCGCGGATCAGCCACCCGCGTGCCTGATGAGCGTCAACGCCTCCCGTGTAACACCCGTCGGCGGCGGAAGTGTTCACGTTTGGCCGGCCGACGTCCGTGAGGATGATGCTGGAGCACGCGATCTTGCCGTCTTCCGCATAGAATCCTGCGGTTGCCGAGTGAGGGTTGATCTTGATGGCCTGCTCCCGCGGGTCGATGATGTTGATCCTGTAGATGAGGGTGTTGGTAGTATCCCCGAGATCGGACGAGGTCACGTGAATCGGATGGGTGTAGGCGCGCTGCAGGGTAACCTCGGCGATTGTGACATCAGAAGCGGCGACGGTGACTATCTCGGTGGTCGTATAGTTCCCGTCAATAATCACGGCTTCGGGGTTCTGGCTCTGTGAGCGCAGGGTGACCCCCGGAGTATCGAACCAGAGATACGCCCCGTTCAGATCGTAGGTTCCGTCGGCAAGTAAAATAGTATCTCCGGTGCTCGCGCCGGCAACGATTCCCTGCAGGCTCCCCACATCCGACGGCGAGACGTCGATGATGTTCCCGGTGGGTGGATCCAGGGGTGGGCAACCCGGATCGCCGTCGGAATCCGAATCCGAATCAGAGTCGGTGTCCGAGTCAGAGTCGGTATCCGAGTCACTGTCGGTATCCGAGTCACCGTCTGTGTCCGAGTCACCATCGGTTCCGCCGTCCGCAGGTCCGTCGCCGCCCCCGCAGGCGGAGAAGACCAGCAGCGCAAGCACGATCAAAAAACATTTGGCTCTCATGATATCCTCCTTGACGGTGATTCTATCGGAAAGTGAGGGGATGTGGAAGTGAGGCCGCTGTTCAAACATTTCGGCGCAGTCAGCCCAATTGAGCTTTTGAGGCTTGAGGTGCTGTTTGTGCCAATGTATTTTGAAGCGGCATGGTTACAGGGAATATAGCATCCGTCCTTGTGCGAGGTTTGGCGGCAATCGTCCGGCGAAATCGACGCCGATGGGCCGCCCTCAGGGAGATGGTTCGGGATCGTCGGTCCCTGGGACGTTGGCTTCTCTCTCTTCGAAAAGTACAGGTCGTATTGGCTGTGGTTATCCTGGCCGGGATCTTTCTCGTGGGCCCGTTGTCCGGGTTCGGCGCCGACCTCGTACATCCGCCCAGGATCAAGGGCCTGTTCAAGAAAAAGAGCGTGAGAACCGCGCGATCCAGGGCCCTCGAAGGATCCATGGCGATGTACTACTGGATTTTCTCGATTGGATCGGTGCTGGTCATGGCCTGGAGAAGGCTTCCTGAATGGGAGGAGGAGCCGGCATCACCAGAAGCGAAGACGTTCGACGATCCCGCGGCCTCGGCGAAAACCATTCTGAGCGACGCCGGGGCGGATACTATCGCGTCCACTGACGGGATTGTTGCGGCCGGCCGAACATCGGTCGTGTTGCCGTCTTCCGAGCGCTACAGGGTCGAGGGGGAGATAGGCCGCGGCGGTATGGGAGTCGTTTTCAGGGCGTCGGACACTCTGCTCAACAGACCCGTGGCCTTGAAATCTCTGAGCGTTGCTCGCAGCGGGGATGGTGCTGCGGTGGAAAGGTTTATTCGCGAGGCCCAGGCCCTGGCCCAGTTGACCCACCCGTGTATCGTCCAGGTGTACGATCTCACGGAGCTCGACGGTGAACTATACATGGCCATGGAGTTGGTGGTGGGCAAGGATCTGGCCGAGCTGCTCGAGGAGTGTGGCTCGTTTTCACTGTCCGAGTCACTCAAACTGTGCACCTCCATAGCCGAGGCGCTGGCATATGCCCACGGGCGCGGTGTGGTTCACCGGGACTACAAGCCCAGCAACGTCCTGCTCGGTGAAGACGGGGTCCCCAAGGTGATGGACTTCGGTCTGGCGAAAATTGCCCACGAACCGAGCATGACAATACAGGGAATGGTGATGGGCTCGCCCAGCTACATGAGTCCGGAGCAGGCATCCGGGTCGCAAACAGACGCACGCACGGACATATACTCTTTTGGGATCACGCTCTTCGAAATGATCGCCGGAGTACCGCCGTTCACAGGGGAGCCGATGCAGGTGATGATGCAGCATATCAGCCAGCCTCACCCGGATTTGCGCGACCGGGTGGCGGGTGTTCCGGATGCCCTCGTGGAGTTGATCGATCAGATGCTGGCCAAGGATCCCCAGAAACGAATAGGCACCATGGAAGAGGTCGCCACGGCCCTCAAGGAGATCTCCATGGCAGAAAACGCCTGAGTTTTCCGCTCAGTCAGCGATAGACTCGGTCAGGTGAGCATTCACCGGGTGTGGATTATGTTCGCGGCTTGCGCTAACGGAATAACAGTTACGCCGTGTTTGATTGGGTATGGCTCTTCGACAGGCGCGACGACATACGCGCCATCGGGAGAAATGTCTTCAAGGGCTTGCCAGAAACCTCGCGAAACTTTTGGAACGGTGGATGACTTGATTTCAAACGCGAGCGAGTGGCGGCCTCTTCGGAGAACAAGGTCTATTTCCGCTCCCGCGCGTGTTCGATAGAATGAAGGTTCCCAGTCAGGCGCAGACGCCAGGATATTCTCCATGGCAAATCCTTCGTAGGAGGAACCCCTCATCGGATGAGAGAGCAGGTCATCGTGAGTCCGAATGGCGAGCAACGCGTGGAGGATCCCACTGTCTCTCAAGAATATTTTTGGCGACTTGATCAGTCGCTTCTTCAAATTAGGGGTATCGGGAAAGAGTACGCGAACCATAAAAGTCTGCTCCAGCAGATCCAGATATGAGCGAACTGTATGAGAACTGACACCAAGAGAATCGGACAACTTGGACGCGTTCAACAAGGAACCATGTACGTGGGCGCACATTCTCCAAAAACGCCCCAGCCGGGCCGGTGGCATCCGAAAGCCGAGCATGCCGATGTCGCGTTCAAGAAAGGTGCGGATAAAGTCCTGGCGCCATTCGAAACTGGTATCTCCATCCCCCGCAAGATAGCTTCTGGGGAAACCGCCTCTCAACCAGAGATCCTGTTCGGTGCTCGACGGCCCATCGTCGTCGACCTCCATGAACATGAACGGCTTCAACTCGAGATAGGAGATTCGTCCGGCCAGCGACTCCGAACTCTGACGGATCAGATCCGGTGACGCGGAACCGAGGACGAGAAACTGGCCCGCTTCGCGCTGTCTGTCGACGACACCCCTGAGGATTGAAAACAGTTCGGGAGCGCGCTGGATTTCGTCGAGGCAAATCAGTTGCTGTTTGTGAAGGTTGAAAAAGGCGAGGGGATCTTCGAGCTTTGCCAGATCGGCGGGATGTTCGAGATCCAGGTACACCGACTCGTTGTTTTCTTCCACAATCTGTCTGGCCAGCGTTGTCTTGCCACACTGCCTTGGGCCCAGAATCGCCACTACCGGGTTGTTCTTCAGCTTTGTCGTTACCTGGTCGGTAAGTTGTCTCGTGATGTATCCCTGCATTCCTTACTTATACTCGTTATACGAAGGAAAACCAAGTTTTAACCTTGCCAATCTGAAGCGTGCATTCATATTAGCAAGGTTATTCGAGAGGGTGGATAGGCGCACAGGCTCTATTTCATGGTTAGTTCAGCGATACACTTCACGTCGATGACCGACCTTCACCACCACGACCACAAGCACGGCATCTTTAACCTGGTAGACGATCCGATAGTCACCGATCCGGAGCCGATACAGATCAAGTTCGCCGCTCAATTTCTTGACTTTATGCGGGCGTGGATCCCGTTCCAAAGAAATCAAAGACTTGAATATTCGTTTACGCACATCGGCAGGCAGCTTTTTGATAGCCCGCTCTGCCGCCGGCGCGATTTCGATTGTGTATACCAAAGACCTATCTCGAGTCACCGAGCTCCTTCATGAGAGAAGCAAGTTTCTTTGTGCCTTTCTTCTCGGCTTCTTTGAGCGCCGCCCTGGCCATCTTCAAGTCTCTCTCGTCTTCGAGCTGCTCCAAAAGCTTCAAGTCTTCAACCGATACAATCGCCGCGACGTCCTTGCCGCGACGATGGAGCACGATTCGCTCTCCACGATAGGCCACTCGATTGAGCACATCCGCAAAATCACTACGTGCTTCGCTGGCATTCAAACGGTCCATGATCTCCCCTCTTTGCACTTTGTGTACTTAACGTACACATTGTACAATATGTACATTACAGCCTCGTTGTCAAGCTCGAGATTGATTGACACCCTGTTTTTTTGAGATCAAAAAGAGAGCATATCTCACAAGCCGGTAAAGGAGGGGTTTTATGAAGAGCCTGAGAAAAGAACTGTGGTTTCAGACAGAGACAAGGCGGGATTACATCAACATCACCGACAAGGTTCAGGCGGCCGTGGACGAGAGCGGTGTCGCAGAAGGGCTCTGCCTGACGAACGCCATGCACATCACGGCCAGTGTCTACATCAACGATGACGAGTCGGGGCTCATCCGCGATTACGACGACTGGCTCGAGGGGTTAGCTCCTCACGAGCCGATCGATCGATACCGGCACAACCGGACCGGCGAGGACAACGGTGATGCGCATCTCAAGCGTCAGGTGATGGGCCGGGAGGTTGTGGTTGCCATCACCGAAGGTCGCCTGGATCTCGGGCCGTGGGAGCAGATCTTTTACGGAGAATTTGACGGACGTCGTAGAAAACGAGTGCTGATCAAGATCATCGGGGATTAGGGTTGGCCACCGGTAGCAACAGGGAAAAGATGGAACCCCGGCCTTTCTCGCTCTCGACCATTATCGTGCCGTCGTGTTCCCGCGCTATACGCATGGCCATGGCCAGGCCCACGTCGCTCAAGTCCGGCGTGGTGGTCCCGGTGGGTTCGAAGACGCGATCCAGCATATCACGGTCGATGCCGGGTCCCGTATCGGCTACCGAGATGCGGACGGATTGCCCGGGCTCCAGGGGTTTTCGGGAGCTGCCCGCCCCGATTGACATCCCGATGATCCTGACGGACACGACCAGCTCCCCTCCGGTCTCCTTCATCGACTGATAGCCGTTGGTGCACAGGTTCATGATCGCCTGGTGAAGTTGGGTTGAATCTCCCATCACGAAGGCCTCGTCCTTGAGGGGTTGCCGCTCCAGGGATATGGATGCGGGCAGGAACGACTCGACGAGGGTCAACACTCGCTCCACGAAAGAGCCTATTTCGATCATCTCCCGCTGAGGGTCCGAGTGCCTTCCTAGCTCGAGCATTTGATCGACGATGTCCCGAGCCCTGTTGGCGGCGGTGAGAACCTCGTTGAGATCTCTCTGGATCTTGTGCTCCACGGGCAGGTCCTCTTTCGCTGCCGATGTGAACCCGATGATCGCGGCGAGCAGGTTATTGAAGTCGTGGGCGATGCCGCCGGTCATGGTTCCGATGGCTTCCATTCGCCGGGTACGCCTGATCTCTTCGGTCCTGCTCTCGATCTCCGCTTCAAGTTCTTTGAACGAGCGTTGGAGCACTTCGCGGGCGTTTTTTTGCTCCGTCAAATCTCGGATCAGAACTATCCAGCCCCGGTGAGCGGAGTGAGACGTGACGATCGAGACCGACATATCGAGGAATCTGTCGCTCCGAGTCCGGTCGCGAACGGTCATCTCCCCTTTTCTCTTTTCCCTGAGGATGCTCCAGTTTTTCAAGATCGTATCCACAGGAGATCCCTCGGCCGTATTTGCGGCGATGCCGAGCATGGATTGAGCGGCGGGATTGACTCGTTGTACCAGACCATTGCGATCCACCAGAACGATGCCGTCACGGACATCCTCGAAGATCTCCTCGGCCACGCGCACCATCCCGCCGGACAGAAAATCGAATTTTTTTGCGGCGTATACCACAAAGGGGATCAGGAGAAGCGGCGTGCACGAGCTCAACCTGACGGTGCTCCAGATTCCATTGGTGCACATGATCATGATCTCGAACGATGCCGAGGTGGCCAACACGAGGAGCACTCCCGAGGCGACTATTCTCAAGGGCTTGCGGATGACGTTTACATTGGGCGAATAAGATCGACGAATGGAGAGCAATACTGCCATCACGCCGGCCGTCATGGGAATCGCGGAAAAGAAAAGGAAATGCCCGGCGCGGATATCCGAGGCTCCCCACTTATGGCGTTCTGTTCCGGCCAATCCCAGGTCTGTCGTAACGTAGACAATTACTCCGACGAAGGAGATACCCGCGAACAAAAAGTAGATCCAATCGTTTTTTATCTTGAGCAAGCGGTAGACGAACCGAAGAAACCAGAAGGACGACGGAATCCAGCACACGGCCATGACCCTGTAGATAGCATCCTCCAGGCCTACGGACATGGGGAAATAGAGGAAGATCTCAAGAAGCACCCACGTGGCCATGTTTGCCAGGAACACCCGCAGGCTCCCGCCGGCGGGATCCGACCTTCCGCGCTGAGCGTAGAGAGTCGCTCCGAGGAACAGGAAACCCGCCAGGGCAACAAGGTGAATGAGCGCCATGACCCTCATGGTTTGCCCCCTCGCTTGCCGCCTTCGAGAAGCGCGCGAATTTTGGATGCCAGCACGGCCTTGGGCAGGGGTTTGGACAGGGCCGCGCCGAAACCCAGTTCATGGGCCCGTGCCTTGTCATCCTCCCGCAGGTTTCCCGAGACCAGGATGATCGGGAGATCGGGACACATTTCAAGAACCTGTTCACCGAACTCGATCCCGGACATGCCGGGCATTGAGAGATCCGTGACCACAAGATCGAAGGAGCGCTTGTTTTCACGTATGGTCTCAATGGCCCGCTGAGGCTCGGAGAAGGCCGTCACCCGGTAGCCAAGAGGCTCGAGCATACGCTTTTCCACCCTGAGCACCTGCTCCTTGTCGTCGAGCAAGAGAATTCGCTCGCTTCCTCCAATGATCGAAAAGCCTCCCGATTCGGATACGTTGTCGTTCTTGTCGATCCAGGGAAGATAGATCTTGAAGGTGGCGCCCTTCCCCTCCTCCGAGGTGGCCTCGATGGTTCCCCGGTGCTGCTGAATGATATTCAGGACCATGGCAAGGCCCAGGCCGGATCCCTTCTTGCTCTGCCTGGTGGTGAAGAACGGGACGAAAATCTGATCGAGTGTGTTTTTTGCGATCCCCTCGCCCGTGTCGGCCATGGTTATACATACATTCGAATCCACACGGGCCAGGCCGACGCTGAGGGTTCCACCGGATTCTTCCATGGCGTGCAATGCATTGGTGCCGATATTCATGATCACCTGGTGAAGTCCGGTGATATCCGCCATCACGTACATTTCTTCGTTGCCGTAGTCCCGCTGGATCTTGATGGACTCGGATGTGGAGGCCTCCAGGAGATTGAGAACCTCGTCCAGGAGATCGGGTATGGCTACCTGTCTGGGTTCGATCTTTGTGGTGGAGCTGATGGAGATCATCTGGCCGATGATATCCCGGGCGCGTTTTGTCGCCACCACCACCTCTTCCATGTCCTCCCGGATCGGGTCCGACTCGGTCAGATCGTCCCGCGCGGCCGTCGCGAACCCCATGATAGCAGTGAGCAGGTTGTTGAAGTCGTGGGCAACCCCGCCCGTGAGCAATCCGATGGCCTCCATCCGCTGGGCCTGAAGGGACTCCTCGGTCCTGCGCAGCACCATAACCTCGAGGTCGTCCCGGTCTTTTTTCAAGATCTCCTGAGCCTCGATCTCCTCGGTCTCGTCCCGGACGATCAGAATCTTTCCGTGTACCAACTCCCCGTGGGTCTTGTTGGGCCGGGAGACGGAATAGATCCTGGAGATTCCGCTCCTGTCCACCTTGAGCCGCCCGTCCCCGCCGTCGGCGGCCGGATCGACCCGGGGTATCAACTCGTCCAGGTTCATCCCAACCACATGATGAGGGCCCATGCCGAACATGCTCCGTATCGCGCTGTTGGTCCTGGTGATCGCCCCCTGCCCGTCAATGAGCACCACGCCGTCCCGCATGTCCTCGAAAAGTTCTTCTGCCACCTGATCCACGGTGATCGTCATGAATCGATATTTGATCGTTGCGCGGTAGATGATGAGAGCGAACACCACCAGGGCCGAGGATCCGTAGCGGGGAAAATCGTCGATCTCGAAGAAGTTGGGTATGATGATGTTCATGGTGACCATCGCCGTGAGCGTTAAAGAACCGCCCAGGAGTATGGACTGGTAGGCGGCCTTCCTGTCGCCATCGTCGATCTTTCCGTGATCCAGCAAGATCAACAGGAGGCCGAGGGCTCCGCCGGCAGCGTTGGGAATGCATATCAGGGTGTGAGGTATCGGGTTCCTTCCGTCGGCCACGCCCCAGTAGTGGCTCGTGTGGCCTGCCAGTATATAGTCGGTGAACAGGTCGACCCCGATTCCCATTGTCGTTCCGGCCAGGATCAGCCAGTAGATCAGGTCCGGTTTTCGATCGGTGAGCTTGTAGGTAAAGTTGAGAAAGAGAAATCCGGTCATCATCCAGAACGGGATGACCGCGTGTAGCAGCAGGTGCTCGTAGCCTGACAATCCTGGTACGTACAGCAGAAGCTCCAGAGTAAGCCATGTCGCGCCGATACCAGTGAAGATCAGGTAGGCGTTATTGACCGGATCGTTTCGCCGTTGTCCGAAGACGAACGACCACACAAACACGAGCACGACAAACGACAACAGTGGCAATAAAACAAACAGATTCATCGAAACGCGCCCTGGGAGAAGAACTCGTCAAGCAGAGCGTCCTTGTCCTCGAAGCGTTGGTTCAACCACAAGGAGAGGGCCTGATGTCCGGCAGGGAGATCGTTCGCGTCGAATCGCTTCACGTGAATGTGAGCCCTCTCCACAAAGCCAAGGATGTACTGACCCAGAGTGGGCACACCCTTCTCGTATGCGATGGTAATGTCATACACAGCGTCGAGTCGATCTCCCAGCCCTTCCAGGGATGCGACGAATCCCTTCGCGTGAGGGATCAACAGGTGTGACAGAGGCTTCATGTTTTTCTTCTGAGCGATCCGTCGACTGCGAACCAGTTTCTCCTGCGTTATCCGTGTTCCCTCGGCGAAGAGGACCAGCCAGAATGGGATCTCGTTACGTTTCAGTCGGGCGAAGACAGCCTCGATGGAATCCTTGTCCGAAGACCAGCGGCGTTTCACGAACAGATTGTCCAGCAGAAATAGGCCCCAGCCGACTCCCGGAACATATTTGACCGCATCCTTTACAAACCACTTCAGATCACCCAGTCGTCCTCCTGCTTGCGCGACCATGAAGAGGAAAACGATGTCGGTCATCTCCTGATGGTTCACTACCAGCACCGCGTTTTCCCCGGTTCGGACAGGATCGCCGGTCAGCTCCAGGTTGACCCCGTGCACCCCCCGACCCACTTTCACGCACAACCCAAACCACCAATTTGCGGCCCATCTGTTTAAGTTCAGATAGGTTCTCTTGGAAAACGGCGCGATGATCAGAAACAGCACCTGGGCGCAGTTGACGGTCATCAGCGTCACCAGAAGAAACAGCGCCGCCGGCACTCCCAGTGCAATGCCGCGAATAATGGTGAGTGGTTTGGAGGGGTTCTTCAGGGGCGGCAGGGGCATTTATTGCCATACCTTTATCCAATTGATGAAGATCTGCCTGTCGTCCGGTGTCCACACCCGTCTGGCAGCCAGGATGTCGAACGACTCCCAGGGGCCATCACCGGACAGGTTCAGCAACAGGTGACCGGCGTGGTAGGCGCTACCCCCATTTTCCTGTTGGGACACCCACTCGTAAAATTCGGTGGAATCCCATGGATCGAGACCACGGGCTCCTGCCAGGCATGGAAACCGTTTTCCCAGTGAGGGTAACTTCTCCTCGATTGGCAGATCGCTTCTTTCGTATGCTCGTATGCTCATTTTTGTCGCATCTTCAGGAGTTGTAGCTCCTGCTGTGTGCGGGCGAGTTCCGTTTCGAGGCGATCCTTCTCGCGAACAGTCTGATCGAACGACTGCCGCAAACGATCGTGATCTGTGCCGGATACGGACTGGCTCCTGTTGTCAATGGACATGGTCTTGAATCCGGAGCTATTTCGGTCCCTCCGCGCCCCGGCGCCCCCGGATGGATCCGAACTCTCGGGTATTTCCGAGGGGACCTTGACGGGTATCGGCGGCGGCTTGGGGGGTAACGGCGGCGGCTTGGGGGGTGAAGATTTGTTTTTTGGGGAGGCGCCATTGGATTTCAATGCCTCGTTCTCGTCCCTGAGGCGCTTCATCTCTTCTGCGGCCATGGTCATCTCGTTTTCCACGCGCTCCATTTCTTCGACGACCCGGACAGCCTCGGCCGTAAGCTTGTCCCTGTCCCCTCGGAGCTTCACGAGTTCCGTGTTGTCCTGCAACTCGGAGCCGGAGCGAAGGCCGACGGTCAATCCCGATAACCACAGGAGTACCCCGCCGAGAAAAACGGCCAGTATCATTAGTGCGAACAGGAACGTCATCGCCTCCCCCTCATGATCTCGGCGCGCACCAGGAGGCCCGTCACCTCCGGCTCCTGTGTTTCAGCGATTGAGACCCGGTGCTTCGCTATTCCCACATCCCTGATGATCTCCTCCCTTATGATCCGGGCCGCCTGCTTCGAACGTTTTGTGCTCTTGTTGGGGTGATTGACTCCCGTGAGCTTGACCCTGGCGTCCTCGTTCGTCGTGAGGAAGTGCACGATCGCATCCACCGTTGCTTCACCCCCATTAATGATCTCGTAGTTTCCCGGATCGAGTTCGATGATCCATTGTGTTACCGAAGCAGCCACGGGATTCTTCTCCTCGACCTTCTCCTCGATTTTCTCCTCGACCTTCTCCTCGACCTCTTCTGTCTGTACGGCGTTGACCGTCGCGACCGGCTTGGGGGAGGAATCCGGGCTTTTCCGCGTTTTGTGGATAACCGGTGAGGGGTCTGTGTTTCGAGCGGTGGCGAACTGCCGCACCATGGAGGGCACAAGCACAATCGCTGTGGCGAGCCCGCCCATGCCCGCGAGCGCGAGCAATAAAGATACTACCAAAGGCGGTCCCTGTTTCGTGTTCTTCATGGCTTACACAAGTATGAGACCATCCGCGTTCTGCGCCGGAAGGCCCATTATTGAATTGTTGCGCATATCCCTGTTCATGGCGATGTCGTACACGCCCTTGAGAAATTCGGGGAACTCTGCGGTGGCCGATTCGAACTCAGTTCGTGGCAAGAACAACAACGCCGTGTTTTGCTCCGCCGTTACCGTCGCCGTGGAAGGTTTCCTCATGAGCAGTGAGATCTCGCCGAAGAGATCGCCGGGGCCCAGGGTGGCGAGGACAACATCTTCATTTCCTTCGATCTTGTTCACCCGGACTCCTCCGGATACGATCAGGAACAATCCGGGACAATCGCTGCCCTGTTCGATGATCACCTCGCCCTCGCTTCTATAATCAGTGTTGAATCTGGAGATCACGTCCGGTCTGCGCTTGGGGGGAACCGGTTTGAGCACCGGAGATACGCGCATGAGGTTCTCGAGCATCCGGGCGTGACAAAACGCAACCAGCACGTCCCCGGTTTTCGCAAAGCGTTCAGCAAGATGCTCCATCTCGGTCTTGTCCGCTCGCAAAAGAACAGTGCGCTCGCTCGCTCGCACCGTCGCCGCCCGCGTGGTGGAAGAGACCAGGGCCATCTCTCCGAAAAACGCCCCGGGGCCCAGGCGAGCCAGCTCTACCGGGTCGCCGCCTGCGGGATGATGCATCACCACCACCGATCCTTGTGCCACTATGTACATGGCGTCTCCGGTTGCGCCCTGCTCGATAATGACCTCCTGCTCCTCGACCACCTGACGGACGAGCGCGTTTGTGAGGTGCTCGAAATCCGAGGTGCCAAGGGCGGACAGCAGGGGTATGTAGGGCAACCGGATGCCCCGATCCGGGAGTGTGAGCGCGGCGCCCCAGGCCATGGCCATGGCGTCCCCGGCCCTTGAGACGACCTGTTCGTCGTCCAGGTCGATCCCCCACGGTTCCGCCTCAAGTTTGCTGGGTAGCGGCGGCGGCGGGATCTCCACCTCCTCGATTCTGTCCGATTCCGATCCGTAGATTCGTGCGATAGCTGAGATCAGGTCTCCGGGATCCTGGCCCAGATCCTGTATTTCCTTCGCCGTGGCGATGGCCTGGATCGGGTTCCTTTCCTCGGCCATCGCGAGGGCCACGCTTTTCAGGTTCTTTACCCCCGGGCCTGTGTCGCCACGCGCAATCAACGCGAGCGCCCCGATCTTCCAGGCTGTGAGATCGGACGGGTTGTTCTCGAGCATAGGCCCCACGATGCGAAGCGCACGCAGGGGATCTCCCGATCGCAGGCTCTCGTCTGCAGTTTGATGAGTACACACTGATGAATTCATTACTTGCCCTTGCGCGGTGACTATCAAAACGACTTCTTTACTAGTCGGCGCATTGTACTAACTAGAAAAGCACCTCGCAAGGTCAAGAGGCAGGCCGAGTGCGGTCACGTGCTGCCGTTTGAAATATTGTCCAGCTTGTCGAGAAGGGTACGTTCCTCGTCGTTTATTCCGATTGGAAGCACAACCTTCACGTTCACGATCAGGTCTCCGCGCCCCTTGCCGCCCACGAACGGAACACCCTTACCGCTGACGCGGATCCTGTCCCCGGGTTGGGTTCCCGGAGGCAGCTCGATCTCCACAGTCTCGTCGATGAGCTCAACCTCGATGGAGAAGCCCAGAATTGCCCGGGTATATGGAATGGAAACCGTGTACTCGAGATCATTTCCGTTTCGCACGAACAGTTGATGCGGCTCCACGTCGATGAATACGTAGAGATCTCCGGGATCCCCCGGGCTCTCGGGGTCCTCTCCCTCTCCGGCGAGCCGCAACCTCATGCCCGTATCCACCCCCGGGGGCACAGTGATGGTAACGGTGCGGTTGTACGCCGCTCGTCCGGTGCCCTCGCATTCTTCGCAAGGTGTAGTGATTATACTGCCGCGGCCCAGACAGGATGGGCAGGGAGTGGCTATGGTCATGAACCCGGTGCGCTGGATCACTTGTCCGTGACCGTGGCAATCGCTGCAGGTCTCGGGAGTGGTTCCGGGTTCCGATCCTTTTCCTTCGCAGCGGCCGCAATTTCGTAACTGAACCAACTCGATTTTCTTCTTGATGCCCCTGAAGGCATCTTCAAAGCTAAGAGACAGGTCGTAACGAAGGTCAGCTCCCCTCGGCGGTCTCGGCGGGCGGGATCTGTGACGTCCTCCAAAAACGTCGCCTCCGAAGAAATCGGAGAAAATAGCACCAAAATGCGAAAAAATGTCGTCGACTCCGGTGAATCCGGCCTGTCCCTGAAGCCCCCCATGTCCGAAGCGGTCGTAAATCTCCCTCTTTTCCGGGTTGCAAAGGACGTCGTAGGCCTCGGCGGCCTCCTTGAAAAGGTCCTCCGTTTCGGAGCTGTCCGGGTTCCTGTCCGGGTGTAACTTCATCGCCAGGCGCCTGTACGCCTGCTTGATCTGCTTTGCGTCGGCGTTGAGTGGTACGCCGAGAATTTCGTAATAATCTCTTTTGGTATTCATGAATCGTTTACAAACCGTGTAAGGTTCATATTTGAAATGTCAAGATCCTGGGTGGGTAATCACAAGCTGACTGCGTCGAAAAACCACGCAGAATGATGGAAGGCTAAAATAAATCGTCCGAGGCTGCCTTGTCCTTCTCGGCGTTCTTCTTGGCCTCCTCCTCCTCCTGCTCCTTGACCTTCTTCTGGAGGTCCGCCATGGATTTCTCCATCTCCTTCATCGTGTGCTCCACCCTTTTTTGCTGGTCGAGCGCTGCCTGTGTGACGCCCTTGGTCTTGAAGAAGCCCTTCGCGAGATCCCTTCCGTGTGACTGGACTACTATCATGTAGCTTTTATTGGCGTCGAAACTCGGGCGGGTGAGGTTGGCCTTTCCGGACAGGATGCGCGTGTTTCGATCCTGGGTGTACTGTGTGTAGGAGTCGACGAAGCGGCGCTGGCTGTCGCTCTTCCCGCTTTTTATGTCGTAGAACACCATCTCGACCTCATAATCGCCGAGGGGACGCCTGAAGAACGCCATGGTTTCGAATTTCCATATGTTCTCCTTGTCGGCGTAGACCGTCCTGACCGAGTTGGATCTGAGGTAGCCGACAAACCCGCCCTTGGACTTGAAATAACTCGGTGGACGCTTCTTCAGCAGGAGGACCTTCCCGGCGAAGATGTCCTCTACCTTGCGCGCCAGCACTTCACTGACCCCGCCAAGGAAAAATAGCATTGCGATGAGAATGGCGATACGTCCGACTACTGACTGCCTCATGTGGATTCTCCTTTGATGCTCATTTGTTTTTGACGTGCACATTCCCAGCATATTCTGAGTTTAATCTAATAATACTATTAGACCAAGGCGGAGGCGAAAGCGGCTCAACTCGGTAAAAAAAAGACCAAAAATTTGCCCGGTACAATTGGTTATGGCATACTCCTTGGAAGTTCGTAAGAGTTTGGAATTGTTAAAGAATATGAGCATTGCGACATCCGGGACAATCCATGAAGTGCTGAGTCGGGCCGCCGATTTTGCCCGTAATGGAAACGGGGAGATGAGTACCGGTTACCTCCTGTTGGCCATCCTTACCGGCACCGGCGCAGCCGCGAGGACCCTCACCCTGAGAGGCCTGACAGAGACCAAACTCCGCAACGCAATTCGCAATTCAGAGCCGGAACCATCCGGGATCGTTGATGAAGTAATTGAAAAGGCGAACAAGTACGCGGAATCCCTGGGAGTCAGCACACCTTCCGCGATCCACGTACTCGCCGCAATTGCGACCGTCCGGCGCTGCGAGGGACACCTCATCCTCGTGGAGGGGGGTCTGAATGTCGATGTGATAAGGAACCAGGCGCTTCGCAACATGACCACCAGCCTGACTCGGGAACACGGGTCCTCCGTCGGCAACGATACCGCTGCGCGCCCGGGAGGAGACTTCAATCGCGAATCCCCCCCCCTTCCGGATCAACTGAGAACTCCACCTTTGCAATTCGAGCCCGTGGCACATAAGCGCCGACAAGGGAAACCCGCTTGCGGGCAACCGGAACTCCCGGGCCTCTCGCAGCGGCGTCCTCCCTCGAATATGGGACTTTCTCTCGAGCAGGCCCAGCAGAAAACGAGAGTTTTGAGATCCGAATCCCCAAAAGGCAGCCAGGCTTCGGCGGCTCCTGTTGAAAGCGCTCAGGCTGATGTGCAACTAAAACAACGGGCAGTTCCGATCACCCCTGAACCGGTTCTCTTCGGTTCCGATCCACACTCGCGATTCGACCTGTCTCCATCCGAATTTCCAACCCTGGCCGCCATCGGGCGAAACATCACGGCCGACGCCGCAAGGGGCCATGTGGAGGAGATCATAGGCCGCGAACGCGAGATGGAACGGATCGCCGACGTGCTCAACAAACGGCGGGCCAACAGCCCCTGTCTGGTGGGAGCCCCCGGAGTCGGAAAGACCGCGATCGTCGAGGGCCTCGCCTGCAAGCTCGTAAAAGGAGAGGCCCCCGGGCTCGAGGACCGTATTCTGCTGGAGGTCAGATCAGGAGACCTGCTATCGGGAACCTCCCTGAGGGGCGCCCTGTCCGAACGGTTTGATGCTCTGCGGGAGGAGGTCATCCGCTCCAACGGGCGGGTGGTCCTGTTCTTCGACGAGATACACTCACTTCTGGCTTCCCCGGACGGCGCGGAGGCCGTCCAGGATCTCAAGGTGTCCCTCGGTCGCGGGGAGATGCCCTGTATCGCGGCCACCACATGCGAAGAGTACTCCCACCACGTGGAATCGGATCCAGCCCTCGCCCGGCGCTTCACGGTCATCGAGATCGACGAGCCGGACCACGACGAGGCCGTGCGGATAATCGAAGGCGCGGCGCCGTCCTACGCCGAACACCATCAGCTCTCCTACACCCCGGAGGCCCTCAGGGCGGCGGTGAAGCTGTCGTCCAGATACATTCACGACCGCGCGTTGCCGGACAAGGCGCTCGCGTTGCTGGATCTGGCGGGAGCCAGGGTTCGCAGATCCCATGCCGGCCTGGTGTCCGACGAGGATATCTCCGATGTCCTGGCCGAACAGATCGGCGTCCCCGCAAAGCGTCTGAATGCAAGCGACCAGGATCGCCTGCTCAACCTGGAATCGGATCTGGCCGAACGTATCATCGGCCACCGCCATGTTCTCGATGCGCTTGGGGAAACGCTGCGCCGCAACGCCGCCGGTTTCAGATCGGGGCGCCCCATCGGGTCGCTGCTCTTCCTCGGGCCGACCGGTGTGGGCAAGACCGAAACCGCAAAAGTACTCGCGAACCTGCTCTTCACGGACCAAAATTCCATGATACGACTGGACATGACCGAGTTTTCGGAAGCTCACGCCGTGGCCCGCATGATCGGGGCGCCGCCCGGGTACGTAGGGCACGAGGATGGTGGGCAGTTCACAGAGGCGGTTAGAAAGCGCCCCTACTGCCTGATCCTGCTCGACGAGATAGAGAAAGCCCACCGGGATGTGTTGCAGATTCTGCTCCAGGTCCTCGACTACGGTCGCCTGACCGACGGCAAGGGACGCACCATCGTCTTCGAAAACACGGTAATTGTCATGACGAGCAACCTCGGTTCCGATATGAGGAACCTCTCGTCCCCCAGGCGGCGGGTGGGCTTCAGTGCCGGTGAAGACGAGCCCGAGCCCGACGGGGATAAAATCTGTGAGTCCATTCTTGCCTCCGCCCGGGAGGCGCTTGCGCCGGAGCTGTGGAACCGGATCGACGAGCCCCTGGTTTTCGCACCGTTGACCAGACCCGAGGTCGGCGAGATCGCCATGCTCATGCTGAACCAGCTCGGAAGACAGCTGGAAACCGAACAGGGAGTGTCCCTCGAGGTCGGGGAAGGCGCCGTCGACACGCTGATCGCGGCGGGCGGCTTCGACCCGGAGCTCGGCGCCCGTCCCATGCGGCGCACGATCCAGCGGCTGATCGAGGGCCCGGTCGCAAAACTGGTTCTCTCCCGTGACGTCACTCGGGGAGATCGACTCGTCATCGAAGGGGACGGGGAGAAACTGACCTTCGAGAACACCAAAGGCGTTTGACTGTACCGAGGGGCACTACGAGCCGGACTTATTTCTCGTGGTACATTGAGATTTAGAACGAAGGTTTCGACCCCAATTGTTCCCCAATTGCTCCTGACCGTAAGTGCCTACCTCACCGAAATACAATCGCTCTCCCACCAGGTAATTTCATCGGCGTTGTATGCCGCGCCGAGCACGTCCATGTCGCCGTCTCCATCGATGTCCGCCGCGAATACCGAACTGGCGCCATCGAATGCTCCATCCACTGTATGCTCGGCCCAGGCGGTACCGTTACCCGAAGTGTTCTCCCACCATGTGATGTCATCGGCATCCAGCGCCGCGCCGAGCACGTCCATGTCGCCGTCGCCGTCAACATCGGCAGCGTAAACCGACCAGGCGCCATTGAATTCCCCATCCACCATATGATCGGTCCATGCGCTGCCGTCGCCTGCGGTGTTCTCCCACCAGGTGATGTCGTCGTTGTCATAGGCCGCGCCGAGCACGTCCATGTCGCCGTCTCCGTCAATGTCCGCCGCGTATACCGACCAGGCGCCATCGAATGCCCCGGCCACCGTGTGCTCGGTCCAGGCAGTGCCGTCACCCGCAGTGTTCTCCCACCAGGTGATGTCGTCGTTGTCATAGGCCGCGCCGAGTACGTCCATGTCACCGTCTCCATCGATGTCCGCCGCGTATACCGACCTGGCGCCGCCGTATTCCCCATCCACCATGTGCTCTGTCCAGGCGGTACCGTCGCTCGCAGTGTTCTCCCACCAGGCGATGTCGTTTACAAATTCTGCCGCGCCGAGCACGTCCATGTCGCCGTCTCCGTCAACATCGGCGGCGTATACCGAATAGGCGCCGTTGAATGACCCATCCACCGGGTGCTCGGTCCAGGCGGTACCGTCGCCCGTGGTGTTCTCCCACCATGTGATGTCGTCTGCGTTGTATGCCGCGCCGAGCACATCCATGTCGCCGTCTCCGTCAACATCCGCTGCGTATACCGAATAGGCGCCGTTGAATGCCCCATCCACCGTTCGCTCGACCCAGATTGACCCGTCACCGGCCGTGTTCTCCCACCATGTGATGTCATCGTTTCCCGAAGCCGCGCCGAGCACATCCATGTCGCCGTCTCCGTCAACGTCCGCCGCGTATACCGAATAGGCGCCACCGAATGCTCCATCCACCGAATGCTCCGTCCAGTTGGGAATCGAAACACAAACCGGGCCGGTATCAGTGTCCGTATCGGTATCAGTATCAGAGTCCGTGTCAGTATCAGTGTCAGTATCAGTATCAGTGTCAGTATCGGTGTCAGTATCAGTGTCCGTATCGGTGTCCGCATCGGTGTCCGTATTTCCCGCGTCGGCAGCGGTCAGGGTCTTGTAGAAGTTGCAGGAGGCCAACAACGCTACGAGGCACAACAACCACGTTAGCCTATTCATCTAAAACCTCCCCACAATCATCATCCCCGCACCCTCAGCGTCGAGCAACGGAGTCAGGGACACTTCGGTTTTGTTATCAGTTGAGAAAAGCGGCTCAACGAAGAAGAGCGTGATCCCCGCCGCAACCCCGACAGCGCCGACGCCGACCAGGACCCTTGTCGCGAGTTGCTGTTTGTTCACCGTGTCCTGCCTTTCCTGCATACTTTCGAGATCCTGGAGGGGGCACTCTCCGCGCGGACAGATCGCGTCAATCCTGTCTTGTTCATTATTGGCAACGGCGCTGGTTATGATAGCTCCCACAAACCCGCCGACTCCCACACCGCCGACGATCCATGTCAAAAAACGTTTTTTGGGATCCCAGTCGAAGGACTCCCCGTCCCGCGCCTTCCCTGCTGCCTCCCCGAACTCGCCTTCCGTTTCCTCCGACCCGGCCTTGAATGCCTCGGTCAGGACGGCAATCTCGTTCAGAACCCTGGTCTGTGTCTCTTCCGAAATCTTGCCGCTACCCTTTATGAGAAATGTTCTGTACGCATTGACAGCGCGCCGATACGACTTCGCGCCGGCGAGGGCCTCGCCGATGTACTCCAGAAACTTCCAGTTGGGGTATAGTCGATACGCCAACTCCAGGGACCTCGCGGCCTCCTCGTACTGACCGTTCTCCAATTCTCTCTTTCCCTGTTTGTAGTGTATCGGAGCCTCTTTCCTGTCTTCGTCCATTCTGATGAGAGTTTCCAGGTTCGCAAGATCCTTCTTCGCAGCTTTTTTACGCGCTTCGGAGATATTGTCGCCGCTCTCCTCGAGAAACTTCTCGTACGCCCTGATCGCCCGATCGTAGTTCTTGAGCGCGGCCTCGATCTTTCCCATCAACTCCAGAAACTCCCAGCTCGGGCTCAACTCATAGGCCTTTTCCAGCTCTATCGCCGCCTTCTCGTATCGGTGCTGTCTGTACAGGTCCTTGCCCTTCTCGAAGTGGGCCTGCGCCTCTTCATTGTTGGCCTGGTTGCTCTCTATTTTCTCCAGCCGTTCGAGCACACCCCTGGCCCACTTTCGCTTTGTAGCCGGGATCTTACCGCCGCCCTTTTCCAGGTAGGCATCGAGGGCATGAACCGCATTCTGATAGTTCTCCAGCGCGAACCAGGTCTTGGCAATGTACTCAAGATACTTCCAGTTTGCGTCGAGGCTGTAGGCCTTATCCAGATGATATGACGCGCGCTCGTACTGGCTGCTTTCCAGAAACGCCACGCCGTCCTTGAAATGTTGTTCGGCCCTGTCTGTGTCGTTCGCCCGTACACAGGGAGTGAGCACGAAGGCTACCGCCAGCAATAAAGCAACAATGAAAACCCGCATTTTTCCCCGTCGCGTGTTTCGATTCCCTTCTATCTTGCCATTTATAGCCTCTGCGCTCAAGGCTCGTCGGCCGAGAACTCCGTGCTTTTCTGGTCTTGCCAGGCACCCGCTCACCTGTGATATGGTCCGGGCGGTGAAACATCTGTTAATAATCCTGACCGCCGTCTTTGTCACAGCCGCCTGCAGAGCCGAGATCGGCGATGCGTGCTCCTACGACATCGATTGCTCCCCCAACATGAACCGTAACTGCGACAGCACCCAGCCCGGCGGGTACTGCCTGGTCATCGGCTGCGATCCGGACGAATGCCCGAACGAGGCGATCTGCGTCGAGTTCACGACGCCGTGCCCCGTCGGCCCGGGAATCGATGAGGACGGCGGGGTCGAATACGAGGAAATGTGCAACCAGATCGAGCCCAACCGCGGACGCACGTACTGCCTACGGCATTGCAAGACGGACAGGGGTTGCCGTTCCAGTTACTCGTGCATGCTCCCCGTCGATCTCAACGCCGCCGTCATCGACCTGGAGTACACAGATTCCGCTCTGGGCGTCTGCGTTCCCGATGTCTGAGAGTCGGCATTTTCGAAACTCGCAAAGACAGCGGATCTCATGCCAGGTGGAGGTGCTCAGGGAGAGTGACGACACGAGCATCATCTCTTACACCAAGGATATCAGCACGGGCGGTGTATTCCTTGTGAACACCGGGAATCTTCAGGTGGGCGAGCAGGTCAAGGTGGTCCTTTCCACTCCTTCCACATGGGAGCCGCTCAGCCTGATCGCCGAAGTCTGTTGGAGCGAACCGGCGACCGGCGAAGACCTGCCCGGAGTGGGACTCAAATTCGCGACCCTTTCCGACGAACAGCTCATCAACCTTTCCAGCTTTGTTTCATCACTCGAATTCGAGAGTTGACCCATTGACCCGAACGGAAAAACCCCATAACTTCTCTCACCGCGAAAGAGTGGTCGACAGAAACTGACTGAAGGGTTCAATGGCAAAACAAGAACATATCGAACTTGATGGAGTGGTGGAAGAAGTGCTTGCCGGCGGTATGTTCAGGGTACGTCTCGATTCTGGCCTCGTAGTGCTGAGCCACCTGGCGGGAAAGATGCGGAAGTTCCGTATTCGCATCGTTCTGGGCGATCAGGTACGCCTTGCGGTATCCCCCTACGATCCGTCGAGGGGCCGCATCATTTATCGAATCAAATAGCAATTTATTATTGGCCTGATCGGGCGGGACTTGAGCCCGGAGGCCCCAATTGACAACAAAAAAAGGGGTGATAGGATTTATCTCCGTTTTCGGCGCCGTCGCCAAGTGGTAAGGCAGAGGTCTGCAAAACCTCCATCACCAGTTCGAATCTGGTCGGCGCCTCCGGATTGGGTAATCGTTTTTCAATGAACCAGTCTAACCTATCAAACACTGCCAATTCACTGAAACTCAAAGGAGTTTTCGCGGCGATCCTCTCCGGCGCGACCGCCGGCGTCATCGCCTCCGCCCTGGATCTGCGCCAGGCCTGGGGGGACATCGAAGGAGCCGGCTCGATTGCTCTGCTGGCACTCGGAATCCTCGGCCGGCTCACCCTGGCCGGAGCGCTGCTCTCCCTCATCGCCTGGGGCGTCGCGCTCCTGGGTGGCGCCGCCGCCCGCAAACTCCGGCGCTCATCGGGTACGGGCGCCGCGCTGGCCATCGTCGGGATCACGGCTCCCGGCCTCGTTTACATATCCATGCGCCTCTTTCAGGGCGGGGTCACCTCTCAACTTCCCGCCCGCCCTTTTCTGATCGGCGCGGTGGCCCTGTTGATGATTGTGCTGGCAGCCGGCGCCGCTCGAGCGATGATCGCGATCGTATCCGTCGCGGACGAACGCGGTCGCAAGACAAGGATCTGGCTGCTCCTCGTCTCTCTGGCCCTGGTCCTGGGCGCGCTCGGCATGCGCTGGTGCGACGCTCACATGTACCGCCGATTGTACCTCTACCTGCACGTCCTGCTCGCCGTGGGCACTCTCGGCGGGTTCGCCCTGGCTCTGCGCCTGGTGGTGTTTACACGATTCGCGCGGATCACCGGCTCGAAGATAGGGTTCATCTGCCTTGTCGCCTGCGCGATCCTGGCGATCCTGGCCTGTGTTCTGATGGACAGGCGCCAGGTGGTGAAGGTGGCGGTGTACGAACGTACGGCGACCACCGCCAATGTGCTGCTCATCACAGCCGGCCCGCGAAAGGTGGGGGAGGGGCCGCGCCCGTCCGCAGACACCCGAAGGCTTCGCTACGAACGGGAACGCCTGGCCATGCAGGCTTCGACCTCCGGTGACTTCCCCGTATTCCCCGGCGCGCATTTGGTCCTCATTACCGTGGACGCGCTTCGAGCCGACAGGCTGGGGCTCTACGGTTACACCAGGCGCGATCTGTCACCCCGCCTGGACAAATGGGCAAAGACGGCCACGGTCTTCGAACGAGCGTATTGCGCTGCCCCTCACAGCTCTTACTCGATCACGTCGTTTCACACGTCCCACTACACCCACGACGAGGCCATGCTGGGTGTGGAGATTTCCCACCCGACCATCGCGAAGATCCTTCGCGATGCAAATTACAAGACCTCCGGCTTCTATACGCAGGGCATTTTCTTCACGCAGGGTGACAGGGTCGGTCACTACCGTACAAACAAGTTCGGTTTCGAAATCGCCAACCACGGTGCGCCGCCCCCGGGCAAACTCACCGACAACGCTATCGCCGAAATGGACCGGCTTATCGGCCTGGAAGAACCCGCGTTCTTTTCATGGGTCCATTATTTCAACGTCCACGAGCCGTACAAGTCGGAGCGCTTCGGTACCTCACCCATGGACCGATACGAGGGGGAAATAGCGGAGGCGGATCGGGAGGTCGGCCGCCTGCTCGACTATATCGAGAGCAAGCTGGCCCGGGACACGATAATCGTGTTCACGGCGGACCACGGCGAAGAGTTCAAGGATCACGGCGGGCACTACCATGGGTCGACTCTGTTCGAAGAGCAGGTGCGCGTCCCGCTCCTCATCAAGGTTCCCGGCGCCAGGCCGGGCCGCATCAAGGCGCCCGTTTCCCTGGTGGATATCGCCCCTACCGTTCTCAAGCTCCTCGGCGTCGAGCCCCCCACCCATATGGTCGGCCAGGATCTGAGACCCGCCATATACGGGGGAGACGACGCACACGTGGACAAGCCTGTGTTCTCCTCGGTGATGCGCCGTCACATGGCTTTGATGTGGCCGTGGAAGCTCATTTCCGATCCCTCGCGCGGCCTGTATGAACTGTACAACCTTGAGACCGATCCGGCCGAGAAGGTCAACCGGTACGACAAGCACAAGAAGATAGCCGACGAGCTCCTGCAGGAAACCTACGGCTGGCTGGACGAAATCAGCCGAGGAGAAGACGCCGCGCGCACGGCGATCAACCTGGGAAGGATGCGAGACAAGCGCTCCATTCCCGGGTTGTTGGCAGTCGCGCAGAACAACGGGGCTCCTCTGAAAGACCGTGTTGAGGCCTTGCAATTGCTGGCCGACATAAAGGCGTGGAGATCCATCCCGCAGATGATCGCGCTTCTTGAAGACCGGGAGGACGAGATCGGGCTTTTCGCGGCGCTCGCCCTGGCCGCGGTCAACAACGACGACGGGCGCAATCTGCTCAGGGCCGCGCTCTATGACGACGATCCGAGCATCAGGGACCTGGCGGCGATCTCCCTGGGAAAACTGGGCGACCTGGCGGCGGTCCCGGTGCTCATAGAGGCCCTCGGAAGAAACGATCTCAAGGTTCGGGAGAACGCTATCAGGCTCCTGGGAGATCTGCGGGACCCGCGCGCGACTGAGCCGCTGATCGAAACCATCGCCGAGGATCGCACGCGCTATCTCTCGGTGCTGGCCCTGGGCAAGATCGGGGATCCGCGCGCATTCGACACGCTAATGGACGTGCTCGAGCACGAGACCCACACGGATATCAGGGGCTACGCCGTGGTCGCTCTGGGCTGGCTGGAGTTGGAGGGAGCCACATCCAAGTTTATGAGGATCCTTGACGAGGAACCGGAAATCAAATGGACCTCGGAGGCCCTCATCAGACTCGGAGCCATCGAAAAGGGCTTGTTGTTCGGCACGGACATTCAAGAGAAGGCTACCGCTCTCAAGAACGGCTGGGGTAAATGCACGTCCAGGGAGAGGGTGGTTCCAGGCGAGTTCATGGGTCGCACCACCTGCGCCACCATCGGATCCGAGGCAACCCTGGAGATCGAGGCCAGCGCGCCGGGCGGCGCCGTCGTATTCATTCGAGCGCGGCATCTGGACCCGGACAACACCGAGCGGACCACCCTTCGCATAACCGTCGACGGCGTGGTCGCCGGCGAGGCGGTCCTTCGCGCCACAATGGAAGAATACCGCATCGACACGGTGGCCGATTTCTGGTTGCGCGGAAAGCACGAGATCAAGCTGGAACAGAAGAACGCGTCCGGTGGAAAATTCGAGGTGGATCACTTTCTGGTGGTTCCGCGAAAAGATGATTGAACGTTTTTTTGAACATCTCCGATATTCGTCATGTCAAAGATGTCGGATATGGATTTAAAAAAGCAAAGTTGTGATATGAAGAACACACAACATTTTGGTTGAGGAGGAACGAGTAATGCGCATGCGCAATATGCTATTCGGCATGATCATTGTCACCACGGCGATGATGACATCCGGCAATGCGGCGGCCGGCAACAGCCCGCTCGACACAAAGGCGGCCTCCATGAGCACCGCCAGTGCCGCCGAGCTTGTCGCTCTGGGGGACCTTTACCTGGAAGCCATGAGGCTGGACGAGGCGAAGGCCTCCTACAAGGCCGCGCTCAAGCTCGAAGCCAAATACGGAAACGCCGAGTTCGGGCTCGCCCGTATCGACATTACCAGGGGCAAGCTCGAGAAAGCGAAGAAGGCATGCCGGGGAGTGTGGCGGCGTCACAAGAGCGAGAGCGTCGGCGAAGTCTGCGCCGGCTGGCTCTGGCTGACATTCGATCGTTCGGCACGCGCCATGGACGAATTCCAGAAGGCCATCGCCAAGGGCGATATCTCCCGCGGCAAGACCGGCATGGCGGAGGCCCACAGGCGTCGCGCCGACGACGGAATTGCAATTACAGAGTACCAGGAGGCCCTCACGGCAGGCGCGGGCTACATCGCCCGTCTGGGTCTGGGTCTATCGCAGGAATCCAACGGCGACACCGCCGCGGCCCTCTCCTCATTGAAACAGGCGACCACCCTGGAGCCGGCATCCTGCGAAGCGCACTTTCACTACGCCAGGGTCCTTGGCAAGGGAGCGGAAGCGGTCTCCCACATGCAGACGGCAATCGCCATAAGGCCCAATTGGACCGCGGCCTACGCGGAGCTCGGCGAGATCCTGCTCGAGAATGCCGACTTCAACGCGGCAAAGTCCGCCTTCGAATCGGCGATCTCCTCTTCCAAGGTAAAAAGCGGCACCGCACACCTGGGCCTGGGCAAGGCGTTGTTCGGGCTGAAGAAGCCTATGGATTCCAAGAAGGAACTCGAAGCAGCCATCGAACTGGTTCCAAATCTGGTGGACGCATACCTCCTGCTGGCCGACATCGAGTACGCAAACGGTAACTCCGACGCCTCCCTGGAAGCCCTCGACAATGCCAAGGCCGTGGCCCCCGGAGTGGTCCGGGTGTACCTGCACACGGGCGAGACCTATTTCCGACTCGGCCGCTACACCAGCGCCAACAGCTACCTCAAGCAGGCGATCAACCTCAAACCCGCTCTTTCCCTCGCCCACATGTACCTGGGTGACATCGCTTGCGAACGGCGCCTCTACGCCGCCGGTCAGGTCCACTACGACAACGCGCTCAAGGGCGATATGATCGGACTCTCCGCCGGCAGCATCGTGAAGCGCAAGGCCGTATGCAAGTCCAAACACCCCTGAACAAGTCCTGTGAACAATGAAACCCACAAACTTTTCGACGAGATCCGCGGCGACAAGTCCGACGGCGCTACTTCCCTCGCCCTGAGAGGCCTCGACGCTCTGGATTCCATCTCGTCCGATCTGCCGGATGATCCCGAACAGGCCATGGAGATCATCGTCGCTACGGTCACTGTTCTGGACAGCCTGAGACCCTCCATGTCGGCCATAGGAACCCAGGCCGTCTTCGCCGCTTCTCGAACCAGGTCCCTCATGGCGAGCGGCCTTCAACCGGGAGCAGCCCTCATCCGCGCCACCAGAACCGAGCGCGAGATCCTCGGGCAGGCAAACCTGACAATCGCCAACCTGGCCAGCCGCGAGATAGGTTGTGGCGGTTGTATCGTGTCCTGCTCCTGGAGCGTCACGGCAATGAGCGCGCTCGTGGCCCTTCAGCCCGATTCAATTCGCATCGGCGAGGGTCACCGACTCGGCGACGGCCTGAAGGCGGCGGGTTGGCTGGCGGCTCGCGGCCTCGAGGTGGAGGTTTTCCCGGACGGGGCCCTCCCCACGGCGGTGAAGGGATCCAGACTGGTGCTGGTGGGAGCGGATCAGGTGCTCGCCGACGGATCGGTCATCAATCGATGCTCCACTTTCTCGATGGCGATAGCCGCAAGTTATCACGGCGTGCCGTTCGTTGTTGCCTGTCAACGGATCAAGCTCGGTGGGCACCGGCATGCCCGCATAGAAAAGGCAGACGATCTGTTCGGAGACCTGCCCCCGGGCGTCACGGCCAGCGCTCCGCTCTTCGACGTGACGCCGCCGGACCTGGTGGACAGCGTAGTAACCGAATCGGGACGCCTCTCTCCATCCGAAGCGGGCCAGGTTGGAGAGGGAATCGCGAAACTGCGAAGCCAGATTCTCGGGTAAGATTCTAAACCTCATGCTCGACTTGAGCGTGCTTTCGATGCATGATTTCTCAAATGGAATCTACAATCGCACCCGGCTTTCTGGCAGCCGCGCCGCACATGCGCGATCCGTTCTTCGAGAAGACATTGGTCTTCATGATGGAGCACAGCGACGAAGGTTCCATCGGGCTCATTATCAACCAGCTGTCGAATATCGATCTGGCCACCGTGCTGACCGAGATGGAACTGGTCCTCGAAAACCCAATCGAAGTGGCCGAGCATCCCCCGATCCTCATGGGCGGACCGGTGGCGCCGCAGCTTGGCTGGATCCTCCATTCCTCGGAGTGGCATGGGCCCGAGACTCGGGTATTTGAAGACAATATCGCGGTCACCGCGTCCCGGGAGATCCTCAAAGACATCTCGGAGGGGCGCGGACCGGAACGTTACCTGTTCTGCCTGGGGTATGCGGGCTGGGGACCGGGCCAGCTGGTTTCCGAGATCAAGACAGGAGCCTGGATCAACATACCGTGCAATCACGAACTGATATTCGACGTTCCCATCGAAGACAAGTGGCGCAGCGCAATCACGAGCCTGGGTATAGATCCCATCAACATCGCTCCCATCGTCGGCGACGCCTGAATGCGCCTCAATAGATACCTCGCTTTCACAACAGCGCTTCTCTCTTGCACGCTTCCAGTGTTGGAGATCGGAGCGGATGACAACTCCGTGGAGACCGCTGCCGTGGACCGGACCGAGGCGCCTGACAACCATTTATTCGGCCAGGTGGAGACCAACCTCTCCTTCCTCGGCCAGTTCATCTCGGGGAACGCCAAGCTCGGATCGTTTGCGTACGCCGGACGAATCGGCTGGAGAAAACCCCCCTGGGATCTGTTCATGGTGGTCGAACACGGCTTCTGGCGAGATATCGAGAGCGCGGACGAGGACAGCCTGTCATTGCAGGTGCTGGATCTGGGACTCGGCGCAGGGTACAGCTACTTCAACGACAACATGCGCATCAGCCTCGCGGCGGGCCCCTCCATATTGTTGACTCGGTCACAACTGGACGCTCCGGGTTCGACGGGTTTCTTCTTCGACTTTCGCCCTGCGGGGTTCAGATGGAAGCCGGGAAAGGCTGTGTCCATCGAGCTTCATCCTTTCACCTTTGCCATGGTCGTGCCGGTGCTTACGGGTATCCCTCTTGTCTACATGAGTTATCGTACCGTGCTGTTGATTGATTTTGAAACATGAGGATTTGAAAGTTGCGTAGTCAGTCAATCATCGTTGCTGCATTACCGGTGCTTCTGGCCCTAATCTGCCACTCGACAAAGGGCGTCGCCCATGACGTGACGATCCCACCGGACCACACTCTGTACATCCAGATCGAGCAGTTCGCCGCCTTTTTCAACGACGACGCCGAGAACTCCAACATCGCCGGCGGCTTCGGATACGCTGGACGGCTGGGCTGGCGGAAGGAAAAATGGGGCGTCTTCGTTCAATTCGAACGGGATTTCTGGATGGTCAGCGAGGTGGATCTGGATCTCGTCAACGGCGTTCTCAACTTCGCCGCCGGTGCGGAACGTCTCTCCTTCAATGATCGCGTGCGATCGAGTATCGCCTTCGGCACGTCTACCCTGATGTTCGATACCGTGTTCGACGAGGCAGGCACCACCGGCCTCTTCCTTGACCTGCGACCCATCAGCCTCCGCTGGTCCGTTAGCCGCAAGGTTACGCTGGAGGTGAGCCCGCTGTCCGTAACGCTCCTGGCGCCGGTCCTCGGGGATCCGGGAATCAGAAAAATAGAATACAGAACGGTGCTGACCGTGGAGGTGTCCCTGTGAGCCGTCATCGGATCATGATGGGGATATGCCTGGTCGCCGCCTTTTTCCTGACGGTCGCCTCCGATTCCCTGGCATACACGATAAACACCGGTTTCACCGACCCGTGCCACGAGCAGATGACCTACCGCGCGGCGAAGGACCTCTTCGCAAGCGGTCTTTTTGAGCCCGATATTTCCGTTCAGGTTCCCACCGACGATGTCTGGAAGGCGGTCAGTGACTACATCACCCGCACAATGAACCTGGAGTTCGAAAGCGACGCGAAGGAGTTCACGACCGTGAGTTTCATGATCGGAGCAAGATATCCGGACAATCGCGGCAAGTCGATAACCAACGTGCAATCCCTTCGAGAGGTGCACAGGGATCCTCACCGGCAGAAGGATCATTTCCTTCGGGAGGTGAACGACGATTACTCCGCCGGAAACGAGCTCGCCATAGAACGAGGCCTGGATTTCATCCGGGCCAATCTGGAGGCCATGCGGGAAGCGAGGAATCGCTCACCCGCCGAGCAGGTGGTGAAGATACCCCTCTACGTCGAGTTCTACGGCATGGTCGACGTGAAGATCTGGGCCCCGGCATTCCTGCTGGGTGTCGCCACACACGCGGTGCAGGACTCCTTTTCACACACGATCCGAAGCGACGACCTCCACCGTATACGCCACGTGGCCAACTACGTGGACGCTGTATCGTACAGCTACAAGCAGGATCGTGACGGGCTTCGCCACTCGTGGGCCATGGACCGCTGCAACAAGGAGGCCGTCGATATCGCGGCCGGCGCGCTCGAAGCGACCACCGATTTTTTGGCGATCATTGCTTCGGACGATGACGTCATGGCCGTCGATCTGGAGCGTTTCTTCGACGATTGGATGATCTACGAGCCGGGGTGCAACGCGGAAAACGATTTTTGCAACTCCAAATGGGCGGACATAGCCCGGATGGATCCCTCCCTGCCGATTCTCGAGGAGATCTTCGACTGCAGCCAGGCCCCGCAGAGCGGAACCATGAGATTCCTCGTTGTCCTCCTTGCCGTGGTCATCGCCCTCGTCACCCGGCGCATCATTGTCATTGCCCGCAGACGGATTTCGAGATAACCACTCTTCCATGGTCGATTTCGATGAGCTGACCAGGCAGGTCGAGGCGTGCTCCCTCGCGGGTATAACCGGAAAGATCATTTCCGTGAACGAGCTCGGCCTGGAAGCGCTCCTTCCCGGTGCCCGCATCGGTCATCGGGTGGAGGTGTCCTCCACACCGGGTGGACCGGTGATCCGCGCCGAAGTGGCCCGTTGCGAGGGAGAACGGGCAAGGCTCCTGCCCCTTTCCCCCACCACCGGAATAGGTGTCGGCGATCGGGTGGAGATCGTCGAAGCCGCCGGAACAATCCCGTGCGGCGACGCCCTGATTGGACGAGTGATCGACCCATTCGGTGCTCCATTGGACGGGCTCCCCCAACCCTTCGAGCTGCAACCCTGGCCCCTCCATCGCCCCGCGCCGGATCCCATGTCGCGGGACGCCATCGACGAGCAACTCGTGACCGGGTTGAGGGCCATCGACGGATGCCTGGCGATCGGAAAGGGTCAGCGGATCGGGCTATTCGCCGGGCCCGGAGAGGGCAAGTCCACCCTTCTGGCCACCCTGGCGAAGCACGCCGCGGCCGACGCGTTCGTGATCTGCCTGGTGGGAGAGCGCGGTCGCGAGGTCAGGGAATTCGTCGACGGGATCCTCGGCGAGGAGGGGCTTGGCCGCTCGGTGGTGGTGCTCGCCTCTGCGGACGCTCCGCCGCTCGTTCGCGTACAGGCGCTGGAGACCGCCACCGCCGTGGCCGAGTGGTTTCGATCGCAAGGGAAGCACGCTCTTCTTCTCGTGGACTCGCTCACGCGGGTCGTTCGTGCCCGCCGGGATATCGCCCTCGCGCTGGGAGAGGCTCCCGCCCGGGCGGGATTTCCCGTCTCCGCCTTTTCCTCCCTTCCCGCGATGCTCGAGCGCGCCGGGCGCGACGGCGTTGGATCCATCACCGCCGTCTATGCGGTGCTCACCGAGGGCACCGATGACGATCCGGTGGCCCAGGAGGCCCGCTCCCTACTGGACGGGCACATCGTCCTGTCCGCCAGGCTCGCCGGCGCGGGACGCTGGCCGGCCATAGACGTGGTGAGATCCATCTCCCGGGTGATGGGCTCTATCGTTTCCAGGAAGCACCGGCAGACCGCCGACACGCTTCGACGCCTGCAAGGAGCGCTTGGCGAAAACGAGGACCTGATACTGATGGGCGCATATCGAAAGGGATCGTCGAGAGACACGGATACCGCCCTTGCGCGCAGGGAGCGAATCGACGCGTTTCTCCAGCAGGATCTGGATGAGATCTCTACCCTCGAACAGACTCTCACCGCCCTCGACGACCTGACCCGCGAAGCCTGAATCAGAAATCCACCCACGCACCGCCGCCGATCACCAACCCGCCCTCGACCGCCTGGTCCCGGGCGGCGAAGCCGGCGTGCATCCGCAGTCCGATCCCCGCCGGGAGCAAAGCCCTGATTTCGTAGTACAACCGGCTGCCCCAGTCCTCCACGGCGTAAGACTCCGCCGCGTACCACTGGGTGCGTTCGATATTGAACGCCATCGGCAAGTGGGGCACCGTGTCCCACTCGAAGCGCAGAAACAGCCGCCAGCCCGCGTGGGTCATTCCCTCGAACCCCACATCCAGCCGCGTGCTCTTGATCCGGCCGACCCTGACGGACATGCCGCCGCCGCCCTCGAAATACTCCTCGGAAATGCCGAGGCGCGCCAGCAATGACATCCCGAAGTACTTGGCGAACTCGAACTCCAGCGATGGGGAGATCGCGTACATCCCGGGGCCGATCTCTTCGTCCTTGGATGCGGTAAAGGGCTTGAAGTCGGCGAAGTCGTTGGCCAGCGCGGCAATCTCAACCCGCATCGCGTACAGGTAGGTGAGGAAGCGGTAAGTGTAGGCGATGTTCACCTCGTGATACACGTTGCCGCGATCCGTTTTCCTCGTTGGCTCCGGATCCCCTGGTTGAGGAGCGGGATCCCCGGTCAGCTCGAGGTTCTTGCCGAAGTTCGAGTAGCCGTAGTTGAGATCGATCCGGGACAGCCGTCCGTCCCACTCCGCCAGGCGGCTACCGTAGCGGGTTTTGGACGAGAAGCCGTGGACGATCACGCGATACGGATCGTCCCGCGCGGCAAACAACTCCTGTGGCTCGCCGCCGTCCTCCTCTGGAGCCAGGTAGACGTAATAGTCGACCCCCGGCGACTCCACGAACTCCACCGGGATCGTGGCCACCGCGTTCCCCGTTGACGAGCGCCTGAACGGAATCTCCTTCCACTCACCGTCAGAGCCCCACCGGCAGGCGAGCCTGACACGCTTGATCATCCACTTGCGGTTCATCTTCCCGCTGATCACGATCGAGCGGCCCGCCCGCGTTGTGGGGATCGGCTGATGCAGGAATCCGACAGAGGCGGCGCGGGTCTTGCCGGCACCATCGCCCTGTTCAGCGGGTGGTGGCGCCTGGGTATCAGCCGTCCGGGCTGCAGGCTGGTCCACGTCGGAGTCGTCTGTGGCGGTCTCGTCCGGCGGCTCTGCGTCGGCCGGCTCCGCATCATCTTCAATCGTCGCGGGTTGTTCCTTGTTCTTGTCGTCGGCCGTCGCCGTGGCACTTGAGCTCACGGCAACCAGGAAGGCCAGCGACAGGGCGAATTCAATATAGATACGTCGCATCGTGACCTCCTTTACCAGGACAGCGCCAGGCTGGCGCCCCCCCCGAATCCAGTGTGCTTGATCGTCCGTGCATTCCAGCTCCCGCGCGCCAGGATCGCCAGCCAATCCGTAAAGCGATAGCCGGTCCCCAGCACGATTCGAAGACCTGGACTGGAGTCGTTCACCGGGTAATTGGTCACCAACCCCTCCAGGCTGATCGGCACCCGCTTGAACACGTTGATCGCCAGTGCCAGGCGCGCCTCGTAACCGATACGTTGCAGCACCGCCCCGGAAGCCACAAGGTTAGTCTTGCGCTCCTCTCCGATCCGCACTCCCCCCTCGAACCCGTACACGCTGTTCATCACAGCGTTATCGTCACCTGAAGCCCGGTGATTGCCCGCCGCCAGCCGGAGCATGAAGTGGAAAATCGGCACTATCTCGAACTCCCCTTCGATGTAACCGTAGTTCACCGCCGCCTCCCGGTTGTTGTCCTTGCTCTCCTCGATTTCTTTCAGATCGCCGCCGGTGCCGGTGAAGATGCCCATCCCCACGCGAACCCCGTACAGGAAGGTGGAGATGCGGTAAAAGTAGTCGGCTTCGAATGCCCAGTACTCGTCGTCAACCCCATCGTCCATATCGAAATTGACATACTCGAACATGACCCGCGCAACGGAACGATCTTCACGTTCGATCTTGTCCACTACCGGGGTGGTGACATTGACAACATGTGGGTTCGCGCCGCTGGCCACCTTCGGCACCGACTCTCCCTCGACAAAGGCGACTTCGATGAAGTACTCGAAGCGTCCCCGTTCGCTGACGTATTGCTCTGGAATCACGCCCCTGAAGTAGTAGGCGCCTGTAGGTTCCAGCGCCATCTCATCGAAGCCCTCATCGCCGACCTTTCGCAAAAACAGGCGCGCGCCATGGGCCGGCTGTTTGGACACGATCGCGACGACCACCTGGGCAGCATCGCCAACCTCGAGAGTGGTGATCGGAGAGTGCAGCACAGCCGCCCCGCCAACCCCATCTTCCGGCTCGGCGACACAGGGTCCGCCGGCGCCCTTCTCGAGCTTTCTCATAATGCTCTCGAGCCAACCCACTTCGCGGGCCACCGCCGTGGCGTAGGCGCTCGTAGGGTAATTCTCGAGGAACCGCCTGTAGTGTCCCAGGCGTATCGAGAGGGGCCGACCCAGGCTGGCCGTAAACGCCACGCCCAGGGCCCGCTTGTCCAAATCCGCTGCGGCGAGCGCCGACCGGGGCTGCTTCGTCGGCGGCTTGGCGACCGGCTTGACCGCCTTTGTCGCCTTGGCCGGAGCGGGCTCTTTCTTTTTGGGATCCGCGCTCGAGAGCATAACCAGATCCCCTACCTTGGGTGGATGGTCAAGCTTCTTGGTCTGCTTGATGATAGAGAGCAGCTCGCTGGCCCTGGCGACCCGAACGGTTCCGATGGGGAACTTGTCCGAGATCTCTTCTCCGGTCACCGGGTGGCGCACAGTCAGGGTGCGGTAGATACGCACTCGATCGCCGGTCTTGACCCCGGCACGGGTGCCGGCATCGAAGACGATTTCCTTGGAGGTCACCATCACGACGAACGCGAACTCGCCCTCGTCGTTGCCGCCCTCGCCCCAGCCCTTGTAGGGGTTATTGATGCGGTCGCCCCCCTGTGCGTGAGCCCCTGCCGCAGTGCACAGGCCCGCAATGGCGACGAGACTGGCCGTAAAGAAATTGAGTCTCATGTTTCCCTCCAGGCGGCGATCGCCGGCAAAGGTTCATGCATGCCTATTCCCCCCGCCCGCCGAAATCGTATGTCGTCTTTGATCCACGATCATATCCCAAACCCTACAGAAATGGTACCGGTCATGGGATAGGCTATGAACGCTGAACTAGCGGGCCTTGATGTCGATGTGGTGCTTGCGGATCAGGCGCTCCATGTGTTTGCGGTCGATCCCGGACTCCCGCGCGGCGGCGGAGATATTCCCGCCGGTTCGATCGAGAACCTGTACCAGGTAGGACAACTCGAAACAGGACACTATCTCGGCCTTGACTTCCTTGAACGGCCTGGTTGTGTCCACCTTCACCCCGGAGAGGTCGGTCGTCTCATCGCCTGACTCTTTTGGCGATGTCGCAACGTCAACCCGCTTCTCCCCACGGGCGAGCACTATCGCCCTGTCCACGGCGTTCTTCAGTTCCCGAACATTGCCCGGCCAGTCCATTTGCATCATGCGTTCGAGTATTTCGTCGGAAAGGGGATGTCCGCCCACTATTTCCATGAAGTGCTTCACCAGTAACGGTATATCGTCCCTGTGCTCGCGCAGGGGCGGCAAGACGATCTTGAAGACGTTGAGCCTGTAGTAGAGATCCTCGCGAAATCTGCCCTTCTTGACCTCCTCGAACAGGTTCTTGTTGGTGGCAGCCACGAATCGCACGTCGACCGGAATTCGCACCGAACCGCCGATCCTGCGCACTTCCCGAGTCTCGATTGCCCGCAGGAGCTTGGGTTGCAATGGGAGCGGCAATTCGCCGATCTCGTCGAAGAAGAGGGTCCCCTGGTGGGCGTGCTCGAACGCGCCGGCGCGATCCCGGTCGGCTCCGGTGAAGGATCCCCGAACGTGGCCGAACAGCTCCGCCTCGATGAGCGTCGGCGACACTGCTCCGCAGTCCACGATATGGAAGTTCCTGGAACCTCGAGCGGAGTTCCTGTGTATCGCCTTGGCGGCCAGCTCCTTGCCGGTGCCCGTCTCGCCCTCGAGGAGTACAGTGATGTCCACCTCCGCCGCTCTTTCGAGAAGTGCGTAGGCCCGGCGCATGATTTCGGACGAACCTATCAGCTCACCGAACTTTCTCCTGCGCGACAGGGGCAGCACCTGACTGTCCACCAACCTGATCAGCTCGATCTTCGCCTTGCCCAGGGTCAGCGTTGAGCCAAGTGGAACCACCTTTTCGGAGATTCTCACTCCTTCGAAGACGGTTCCGTTCGTGCTCCCCATATCCAATACGTGCACCCCGCCGGGAACCGGTACCAGCTGCGCGTGCTTGCGGGAAACCGAAGCGTCCTCGATCTTGAAACCGGCATCCGTGCCGGCCCCCACGACGATCCCCGCCCGTGGGAGCACCACCGTACTGCCGGAGTCCACCCCCATCGTCACCTTCAGTTGAACCCGAATTTCCTCTACCAGGGGAAGACCGTCCACACCGTAGCTGATGGCGGTGTCTCCAACTTCTGTAAGCACGGTCTGTGGGGATTCCTTCATGGCGGCATCACTATACACAAATCGGCGCCTGGTGACAAAATGTACCAGTTTTGGATTCACCCAGGTCTCTCTGGACACAAAGCTGCAATTGGGCGAAAAGAAACGACCGTCGGCAACCGTTCGCCCAGGTGAAAGGAAGCACACGTGTTCGAAGGAATCCATACCGCGTTGGTAACACCGCTGAAGAATGGAACCGTGGATCTGCAGGCTCTCGGACCCCTGGTGGACCGACAAGTGGACGCCGGGGTTCAGGGACTGGTGATCTGCGCTACAACCGGGGAGGGAGGCACCCTCACACCGGACGAGCGCCGCCTTGTCATCGACTCGGTCGTCAAGAGGGTGAACGGAAAGCTCTCCGTGATTGTAGGAGTGAGCTACGTGGCCACCTGGGCGGTGATCGAGGCGATCCACGCGGCTGTCGATCTCGGGGTGGACGCGGCGCTGGTCTCTTCTCCGGCCTACGTCAAGCCCTCACAGGACGGCATCTACTCCCACTACGCGGCCGTTGCCGATCAATCCGGCTTGCCAATCGTGATGTACAACGTGCCCTCACGAACATCCTCGGACATCAAACCGGATACGGTGGCGCGCCTGGCCTCCCACGATCGGATAGTCGCAATCAAGGAAGCCTCCGGCTCGGTGGAGCGAGCCCAGCAGATCATCGGCTCGGTGGCCGGGAACATCAACGTGCTCTGCGGAGACGATCCAGTCACTCTGTCCGTCCTGGTGGCGGGCGGTCACGGGGTGGTGAGCACCGGCGCCAACGTGGTGCCGGAGAAATGGGCCGCCATGTGGCAAGCCTGGAAAGAGGGTGACGTAGTAGCGGCCGCCGCCATACAGGCGGGTCTGCTCGGGTTGCACGAAGCACTCTTTTTGGAATCCAACCCCACGCCGGTCAAGGCCGCCTTGAATCTGCTGGGCCTGGTGGAAAAGGAGATTCGCATGCCGCTCACCTGGGCCGTGCGCCCCACTATCTATCGTCTCGCCGCGGAGCTGGAAAACCTGGGCCTGCGCGTCACCGGAGTATCCAGATGACCGTTCCCGTGGCAGTGGCCCTGGTGGGCGCCTTCGGGAGGATGGGTCTGGAGATCGCCCGCGCAGCCTCCGCCTTTCCCGGCGTCAGAATAGTAGCCGCGCTGGAGCGCGGTGATTGCCCGGCACTGGGAAAAGATCTCGGGCTTGCATCGGGAATTTCGAAGATGGGCTTGCCTATCGGATCGAATCTGTCGGAGGGTATCGGAAAAGCGGACGTGGTCGTCGATCTCAGCCTCCGCGAGGCAACGATCGAAGTCGCCGCCGCCGCCGCCTCGGAAGGGAAGGCCCTCGTCTGCGGAACCACCGGCCTTGGCAAAGACGAAATCTCCGCTCTCGAGGAAGCATCCAGAAAAGTGCCTGTCCTCCACACTCCAAATCTCAGCCCGGGTATTGCGGTGATGACCGCGTTGCTCGAGCAGGCCGTGAAGGCGCTCGGCGATGAATACGACATCGAGATTGTCGAGATCCACCACCGCAACAAGGTAGACGCGCCCTCGGGCACCGCGCTCGCCCTTGCCCGGGCAGCCGGATCGGCCGCCGACATGGATCCGGACGAGGCCCTCGTTTTCGGGCGCCATGGAGAAACCGGCGTCAGGCCGACGAATAGTATAGGAGTTCATGCGGTGAGAGGCGGCGGGGTGTTCGGGGAACATACGGCGGTGCTGGCCGGTGAGCACGAGCGACTGGAGATCACCCACCGGGCCGGATCTCGTGCCCTGTTTGCGACCGGAGCCCTGCGAGCGGCGGTCTTTGTCTGTGGGGTTGGCCCGGGTCTCTACACCATGGCGGATATGCTCGGGTTGAAAGATCAGCCGCCGAAGTCCTGAGTCCAGTAGTGCCCATAAGGGCTCGAGGGCACGAGGGCGTAGCCGACGCCGATTTCGGTGAACGCCGGCGCCATGATATTCTTGCAGTGCCCATCCGACGCCATCCAGCCCGAGACCACCTGCGAGGGTGACGTCTGGCCCGCGGCGATGTTTTCACCGGCGGTGGAATAGCTAGTGTATCCGGCCGTCTGGATCCGCTGGACGAAATCGTTTCCGCAGGGTCCTCCCGGGCTGTCGTGCGAAAAGTAGCCGAGATCTCCCATGTGCCAGCTGTGCCGGCGCGCGGCCTTGCGAAGTTGGCTCTGCATCGTAAGTGGACCCGTGGGCCCGAATGAACCGTAGGTGCCGCAATTGGCCCCGGAGGCGCGATACTGATTGGTCAACGTCAGGACCTGATCCTCGAAACTCTCCCAGGAAGGGTTGAAGTTCAGGTCCAGCGATTCACATGGGTCACCGGGATCGGGGCCCGTATCCGTGTCGGAATCGGAGTCCGTATCGCTGTCAGAATCGGAATCAGAATCGGAATCGGAATCAGAATCGGAATCCGAATCAGAATCGGAATCGGAATCAGAATCAGAGTCCGAGTCAGAATCGGAATCAGAATCGGATTCCGATCCCCAATAGCCTTCAGTATCCCAGGCCTCGGGACCGGTTGCGCAACTGATCAGCCAGGTAAAGCACAGCGTTGTTACTGCAAAAGCAAGCTTCCAGGCGTTATTCATCTATGTTCCTCCCTTTCACGAACATAGGGAGCCACGACAAGAACCAAATAGCTCATTTGAACGACATTACGTTTCAGTATAGCCGATTTTTCAAAACGACGTTCAGTAACTTTTTTAACCCCATCCCGGGAGACCCCGAGTTACTCGATGGGTGATGTCTCGGGGATGGTGAAATCGTACAGGAACTGGAAGCTGTCCAGGATGACTTCCGAATCGAAGACTCCGTCTCCAGTGTCGTGGATGTGGAAGGTCAAGGTGAACGTCTCGCCGGGGTTGATGGGCCAGGAGGTCATAAGCCAGCCGGTGGATGACCCGGTGGTATTGCCGTCCGAACCCTGATCCGGGGCGCACTCGTATCCGGTGCCGGTGATATCGGTGGGGGTCTGCGGATCCGGGCAACCGTTGTACCAGCAGCAATCAGAGAGCGCCGAGTTGATGGCGATGTAGCAGTATCTCTCGCCCTCGGTGCATCCCGTCTGGCCGGCCGCGCAGACGAAATCGTGATAGGCTTCCGGATCCCGGCAATCGGTGAAGTTGAGTATCGACTTCTCGCCGCCGTTGGTGGACGCCGCCGTGATGAATATGTAGAGCTTGTCGTTGTACTGGGTGGCGATAAATTCATCGTATTCTTCGGAAAAGAAAACGTATTTGAACGAAAAACCGTGAGCCTGCTCCGGCGCGATGAGATCCAGGGTCCATTCCATCTCGTTGTAGGTGGGAGTATCCGCGTACTCGTCGTTGGCGTATGGATCGGTTCCGGGGTTGCCGCCCACGTCCTCGGTATGCTCGGTTCCCGTGGCCGGTCCGGTCGCCATCAACGCGTAGGACCCGTTCAACTTGGGTGCCAGATCGTTGGACCCGGCCCCGAAATGAGCCACCGCTTCGTATGTGCCGTCCACCGGCGAGGCGGTCGGCGATGCGTAGGTGTTCGAGACAACGAGCTCTTCGCTGCAGATATCTATCGCACACAGCATGTTGTCCATGGTGATGCCCACGGCGGGACAATCGGAGCAGTCCTGCTCGATGGGACCGGTGGGACCGGTGTCCGAGTCCGAGTCCGAATCGCCGTCCGAATCGGAATCTGCATCGGCGTCGGATTCCAGATCCCGTTCGCGGGAATCGTCGTCACAGGAGCCGAAGCTTGTGCCTGACAGCACAAACAAGAAAATCAAAGAAAATCGCACATATGTCATTTTTTCCGTCCTTTCTTCGCCCGCCCGGATTTCAGAGCATAGTACATTGTGTCCACCACCCATGAAAAAGGCGCAAAAATTCTTGCCGACCTATGGTTTTTCCGGATCCCGCCGCTCGCTGATCAGCTTCGATTCCCCGGGTTTGACCGAGAAACGGACGGTCCGGGAAATCTTTCCGTACGACCACGAAAAAACGACCTTGTGGCGTCCCGGTGCGATGGACCGCTTCTGGATCGGGGTCTGGCCGATATTCTTCCCGTCCAGGATCACGTTCGCCCAGGGGTCGGCGGCCACGCTGAGGAAGGCGCGTTTCACCGGCCTGTTCTTGACCCTGGGTTTGATCATGGTCGCGCCCTTCGGAACCGTCCCGGCCGTGAGGCCTGCGTCCGGAGGCCTGGCGTCCGGAGGTTTGACGTCTAATTCGATGGCCGCCGCTTCCGGTTCCCCCGGGGGATCGACCTGCTCGGGTCGGTCGATCATTGAAGACACGGCGAGATCCATCTCATCTCCCCCTGAGCCGACCATGCCGGGTACAACGGTAAATCCCACTATCGCGGCGACGATCAGGGCCAGGGAGGCCGCGATCAAAAGCGGACCCACAAATTTTTTGAAGGGTCGGGACCGGGAACCCATATCCTCGGTGGTCGTGGCCAGGGCCGTGGGCGGCTCCACGGGCAACGACTCGGTTCCGGTGACGCGGATTGTCGCTCTGCTCACGCTGGAAAGATCGGCCTTCACGGACCTCAGCGCGTCGGCCAGGTGCTTCTCCACACCCTTCGATTTCATGTCCCAGTCCTGGCCGGGCGCCCGGGCCAGCTCGACGGATCCCAGGAACTCGGCAATGTTGTGGGCGTAAGGACGCCAGTTCCTCTGCGCCAGCACATCGGCCAGAGCCCGCTGAAATGCGCCTGCGTCACTGTAGCGCTTGTCCCTGTTCGCGGTCAGGGCGCGGTCGATCACCATCTCGATCAGCTCGTCTTCCACCTTCTTGCGCCCGTCCTTCAACCTGCTCCCGGTGATCAACTCGTGGAGCACCGCCCCGCAGGACCACACATCGGCACGCGCGTCTACATTACTTCCGGCGGCCTGCTCCGGGCTCATGTACCCGGGCTTTCCCTTGATCACTCCTGTCCTTGTCTCGAATTCCCTGGCCCGGGAGCGCGCGATGCCGAAGTCGAGCAGCTTGACCTGGCCGTCGTTGGAGATGAGCACGTTGGAAGGGCTCACATCCCGGTGGACGAGCTTCAGCGGTCTCCCCTGTTCGTCTCGTTTGTTATGAGCGTATCCCAGTCCCTCGAGAACACACATCACCACGTAGATCGCAAGCTGGGGCGGCCATTCAAGCCCGACGACCTTTGCCCGACCCGCCAGGGAGGCGAGATCGAGTCCCTCCACGTACTCCATGGCCAGGAAATAGTGGCCGTCCACGTAACCGAAATCGAAGATGGGCACGATGTTCCCGTGGGCCATGGTCACACCCAGCCTGGCCTCGTCGATGAACATCGCAACAAAAAGACGATCGGCGGACAGAGCCGGGTGGATTCGCTTGATGCAGACCAGCTTCTCCACACCCTGCCCGTGGACGGCACGGGCCATGAAGATCTCGGCCATGCCACCGACCGCGACCTTTTCCAGAAGCTCGTAATTGCCGAAACGCTCGCCCATTACCCCATATATATCACGGCTGGACGCGGTCGTGGTACTCCTTGCATAAACTGATGATCACTTTCAATTGATTGGTTTTCAACTTTAGTTAAGATATACAACTCGATAACGATTTTCGGCATTGCTTCGGACTTGGTAAAAATCCGCAGGTTCAGTGCGCTTCGAAGGTCGCCGAGAAATGGAGTGGTCGCGATGAAAAACGTCTTCAAATTCCTTTTACTTTTCCTTCTCACAATGTGCGTGTTCACCGGGTGCAAGGTCACGGAGGAAAAAATTGAGATCTGGAAGGGAACCCAAAACGGTCCCAAGAAACTTGCCGGCACCCTCATCGATCCGAGCATCGACATCAACCTGAGAGTCAAAGCGGGTGTGGCTCTCGTCGAGATCAACGAATGGGAGAAGTTCAAGGAATCGTTCCCGAAGATGGAGAAATCCGATTCCGAAACGGTGATATTGGCGCTGGCGTCGGTCCTGGGAAAGCTCTCCAGGGGCGCTGGCGTCGGGCCGCAGGAAAAATCGCTCGACAAGCTTCAGATAGACGCCAAGGATGGGCTCTACCTGATGCTCGACTATGCCCAATCCCGAAGCAAGAATGCAGTGATCGAGCCGCTCGTGGCCTGGTGCGTCGAGGGGAACTACAACATCCGCGCGATGGCCGGATACAACGTCCGAGCGGTGGTCAAGAAGATCGGCGAACCGGCCACCAATGCCCTGGCCACGCTCCTGACCACCGACCAGATAGCCATCGAGCCCATCGCCAAACTGATAGTGGATGTGAACAACAAGAACTCCAACAAAAAGGCCTCCGAGTTTCTCTCCGAGCAATTGAAGTCGAACATCAAACAGATTGGAGAAAAACATCTGGTGGCGGCGGCCATCATCGGAGGGCAGGCCATTGCGAACACGCTGCTCGATCTGGCGACCGACAAGGATCTCTCCGATGAGCTGCAGCGTTTCGCCCTGCGGGCTTACTCCCAGTCCCTGGACAACGGCAGCATCAAGGCTACACCGGGCCAGATGGACATTCTCTTCGTGATGGCGGAGAACACCGAATTCGACAAGTTCCAGCGAGAAGAGACTTACCTCACAATTGCCCAGGCCGGCGGTCCCAAAGACTCGGATCGTATGGCCAAGCTTCTCACAAACGATGTTTTCTTCTGGCGCCTTGTGGGGCTGAGGTGCCTCCTTCGGATGGACGGGAAAAACCAGCTGGCCTCGGCCCTGAACACCAAGAAGCTTGCAAGGGACGGTGAAGAAATTTCGGAGGTCATCATATGGACTTCCAGGTTCCCCAAACTCGTCGACCAGATCCGGGAAGCCTTGAAAGAAGGCAACACCTTCGCAAAGAGTGTAGCCGTCTACGCGTTGGGGGTGGTAGGCTCAATAGATAAAGACGTGCCGATGCTGGAGAGGTTACTCGACAACAAGACCAAGCTTCCCGACGGATTCGATCACAAGACGCTTGGTGAAGCGGCCAGAGCGGCCATAAACGAGATCAAGAAGAAAGGTTGAGAAGCGATGAGTACGCGATCGACCAAAAAGAAGACGCTGCAAAGTTTTCATGCGAGAAACGGGCTATGGGAGGCCTTCGTCGGGCACTCGGAGGATATGGAATGCTCCGTGGACTATCTGATCAACGAGGCCATGCGCATGTACTCGAAAGAGCAGGGATTCCTCGAGCCTACCGGAGCGGGAGAGAAACCGAAGTTGCCCAGGAAGGAGCCCGCGCCCACCATCAAGGCCAAGCCGTCCGCCAAGCTGCCGCGACCCACGGGAGCAAGACAGGGTTCATCGGGCGGGACGACGTTGCCGCGTCCCGGTGGGAGCAAGCCGTCAATCCCCTTGCGGCCTTCCGCGCCGCCGCCGCCGCCCAAGAAACCGGTCCCCGGGGCGAGAGGTGAGCCCGCGAGGCCCACGCTCACAATTATCTTTCAGGGTCGCAAGGTGCCCATAAGACAGGATCAGTTTATCATAGGGCGCGGTTCCAAGTCGGCGGATCTGCCCATCAAGGACGCCAACATCTCACGCAAGCACGCGGCGGTCATCTTTCACAATGGGGCCTACTACATGAAGGACCTCGGAAGCACAAACGGCGTTGATTTCAACGGCAAGCCCATCGACTCCAAGCGGATCGACGAGGGTGACGTTTTCACAATCTGCGGGTTCGACCTTCACTTCACCTACAACGCCTGAGCCCCCCCCGAAGTTCAGACTTCATCATCGAACATTTTGATGTTCACCATCCTGGTCTCCAGAAGAGCGCGATCGTAAGCCGCCGCAAGCAGGAGTTTCCCCGAAGGGTCACGGCGCAAGTTTCCAAGCTTTCGTCTCAACGCCTTTCGCCAGTATGCGGCGCGTTTGAGCGCTGCTCTTCCCGTAGGATCCAGGTGATCCAGCTGTGCGTTCATGGGATTTTCGATGGCCTTGTGGGCCGCCACCACCGCCAGCTTTCTCCACCGCAGCAGATCATCCTGATCGAACAATAGCCTGGAGCGAACGTCTATCCTCCTCAAAGCCCGGCGCCATACGGTCTTCCTCTGCATCCGAAGACCCTGCTTGTAGATCCTGGCCGAGAGCTTGTTGGAAAATAATGTCGGGACGAGCTCGTCCGCCAGGAAGGCATCATGATCCGAGAAGCGCCGGCTCATGAGTTCCTTCCAGATTTCCACCAGGCCCGGATCGAGATCGAGCAACCGTTGATCCGCGCGGGCTTCCCAGTAGAGGTGCCCCGCTCCTTTTTTGCGGTAGTGCATCACCATCATCTGGGGCACGATGTGGTTGTGGGCCACAATGTCCGCGCCCAGGTGGGCCACATATCCGAGCATGAACGCCTCAGCGGCGGGGCCTTTCAACCGCGCACGAACCAGGAGCTTTCTCGCCACGTCCCAGCTGTGGCATTGGTCGTGATCCCGCGCCCGGTTCTTGCCGAGGATCACGTCTGCGGCCAGGTTGCCGTACAGAAAATCGTATGCGTGCTTCGTGATGAGGTCCATCAACACCGGAGCAAGCGGGATCGCTCCCGCGAGCAACTGCCCGGCGAAGTCCAGGTGGGCCACCGGACCCCAGGCCAGCGCATGTGAGGGAACCAGAAAAAGGGCCGCGGCCGCGCCGAGCCCGGATATCAGCAAGCGCAACGACATCACATCAGATTACTCTCATTGTTTCAGGGAGTCGATGCACTCGAAGCGCACCGCCGCATGTTCGGTGTTGTGGTTGGGATTCTATTCCGTATAGTTGAAATATGGATGACCCATTGGATATTGCGCAAGACTTGGCCCACAGAATCCGCTGGGAGGTGGAGAACGGGGTGTCGGGATACGAGCGCAAAAAAAGCCCAGCGGCGGCGCCCGACATCCCGGCAGAACAGACCATCGACAAGAGAGCGGCCCTGGCGGCCCTGCGGCAGGAGCTTGGTGACTGTGAACGATGCGGACTCCACAAGGGCCGCACGAAAATTGTCTTCGGAGACGGTAACCCGAACGCGAGCCTGGTCTTCGTGGGCGAGGGCCCCGGACACGATGAGGACAAATCCGGGCAACCGTTCGTGGGCAGGGCGGGCGTACTGCTCAACAAGATAATAAACGCGATCGGCCTCGATCGGGACGATGTCTATATATGCAACGTGGTCAAGTGCAGGCCTCCCAACAACCGGGATCCGCTACCGGAAGAGACGGGCATGTGCGGCCCGTTCATGAGGCGTCAGCTCGAGATCATCTCTCCGGAAGTGGTTGTCTGTCTCGGGAGGCCATCCGCCCAGTACGTTCTGGACACGAGCCGACCCATCGGCAAGCTGCGGGGTCACTTCCACGATGTGGACGGGATGAGAGTCATGCCCACCTTCCATCCCGCCTATCTCCTGCGAAACGAATCGGCCAAGCGCCCCGTATGGGAAGACATGAAGATGGTTCGTGACGCCCTCGGACTCCGGGAAAGAGGCCCCAGGTGACGGACAAAAAGAAACCTGCTGCACGGAATATCCTCGACGACCCTCAAATGGACGTTCCCGATCTACCGCCAATCGTAGATGACGAGGTCCCCGACGAAGATCCGTCGCTCTACATTCAGTACGTGGACGAAACCCTCGATGAGCCTGATCGCGAACCCGGGGAGTCGGAAGGGTCCGACCTCGACATGGAGGTCGCCGAGGATCTCATCGAGATTCAGGAGGGCTCATGGATGGGTGAGGAAGGCGACAACCCCGAAAATGACATGGGCATCCCCATAGACGAGAACGACGAAGGCTGGGCGCAGGAAGGATCGGACGATCTCCTGTCGATGGACGACAACTGGTTCGAGGAGGAATCACCATCATCCATCCTCGACGACGGCGGGCAAGACGGTCCGGTGGAAGACGGCGAGATCGAACCGGATCGGTCCGGATGGGAGGATCTCGACGAATGGGAAGAGGAGGAGGACGCGCCCATCGAGGAGGTCATGGATCAGTTGGGAATCGGGCTTTCACCCGGGGATGACGACTCGCTTCTGATGTCGATGCCCGATCGCGCGCGGATGGTGATCGAGAGCCAGTTTCTGGGTCCGCTGCGAGGCTCGCCCGCTGCAATCGATATGACCCGGGACGGACCATTCGTCGTGGGAAACGGGATCTTCAGGGCCGGGGCGGACGGCATGTTTCACAGGTCGGAATCGTCGTCGTCGATTCAGGCCAACAGTGTGTGCTCGACAGGGAACACTATCTTCATCGGCACCAGACGCCACGGCGCGTTGGTGATGTCAGGCAGTGACGGTCGGATGCGGCCCATCAACGGATGGAACCACCCGGGAACGGAGACGGACTCCGGGCCTGTCGACACATCTTTTGCGATCATGGGACAGAAGGTGGGCGATCGTTACCAGCTGATCGGCTGCGCGAAGGCCGGTCAGATCTTCATGAGCGCCGATCTGGGTCGAACCTGGTCGGCCTCCTTGACAGAGGGCAGTTGCCTCGCCGCATGCGTTGTTCAGGGAACGACATCGGTGCTCGTCCTCGAGAGCCTGGCGGGAAAGAACCGCGTGATCAGGAGCGACGATCTCTTAAAATGGCACCAGATAACCCTGCCCGCCGACATCGCCCACGCCGTGGGCCACGGACCCACACGTCTCGCCGCCTGCGAAGGAACGATTCTCATCGCCGTGGACGCTCCGTCCGTTCCGCTGTTTTGCTCCATGGACAACGGCGACTCCTGGTTCGAATCCGAGGCGACAACCCGGGTCACGGCGATGACGCTCGATCCGGAGGATCCCGGCTGGATCGCAGCTGCGGCTTATCGCGCGGACGACGATCTGGGAATGGTCCGCATCTGCCGGGATGGCGGGAGAACCTGGAACACGGTCCTGGTTACCGGTCGTGAACGCCATGCGAATGAAGACGACACGAACGGAAAGAGCAAAACCGTGGCGCGCGGACGGGTGCTGGACCTGGCCGTGGTGACGGACGCGGGCCGGACCCTGTACGTGGTCGCGAACGAAGGCGTTCACAAGCTGACATTCTCAAAGCACGAACTCGAACATTAACCTGTATAATGCGCCAGAAATTCGGCTGTCTCTCATCTCATTCTGCGATATAGTATTTTGTGTCTATGCGCCTTACGAAGGGCAGCGACGATGTCGGATAAGACAAGCAGTTTTCCGGCCCAAATGTGGCCCAGAGACAATGAAGATTTTCTTGGGGATCGGGTAGCAGGGTGTAGAATTCTGGTGAAAGCTGCTGCATTCCATGACGAATGATGTCTTGGTTGCTCTTGGAAAGCTTGATTGGGGTCTCGTGACCGTTGAGATCGACAGATTTGAAAGGATCGGACGGCGATGGTCGGGTTTGGAATGGAACGGTCCGTTGAATTCAAACATTGCGCTTGAAATGGGAGAGGCTGCTAAGTTGACTGCGCTCGCTTCGCAAGGTGACACTTACGAGTTCACAACTCGTCATTTGAGTAGAGGCGTATGGTTGGAGGTCGGTAACATCCGAGGGGGAATTCTCGTTTCCAATATCCGTTTCGGAAATCCAAAGAGGCCTTGATAAACTCGTTTCGAAAGTTGTTCCACTTCTCGCGGTAGGACAGGGATTCCTCTGGAGTTGAGGCGTGACAAAGGGGCTGACTGCGCCTCAGCGATGCTCGTCGACTCGGCCGGACCTGTGTAACTCCACGGACAGGGTCCGCTTCGTTTCGCACAGCTACAGCAGCGAGTTGACCTTCTGTCTTCCTGGGGTTCTTGGGGCGATCGCGAGGATCGCGTTCGAAGAGAGCGGAGACGCCGATCACTGCCCGTTTGTCGACACGACGCTTCTCTGCCTGTTCTTCTTCTATCTCTCGAACGCCTTTACGTATCCTTGTCCGGTGTTGATTCTCGGACAAGTCCATCCATGCGGGCAGCGGGGTGGTTTCGACGGTGACCCATTTGAGGAAATCCTTGGGTCGCAGTTGTTTGTTTCTGTCGCCACCGGCCTCCCAGTAGCCCTCCCAGTCGATGTACCAGTATTCGAGAATCTCGCCGTGGGCCTGATGTTTGAAAGTGGAGAAGAAGGGCGATTGACTCACTTTCTCGACCAGGCCGTCTTTGACGACGTTGGTCAATGCGTAGAAGAGCTTCTGTTCTGCGGGTTCGTCGCTGACGCATGCCTCCATGCGATATCTGGAGCTGAAAAGGTGTCCCTCCCGCTCGAGGATCTTGTTCATTCCGCGGGCGATGAGGGAGTTGGCGTGTTGCTCGAACTTGGCGATGTTCCCGAGGTGCTCTGTATCGGCCGACACCTCCTCGTGCAAATGATTGGAGTTGGATTCGCAGGCGTGAAGCCACACCGGATTGGCTTTCAGAGCTCTTCCGATGCTGGAGCCGATGATGTTGATGGTGCTCGGCACCGGGGTGATGTCGTTTGCGAGGTCGAAGGCGTTCGCGGGGCAAGAGCTGTGCAAGAGCGGGTTGTCCTCCCGATGGTTGGGCGAGAACAGGAACTGCCTATCCACCGTCCCAAACGAGATGTTGTAGACTACCTCCGGCTCGAACATGCGGATCCGCGATCCCATTGAATATGGCTTCCTCTCCTGAAAAGGATCTCAGCAGAGCAACATTTGTGCCTGCGATGCATCCCGGGTAGAATGCTGTCGTGGAGGGGAAATGCAGATCTCAAATGTCGGTCAAATGCGGCGAAACTTGCGGCGCCCGCCGCCAATCGCCGCCGGAATCGCCAGGGGATTGAGTGGGATTGAAATTTTCGAATCAAGGATTGATATTCATCCGAAGTTTTTCAGTGTCTCTGGGTGACATTTGCCAGGCTGTTTTTTCAAAGGCACTACCGAGAACTGATTTTGTGTCTTTTGCTCCCTGGGAGGTGTTGCCATGTCGCGCATCATGAATATTGTCAGGAACGATACTTTCATTACCGTTTTTATCTTGTGCGTGGTTATGGTCATCGTGCTGGTTGTTGAACTAGGTGGCGATACCAACTCGGCCATGGAGGAAAGTCAGGGTTTTGTTCGCGATTTCAACGCATTTCTAGAGGAAGCCAACCAGGGGAGATGGAAAGAAGCCCATCAACGATTGATACCACCGCTTCAGGAGAAGTTGGGGATTGAGCGATTGGAGCAAATTTTCCGAAAGAGTACGTTCCTGGGTAGAAAACCGCGATTCACGATGTTCCAGTTTCGAAAGCGCGGTGGGGCAGCGGAACTGGAGGGGAACCTGGTGGGTCAGGGGATAGAAACCAGGGTAGTGGTTCATTATTCGGTTTTCGGGCCGAAGGATCAAAAGGGCCGGAGCGAGTTTTTCATTTCAGAAGTGGTGGTCGGCGGACAGCCGGTCTTTTCCGTAAGAGAATAAGGGGGCAAAACCCGTGGCCAAGAACTACCAAGTAAGACAAGGAGACTGTCTGGCCAGCATTGCGGCCGGTCGGTCCATTCTGTCTAGGCGCATTCGCTCTACTTCGCCACGCAACTTCCGGGACCATCGCAATCATCTGTACAAGTAACAATCGGCATTCCATCCGCTCGTTTTCCCGTTTCACTACAATTGCTGGGAGTACATTTTTGGGTACATCCCTCCGGACAGGTACTGTAAGAAAACTGATCACAAACCAAAATCCCGTTTGCGGACTTCTCACCCTTATCAACTTGCTGTATCTCGGTTTGATCTACTTGCCGTATCTCGGTTTGATCTACCATTTTCGATTTTTGCTGACTGCCGCAAGCAGTTACCACGCCAAAGATTAACGTACTGAAACCAATGAACAATAATTTGCAAAAAATCATTTCCGGCTCCTCCTTTTTTAAATTTACTAAAAATCCATCAGAGATCAAATGTACTATGCCAAGAAAGTTGGAGTCAGTTTCGAAACTGGTAATATGTGCTCGTGGCAATCAACAAGGAAAAGACAGCAGATCTCGAAACTGCGGTTATCAGGATCTGCCCGGCCTGCGGCGTGGTGAACCCCTCGGGGCCTTCCGAGGACTGCCCGCACCTGCAGATCGTGCGGTTCGACGGCATCGACCGCGAGCTGGAAGATCTACTCGCGCGGGTGGCCGGCGCACGCAGGAGCTATTCGGATCTTGCAGCCCTGCTTAAAAAAACCGTGATCGACGCGGCCAAGGAGGGGACGGCAAAGGTGGAGACACCGCGAAAGATTCAGCCCGGCGAGGTCGATGAACTCTACCCGAAGACTGTCAAGGCGGAGCGCCTCTCGTTGACCGTTGTCAAATCAAAGGCGAAGAAGGCGAAACCCCGGCGGAGCAGGAGAACCGGCCCTGCGCCGGTCGATCCCCGTCAGCTCGATCTCATGGCCCTCTCGCCGCCCAAGGGCGATGCCTAGGAAGATAATAATTGTCGGCGGCGGCCGTAACGTGGGAAAGACTTTCCTGGCGCAGGAACTCGGCCGACTGTTGCCGCGCTCGACCGTGATCAAGATTGGTCTTCATCACGCCCGGCACGAGAAAAGCAGCAACTATTTCGCTCTTGCGACACCCTACTCCGTCATCGAATCCTCGTTCCCCAAAGCCGAGCTTCTCATCATCGAAAGCGGATCCATCCTGGACGATCCGGACCTTATTCCGGACCTGGTAATATTTCTGCCGTCTTCAGATCCCGCCGGCGACAAGCCCGGCAGTGAACGACGCCGACAACAAGCCCACCTGGTGCGCGGCGAGCCTTTCGACCCGTCAGACGCGGAGCGGATCCGCACGCGGCTTGCCGTCGACGAACAAACTATGTCAAGCATACTGAAAGCCGTGAGCGGTTGGTCTGACTAGGTCTCCGTCACGTTGATAATCAGAGGATCGGGCAGAACCGCGGTTCCCGAACTCGTATCCGCGACCATGATGTAGTAGTTCTGGCCGGACACGATGGCGAAGGACAACGTGAAGGTTGCCAAAGAGAAATCGCTCACGCAGGCGTACTCGGTGAGCGACCAGCCGCAGGTGGTGGTCGGAGAGTAGATGACCATTACATAGCGGTTGGACGTGGGCTTGGTCATCGTCACGTTGGCGGTGCCCGTTGAAGAGGCGTTGTAGGAGAGCAACACGTCCGGGCCGTTGACGACGTAGCTGAACATGCAGGATGTCGGCGTTGTCAGGTAGTCGTTTGTGCTCGCGGTCCAGTCGATGGTGTTGGCCCCCAGATAAATGGAGCAAGGATCCGAGCAGTTCTCGCCACAGGATTGGTAAGCGTTGAAGAAGAGATCCAGGGCGCCCGTGGTGACACCATCTCCCTCGATGACAACCCAGATTGTCGCCGTATTGGTGGAATCCGTGTTGAACCAGGACGCGCTGCTCGACCCGGATGACACGCAATTGACAGTTGCGCAGGTATCCAGGATCTGTGTGGTGATAGCTGTTCCCGTGGAGTTGCTCACGTTCATCCAGCTCAGGGGCGGCACATCGACCTCGAACCACACCTCGGGACTCGGGCTCGTGGCGGTGGCGCATCCGGTCCCGGCATTGAAACCGTCGGTAAAGCTGGAGAGATCACCGGTCCAGCTGTCCGTGGATGGTCCGCTGGCAAGATTGATATACTCCGCATTCCCGCAGAAGTCGCCCGTCGACGCGGTCTGGGTGTAGATGGAGATCGCCACGTTGGCGAAGTTATGGGAGGAATCACTGGCCTTGAGAACGGCGTAGGCGGTGGAGGCGGTGGCGCTGTCATTGTACCAGTTGACATACTCACTGACGCCGGCGCCCCCGATGTCCGAGCTGGCTGCGCACCCGGCGACCGGGCACGTGTCCGCGACATAGAGCACCATATCCGCCCCGGCGAAGGGGCTGGCCTCGAAGAACAGCACCTCATATGAAGGAACGCTTACTTCCCACCAGATGTCGTTTCCTGAAGCCGTCGCACAGGACGGATCGAACGGCCAGGCGGGATCGTAGCCGTTCATGTTGACAACCGTCGTCAGGGGAAGAGTGGGAATTATGGCCGTCCCGCAGGCATCCCCCGCCGGAATGGGTGCCGTAATCGTGAAGTCCAGGTCGATGGCTCCGGAGGTCACACTTGGGCTTATGGCCTCCAATCCGATGATCACCGTTGCCGGGTTGGACGGATCCTCGTTGTACCAGGACACCGTATCGGGCGCGGAGAACGGACAGATGGCCAGGTCGCCGCATGAGTCCACCACGTGGAGCACCGTGGGCGGGCCCGTGCCCACCTCGTTGTCGTTGACGGTCAGTTTGGCGTTGGCGGGAACCGTGACCTCGAACCATACGTCGGGACCTTCGGCGAAGGTGCATCCGTTTAGCGGATCCAGGTTGGAGGTGTCCGTGTAACCGCTCCAGGAACCCGTCCAGTTTACCGGCGTGCCCGCCACAGGCGCGATTCCGGTAACGGCGCTCACGCACAGGTTACCTACCGCAGGCGGCGCCCAGTTGAAGGTGATGTCGTAGTCCCCGGTGGGACCCGGAGTATCCGACTCCAGCGCCACATAGAGGGTTTCGGTGGAGGATGTATTGTTGAGATACACTGCCGTATCCGG
>JAUXHN010000033.1 GCA_030621515.1 Deltaproteobacteria bacterium | reverse complement strand
GCAGTCGTTCCCGCTTTTGCAGTCTTTGCTTTTGCAGTCTTTGCAGTCTTTACCTTTGCAATCGCAGCCGCAGTTGCATTCCCCCGTGCCGCAATCACAACTCTCACAGGAACAGTCTGAGCCGCAGGAACACGCCGGGCCCGGCTCCGAAGCAAAGGAATTCTGTGCGATAATAACAATGCCGCCGGTGATGGCCATGACCAGGCCAATCATCGAAACAACACGTAGCCATTCAGATTTTCTCATGATGATCTCTCCCATACAATCCGGCATTGCCGGACTTGCAGATTATAAATGGACATTAGTTTTCGAACGCGAAACGTGGCTGGACGATCAACACAACATCACAGTTGAAAACACGGGTCGTCGCATCTTTGGCACGGAAGCCCGCAAGTACACGTGGAGAGCACAACGATTACGATCCGTGACAGTGATCTGATAAACTGCTGGTGGTGCGCCTTCCACCACCGGCTCGTAGCGGTCGACGATACCTTCCTCCCCGAGCTGCTTGCAGCATATGGAGGACGGCCCGCAATCCGTACCGGGCATCGCGCAATCGAGACAACCGGACGGACTCTCCGCCAGGTTGTCTTTTTCGTAGGAAGCATGGCAACAATGATGTTCGCTCCCTTGTTCCACAACCGATGCCAGTTGTTCCCTGACCTCGCACATACACGGGTGCGCCCCAAATATGTTCAGGAAAAGAAGAAGTAATGTACTAGCTGCGAGAGTTCTCACGATGGCCTTTCTATGTCTACCTTTGTTATAGACTTTAACTTGTAATGCGTCAACTATCGTCTTCTCCGTCCATCGAAACATCCAGGGCGTTCTGAACGGCGTTCATGATTACACGGCTGGAGTTGGTGGCGCCCGAGACGGCGTCGACGTCGGCCCGCTGGGCCTCCACGATCATCCCGGGGATCTTCATTGTTCCTCAAATACCCCCGTTTTACGGGTCAAACAAAAATATCTTCACTTTCTTGGCAACATTTTCCGCCAGCGACCGATTAAGGAGGTATGAGAAAAGAAAATCATCTGAAGCATCCGTCCATCCAGAAAATTGATTCTCGAACATACGTGTCGCTCCTGGCCGATCTCAAGACCCGCATCAACGCTGCGCAATCCAGGGCCGCAGTCTCGGTAAACCGGCAGATGATCGGCTTGTACTGGGAGATCGGACGGATGATCTCCGCGCGCCAGAGCACCGAGGGCTGGGGCTCGAAAGTGATCGACCGACTGGCAGCGGATCTCAAAAACGAACTGCCCGAGATCAAGGGTTTCTCGGCGCGGAACATGAAAAGAATGAAGGCGTTCTACACTGAGTATCCGCTCATGCCCCAAACCGCAGCCCCAACGCAACCACCTGAAAACACAGGAAAAGAAAAAGTGCCACGGGCTGTGGCACAATTGGGCGAAGCGAGCCTGGATCTGCCCTGGGGGCACAACATTCTGCTCATTGAGAGTGTCAAGGATCTCGGCCATAGACTCTGGTACATGGGCCAGACGATCGAACAGGGCTGGAGCCGCGACGTACTGAGACTTCAGATCAAAAGCCGGGCACATGATCGCCAGGGTGGGACTAAGGGTCTGGCACTGACAGTTGACAGATAGGTTCGGCGTCCCTTCATGATGACGAGATCAGGGCGCAGCAGGCTGCGCCCCTACGATCGAGACGACTACCACGAACCCCAGGCGATGCCTGGGGCTGGTATTTTTCAGCCTTTCAGGCTGGTCGGCAGGCGTTCGTGACGGGTCCGCCGTCGCTCGCGGACGCGAGCTATGGCGAGATTTTCGACCTTCAATCTTGGATGACGATCAAAAACGTCCACCGCTTTTTCCTTTTTTTCCGCATAGGGCACACTGAGGAATCCGTCCGGAATGGGTTGCATCGGCACGTATTATAATGCGACAGATCAATACTAAACCAATCATCGGCCTTGGCCGGTGTTCACTTCGCCAGGTGCCCAGTGCCCATGTGCAGATTCGTCGCCGCCTTTGCGGCAATATCGGTTTTCTGCTCCCTATGGACGGGCTGCGGCGAGGACGGTTCGAATCCCACCGCGAAGGCCGTTATCCTGGGCAATGAGGCCGTAGAGCCCCATCCGCCGCAAACAATCATCGATCCCGAAAACGGGCGGAAGGATGCCGCTCCGGAGCCCCCGGCCATCGTACCGCGGGAAGGCATGCCCGACGTCTTCCTGATCATCGTGGACACGCTGCGTTTCGATTACGTGCAATCCTACGGCAGCGAGCTTCCCACCACGCCATTCCTGAAAGAACTCTCCAGGCAAGGTGTTCTCTTCGAGAAGGCCTACGCCACCTCCTCGTGGACCGTGCCGTCCATGTTCTCGGTCATCACCGGCCTCTACCCCCGGGAGCACGGGGTCGACAAGGGAGGGGTCAGCAAGGGGGGAGTGGTGGGCCAGCCGGCACTGAACGAAAACGCCGTCACGCTGACCGAGAGACTCGACCAGGCTGGCTACGAGACCTACGGGATCTGCACCAACCACCATCTGCACCAGCGCTTCGGCTTTGCCCAGGGGTTCGACCATTTTGTCGGCAAGGGGTTCCTGAAGCTGCCGTTCCCCGAGATGGCAATCGGCGCCTTCGAGGAGACGGCGAGGGGAAAGGGACCGAATTTCTTCTGGCTGCACTATTTCGATCCCCACTTCCCCTACAGGGACAATCAACCGTGGTTCAGCAAATGGAACCGGAGCGGATTCGCCGACTGGGGGGAGATCTCCCTGGACGCCAGCAGCCGTGTCTACCGGACCAGAAACGACCTGGGCCCCGAGGATCCAATCCCCCTCGCAAACATCACCCGTGTCAACCGCTGGGCGCACAGGATTGCCCTGTCACATCCCGGAGAGATCATGAAGATCGCGCGGACGGCGGGGCCGGAGGTGGAGAGTCGCTACCTGAACTTCCTGAAGAGCGCCTACGCCAGCGAGGTAGCGCGGGTGGATCAATCCATTCGCAAGGTTTTCAAGAAGCTCGGTGTCGGCAACGATGACCTGGTGATCGTCACCTCCGATCACGGCGAGGAGTTTGACGACCACGGATCGATCGGCCACCGGTGGCTGAACTCTCTACACGAGGAGCTGGTGAGGGTGCCTCTTCTGATACTTCTGCCGGGCAGGGCGCACGCCGGCAAGGTGGTCACAGATCCGGTTTCCCTGGTGGATATCATGCCGACGGTGCTCGAGGTGCTCGAACTGGAGGACGACGACGACGCCCACTCCGGGGTGAGCCTTCTTTCGACCATGAACGGCGACGTGAAAGCGGACCGGGTGCTCCACGGGGAACTGGACGAACCGTCAGCCCGCGTGTGCTATCGGCTGGAGTATCCGTGGAAGTACATCCACAACTACTCGCGCTCTACCGGACACCTGTACAACCTGGCGACCGATCCGAAGGAGCGTCGCGATCTGGCCGCCGTCGAGCCGGGCCGCGCAAAGCAGATGCTCGCCGGGCTAGATGAGTGGATGGCGACAACCGAGCTGCGGTGGACCGAGGTGGAGATGATTCCCCTGTCCTCTCTGGAGCTCGAACGACTTCGCGCCATGGGCTACGTACTGTAGCAAAAAGGGGATCCGATGACCGGAAAGAACATGGTCGTATGGGCAATATCGCTGATCGGGCTCATCTGTCTTTGCGGTTGCGACGGCAGAACGCCAGGAGACGGGGAGACCGAGATCGGCAGGGACGGGTTTTTCAAGCTGGTACAGGAAGAGGGGATCTGGTGGTTCGTTGATCCCCAAGGCGAGAAGATGGTCTCGATCGGGATCAACCACATCGAACCGGTACTCATCACATCCGAGAGAAACATCGATCACTTCTCCAAAAAGTACGGCGCGGACCTGAAGGAAGCCAAAAACCTGCTGGACATCAACAACAGCGCGGCGGCAGCAAAGTGGGTGAACGAGTCGATGGAACAGGTGGCGGGATGGGGCTTCAACACCCTGGGGGTGCACAACCCCGTGCGGCAGGATCGGATGCCTTACGTGGCCAAATTCAGGCCCTTCCCCATCGACGGCTGGGCGGGCTTGTCTCGCAAGTACCCCGATCCCTTCGCCCCCGAGACCCGTGACGCGCTGAGCGCCAGGGCCCGGATATGGTGTGAGCATAACGCGGACGACCCGATGATCCTGGGTGTGAGCTTCAACGACATGACTATCTGGCGCTCCATGCCGTTGAAGATGCACGGATGGGTGAGAGCCATCATGGAGCGGGAAGGAGAGTCGCCGGGCAAGATGAGGTGGATCGAGATCCTGAAGGAGCACTACGGGGATCCGGAGATCGCAGCCGTTGCATATGGAGTGTCCGACACCACGTGGGAGGCGCTTGCGACCCGTACCAGCTGGCCCAGGCCCGCCAGAATCTGGCTCGCCTACCAGGACGTCAACACCTTCCTGCCGCTCATCGCCGACGCGTACTACGAGGCGGAGGTGGCCGCCCTCAGGGAGTGCGACTCCAACCACCTGATCTTCGGGGACAAGTTCGAGGGAGCCTTCGACATGCCCGCCTGGCTGTACCCGATCATCGGCAGGCATTTCGACCTGGCCTATATCCAGTGGTACACCACCGCCGACCGTCAGGAGAAAAAGCTCGCGGAGCTTCACACCGCGACCAAAAAACCGATTCTCATGGGTGACTCCAGCTTCTCCTACCCCAGCGAAAACGTCCGCAAGCCCAAGGGGGTCCACATGTCCAGCCGCAAGCAGGTGGGCAAGGCGTACACGCGCTACCTGAAATCCATGATGGATACCCCCTATGTAGTGGGCTGGCACTTGTGCGGCTACATAGACGGATCCCCCGACCTGACGCGGCACCACCCGTACCTGGCAATTCAGTCCGGCCTGGTCGATCCCCTCGGTGTTCCATACGCACAGACCGTATCGCGCGTCGCGAAGGCGAACGCCCGGGCGGACGGCTGGCACCGGAAGGCCGGCGGTGACACCGGCAAGGGCTCATGGAATTACAAGATAAATAAAAAAAAGCGGTGCACCGTCAACAACAGGCGGGCCTTCACCATGTCTCAAGTGGACAACAACATCTTTGTCGTGGGGCGCGTGGCCATCGGGACCGGCAGTGTCCCCAACAAGAACATCGGGTGGATCGTCACCGACGAAGGTGTGGTGGTCATAGACACGGGGTTCGAGAAGAGCGCGACCTTCACCAAGCAGGTGATGCGGCAGATCACCGACAAGCCCGTCAAGTACATCATCTACACCCACCACCACGGGACACAGGTGGCGGGCGCGGGGGCCATCAAAGAGGAGGGCACGAAGATCATCGCCCACGAACAACTCGTTCGAGAGTTCGATCTGTCCAGAAGCATGTATCGCTACAACAGGCGGCGGGACAGCATCCAGTTCAACTTTCCCACGATCCTCGACACACCGCTCTACAACCCCATTTACCCGGACATCACCTTCACCGACGAGTACCGATTTGAACTGGGCGGCACTCGCTTCGAACTCTACCACGTGGAGGGCGAAGCACCCGATTACGCCCTCATCTGGATGCCGGACCAGAAGATCGCCTGGGTGGCGGACATGTCCAGCGGCGCCATGCCCATGGTGGCGAGCCCCATGAAGAGGGTCCGGGACGAGGTGAAGTGGCGCGAGGCCCTCGAGTTGATAAAGAAGCTCGATCCGGACGTGATGATCGCATCGGTGGGACCGCCCATCTGCAAAAGAAACAGGATCGCCGCGGTTCTGGACAGCGGCATCGAGTACCTGAACTTCCTGCACGACTCGGTTGCGGAGGAGATGAACAATCGGTCGAGCCTGGAGGAGACCCTGACCAACACGCGCCTCCCCGAGCGCCTGGCGAACCATCCCCTGCTGAGGGAACTATACGCCAGGCACCGATTCAACGTGGAGGGGCTATACCACCGTTACTCGGGCTGGTTCGACCAGAACGGAACCCACCTGAAGCCCTCCCCCACGAAGGAGCGGGCCGGATCCTTCGTCGAGAGCATGGGCGGCGCAAAGACGGTGCTGGGCAGGGCGTACTCCCTGATGGACGAAGAGAACTTCGAACTGGCCCTCGAGTATACCGATCTGCTCATCTCCTCGGGGGAGGAGGCATCCGGAGCCCACTCGCTCAAGAGCGAGCTGCTGTTCCGCCTGGCCGGCCGCGAGAACCACCGCATGACCGCTACCATGTACAGCAAGCTGGGAGCCATGGAGTACCAGGCCGCACAACGTGCAATCCTGCATAGCTCGCTTTAGCGAGCGGCGCAGGACAAACGTCCTCCAAGATCCAAGGTTGATGACGCCTGTCCGCCGTCGCCGTGGCCTGATTAAGCTACGACGCTCGGCTATGGCGGATGATCGAGTTCGTGTTCGTGGGCAATCGTCAAACGACAAACATTCATTAAAGATGGTATGATCGTCCGAATAGATGGAGCACGCAGTGGCCAGGCACTGACAGTCGGAGGCGATGGTACCATCACCTGAAAGGCAGGTTTTCAGGATGGAGAAAAAGCTGGTCCTCCGCACTTTTTGCAGTTTTGTGATTGCGATATCCCTCGTATCTCAGTTGCAGTGTTCAAAACAGGAGTCATTCTCAAAACAGGATCCGCTCGAGAAAAAATTGTCCAGATGTGCCGCTATTGAAAAAAAACTGGCAAGTTTACTGAATACTCCTGCGCTAAAAGCCATTGCCCTGACAAAATTGGCAGAGAAGTACGCCAAGTCACCCAGCTTTCCCAAAGCAGTAGGTTTCCTGGAAAATGCCTACAATTTCGCCCAAACGCTCGAGGACACAGAAGAAAAAAATCAGGCATTGGCAGGTATATCTAACCGGTTTGCATACTTGAATCAGCCCAAACGCGCTATCCAGATCGCTGATGAAATAAGCAATCAAGAAGTAAAAGGAGAGTTGTTTATGCAAATTTTCTTTTCTTTCCAAGACCTGGGTAAAGGAGACCGAGGGGTAGCACAATTCGCTTCCGCCATTCTTGCGAAACTCAACAAGATACAGGAACCGAATAAATTTGCGGATGGCACAACAGGCATGATTGGCCTGACATATATCAGGCTTGGAGAACTCGATCTCGCATTGCAGACAGTAGAAATGACGAAGAACAATAGTACCAAGGCCGAATTGCTGGAAAAACTGTCCAAGATCTATATGGAAAAAGGGGATGGAAAGAAAGCGGCTTCCCTGTCAAAAACCGCAAAAGAGTTCGACGCAAAGGCGAAAGTCGATGAAGAGAGAGAGAGGAAAGAAAGAGAGCTTTACTGGAGAGATACAGAAAAGCAGAAGAAGGTAAAGGCTGAAAATGTGGCGTTTCAAAAAGACATCGAAATCATGGACGAAATAGAAAAACATGCAGCTAGCGGCAGATTTGAAGAAGCGGTAAAGCTAGTGCAAACAATAAAGCACTCGTCCACAAAATCACAATTTCAAGGACAAGCTCTTGGCTCAATTGTCTTTGAATGCGGCGCAGACGACATGATGTCCTTGTTTTAGATTAGCGTCCGGGGTCGCTCCACATATATCAGGGCGAGTCGTTTTATTTCCCCGCATCCATCGAAACATCCAGGGCGTTCTGAACGGCGTTCATGATTACACGGCTGGAGTTGGTTGCGCCCGAGACGGCGTCGACGTCCGCTCGCTGGGCCTCCACGATCATCCCGGGGATCTTCTCCGCGGCGGGTCTGCCCCGGCTCGATGCGCCGTGCTTCAACATCTCCACCTCGGTGATCCGGCCGTCGACGATGATCACCTTGACCTTTGCGGAGTTGGGAAAGCTCTTGAACTTGCCCTCGAACTCCCCGTCGTTCAGCCCCTCGGAGCGAGCCCGGTTACCCAGCAAGGGCGCGGGCGAACAGGCCGCCACCAGAGCGACGACGACGATCCATGACATGAGTTTGACCGGAGACATGACTTCACCTCCATATTATTCTTCCAATACCCCCGTTTTACGGGTCAAACAAAAAAAAGATTGAAAAATACGTTACTATATGGAGCAAGACGATGACGATACGAGGAATCCCATTCACTGCAATCGTGCTGGCGGTAATCTGCGCCCACGCGCTCGTAGCTTGCGACAACGGAAGCTCTGCAAACGATCCGGACGCCTCGACGACGGATTCTGATACGGACACAGGAGACGACCCACTCGACGGGTTCTTCAGCCTCGACGCCGTCCACGACATCGAGATCCAGGTGGACCAGGGCGCGTACGACTCGCTGGTGGACAACCCCAAGACCTACGTGAATGCCAGCGTCAGGATAGATGATGTGGAGTTCGAGGACGTGGGGTTGAGGCTCAAGGGAGGTTTCGGATCGTTCACCCCCATCGACGAGACCGAGTCCCCGCCGTGGGGGAACAGCGCGCCGGGCAAGTCGGGGTTCATCATCGACTTCAACAGGTACGTGGACGGGCAGAATTTCCTCACGCTGAAGAAGCTCACCCTCAACAACATCAAGCAGGATCCCTCCGGAATACAGCAGTATCTCGGATACGAGCTCTTCAGGGCGGGGAATGTGCCGGCGAGCCGTTCCGGGTTCGGCCGCATCACCTTCAACGGGATTGACAAGTATCTCTACGCCCTGATCGAGACGCCGGACAACGACGAGTTCCTGGAGAAATGGTACGGAGCCGATGACGGCAACCTGTACGAGGGAGAGGGCTCGGATCTCACCGGCGACTCGTTCGACTACTTCGATCAGGACAACGGGGATGACATCTCCAAGAACGATCTGCTGGAAGTAGCCGCGGCGCTGGACGCCATCGAGCCGGGAGACGATATCATGGCCGCGCTGGGGCAGTATCTGGACGTGGAGGAATACCTCACCTTCGCCGCCACGGAGATGTACCTGGCCCACTGGGACGGCTACGGCTGGTCCACCAACAACTTCATGATCCACCACGCCCTCGCCGACGATACCTGGACCTTCCTCCCCTGGGGAATCGATCAACTCTTCGACTCGGAGGAACTGCTCGGGAGCTACGAAGGTGTCATGAAATCTCCAGGCCCATCCTGGGAGTCACCGAAATTCGGCCTGGACGCAATGTTCAGCGGCGGTCGGGTGCACGCCCTGTGCATCTATTTCGAGGACTGCTCGGAACTGCTTCATCAGGCGTTCCTGGATGTGATCGATCGGGCGGAGGAGATCGATCTGTGGAGCACTGCCCTGGACGCCCGGACTCTGGTGGAGCCGGTCATGAACGAGGAGGCGCAGGAGTTCGGGGATCCGGCCACCGTGGATTACTATATGGATCAAGTCCTCGACTTCATCGAGGGTCGTGAAGAGGCGCTGTCACAATGGCTCCCGTGCCTCGTCGGTGAGTTCGTGGACAACGACCTGGACACCTTCAACGCCTGCACCGAAGATTGCAACGATCTCGAGCCGAGCGTGCACCCGGGCGCAACCGAGGTGTGCAACTACCGGGACGACGACTGCAACGAGGTGATCGACGACGACCCCGGATGCCCGGACTGCATCGACGTGACGGGAAATGACGCGGAGAGCTATTTCCTGTGCTTTCACGAGGCCTCATGGAGCGACGCTCGCCAGTCCTGCATTGACAAGGGTCTGGAGCTGGCATCCATTCACGACGAGGCGACGGGAACCCAGCTCGTCTATGAGTTCATAGGGAATACCGGCATCTACGAGAGCTGGATTGGGCTAAACGATATCACACAGGAAGGAGCCTTCACCTGGACCGATGGATCGCCACTGGACTGGGAGAACTGGATCATCGTGTTTCCACCCGAGTGGGCGGACTACCTGGATTGCGTCTCATATCACGCAGTGCTCGGCTGGTTGACCTACCCGTGCGACGATGAGAGAGCCTTCATGTGCAAGGCGCCGTGACGGATCGGGGTACATGGCGCCATCCGGCAATTTTATCAATGTAGGGCGTGGGTTCATCCAACGCCGCCCCTTTTCAAAGAGTCTCATTTCGAATGACTCATAGTCTTTAAATCGGGGTTCTTAAAAGGGTTCTAATCCGTACTGGTTCGCTATCTGGTCGAACGCATCTTCTGTCTGGCAGCGGTACTTGGAGAATGACTGGTCGAGCATGGTTAGCCAACGAGATATGTCGTCTACTAGTTTCGGGTTCAAGGCCGAATTTTCCGAGGGCACGATCTCGACCCTTGATCCGTGCATCAGCCTGAATGTCATCCACGCACAATGGAGAGGATTGTTTCGAAGGCAAGCCCGCGCTTTAATTGAACGGCTATCGCTATCGACGTTGCCTATCATCCAATCTCGCTCCTGTAACGCCATCAATATCCCTGCGAAGGAACGGTAATCCAGGCTACCTCGTCCTTTCGGATTGGCACATGGTAAAAAGACCTCCCTGACCTTGAGAGCCTGCCCGAAGTCGAGATCGTGGTTGGCTCGCTCGGCCCAAACAGGCTTTCGGACACCGGATTGAGGGTAGCAACCGGAGAGAAGAACGATCTGAACCGCTACCAAGAAGTGCGCCAAAATAGAGGACGTTACTCGCATCTTCCCCTCCCCCGCACAAGAGCCCCCGCACAAGAGTCCAAGTCATTATTTCCCCGAGTCTTGAAGAAATTTTACCCGTTATTGACGGTTTTAGGAAACCGTCGGCGTAAACGGCCGATTACGTGGGATGAAATAGCTGGATGTGTGACGCCCTTTCAGGGCTTTTTCTTTTTATTTTCATGATTCCTGGGGCGGTGCCCCAGGCTGGTATGTTTCAGCCTTTCAGGCTGACCAACGCCCCTACTACTTTTCCGCCACAAGGCTCAACCCCACGGTGAGTTCGTCGTCCTCGAGTTCGGCCATGACCACTTTCGATACCATCTTCTGCCCCGCAACTTTGAACCTCATTTCTGAGGAGGTCTTCTTCGACATCTTGATGGCGTCCTTCCACAGGGCATAGAACCACACGCCGGCCTTGGTAAACGCCGACGCATCAACGTTCTCTACCTTCGCGTCGGTCGCCTTGATCTCCACCTTGTCACCCTTGATCGACACCTTCGCGTTTGCCCCCATGTCCACGCGCATGCAGGGCTTGTCCAGATCCCACAGGTAGATTTTCATGGGGCGCTTGCCGGGGATCCAGTCGAGGCCCGGGCGCAGCTCTCCGTCCTTCCTGGGCTTGCCCTTCTTGTCGTATCTGTCGGGCACCAGCCCCTTCGCCATCGCCCAGTTGGCCATCTGTGCCAGTGTGGACCCGGAGGTGCGGACGGCTATCAGTCCGTCCGGGAGCACCGTGGGATTCTCGTCGTCAGGGACGATGCCCTTGCGCACGGGTAGATCGGTGACGAGAAGAAGTCGCAGGCCTCCGCCGGCCTTGCCAAACGAGCGAATGGTGAGCTTGCGGACCGGCACGTCCGGCAACTGAAGTTCGAACCTGCTCAGGTCCCCCATCTTCGGCAGCAGCTTGTCCTTGAACGTCTTGTAGAAACTCGAAACCAGGAAAGAGACCACGCTGCCGGCCGCCTGGTCCACGAACTTGCGGGGAACCAGGGTGCGCGCCATCTTGGGGATCTTCTTGTAGATACGCCCCCCCAGATCCTTCTTTGCGCCCTTTGACATTTTCGGCTTCACCGACTTGAGATCTTTGGGACCGAATCCTATGGCCACAACCCCCTTATCGAGATCGATCTTGGGTTTGATCTCCGTGTCCACCGACATGGTGAACACCTTCTTGCCGCTTTCCCGTACGTCGAACTTGAGCCGAAGCCCCACGTGGTTTTCCCTGGCCGGCCGGAGCTTCACCCCCCGCGGCTTGATGCTCAGCTTGCCGAAGTAGGAGCCGTAATTCCCCATCCCGGGAACCTTGATGTCCATGGGCTTCATCTTCGAGACCTGGCGGCTGATCAAGTCATCGGCCGTGGCGAACGGGATCGTCACCTCCATGTGGGTGTCCTCGTTGACGGCCACGCGTTCGAGGAACTTCACTCGGTCCTTCTCGATGCGATCGCACGTCGCTCCGCAGCCGGAGCCGTGGACGCCGAGAAACGCGAGTGAAACGATCAACAGAGTTTTGCGCATATTCTAGAGCATTTCCTCCAGATCCATGAGCTGGTCCTGGATCTCGTATTTCTTGCGGTTCACGGGGCCAGGGGATGATGGGTTCGGCAAGGCCGGTTGTGCCTGGCGTTTGCGGCGCGCGTCGAGGACCAGCTCGCGGGGATACTCGACCTGGTAGCTGATCCGGAACTGGCGCGCCTCTTTCGGCTTCAGCGTCAGGTCCCAGCGTAGGATGCCGTGCGAGTCGGCCTTGCCGGCGGGGGTGATCTTGATGTTGCTGACCTTGATGTTTCGATTCTCCGACACGGGAATTCGATCGGCCAGTGTGAACGCGGTTTTTTCGGCAGAGAGGTTCTCGACGGTCACGATGAACGCCACGCGCATCCTGCTTCGCTTCTTGTGGACCAGCGAGCTGTGCTTGCGATCGAGCTTGCGCGAGAGCTTGAGATGATCGGCGACGCTGACGAAAAGGGAGAAGCTCTCCCCCTGCGCGATGAAGTCGATGTCGGTCATACCGAGGAACGCGCCGTCCTGATAGAGGGCGACCTTGCCCGGAAGGAACGGCAGGTTCGTGGAGTTGACCATCTCCAGGGTGCGAGCGGCGTTCAGGGATTGCTCGGGCACCGCGATGATCTTCTGCCTGGATTTGAGAGCGCTGCGGCCGATGCGCATTCTGGTCGGATGGCCATCACCACGGACGCTGTGCGCGGTTTTCGCCTTGAAGTGGGCGGTTGTCCCGCGATTCCTGAGCGTCTCGAAGATCTGAACCGTCTTGCTCTGAACCACCTGCAGGTACTCCATGTTGCTTTGATAGATCTGCTCGAAGTTCAGGCGTTCACTCCTGCCGGACGACTTCTGATGAACCTTGTTCCACAGTTGGCTTTGCCCCTCAAAGGCCTTCTGCGCCCGGCTGAAGGACGACAGCTTGCTCGTGAGGAGGCGGGTCGCCGTGTGGGTATCACCCAGGGTCAGCTGCTCGAGCTCCGGGATCCGCACCGATTGGATTGTGGACTGAGTCGAGAAGGATAGCTCCGCCTTGCCCCAATCCTCACCGCTGGTCTGGGTAACCGCCGCGAACGAGATCACCTCGACCGCCTTCGAGTCGGAGGTGCTCACTCGCAGCTCGTGCATCGGCTCCCAGGTTGCCCCCGGCATCATGTAGGTCAGCTCGATGGCGCTCGGCGTGGCACGGCTGGCCTGCAACGTCACCAGCACCGTGGTCTCTTCCAGCTGCCCAAGGCCCTTCATCTCCTCGAGCCGCCGCGCGCTGGCCTCATGCTCCGGCGTGATCTCCTCGCGCTCGAGCTGAACCTTGCGGCGCGCTTTCGCGGTCTTGCGCAGGGAATCGCTGATGAAGTCCAGCACCGCACCGTAGCTCTCGACGCTGATGTCGCCGATGGTGGTGTCCTTGGTGATCTTCTCCAGAGAGAAAGCCTTGATGGCCTCTATCTGGATTTTCTGAGCATCGAGGACGCCGATTTCGTCGTTCAGAGCCGCCAGTTGATTTGTCAGATCCTGACACTCCGCCTCGGCCTTCTGCCAGTTCTTGTCAGTGGCCTTGGCCAGAAAACTGCGCTCCACTCGAACGTCCACTATCCGACCCGCGCTGGCCGAGACGCGAACCGATCCGTCATCCACCCAGCCGGGAAGGTGCCGGAAGGCATAGACGCCGGATTCGGTAGTCACCTCCGTTTGGGCCCGGCGGGTCACCCGTGCCCGATCCGAGTAGACGGTCACCTCGGTCACCGAGGACTTCAGCGCCACCGCTTCCGCTCCCCCGGGAGCATCGGAGGCATCGAAGACATCCGCGAACGCCGGCCCGTCGCCGTCCGCCGACGCCGCAGGGTGTTTCGGAGATGAGGTGGACACCGTGGTCTGGGCACACCCGATCACCAGCATTGCGCCACCCAGAGTTATTGCCCATCTCGCGAGTTTTCGATCTCTCATGTTCTTATCCTTCGTGATCATGGCCCGTGGAACGCTGTGCCCCATTGGTCTGTCTGCTTCTACGACAAAGATTCGATTCAAGCGATTCAATCTGAATAAGAATAGACAAAGGTTTTACATTCCCCCGGGAAAACATCTCCAAGTACCGTTCGGGGAACGACCATACCATTGAATTCTTGTTGACGTGGCGCGAAGTTCGACCTAAATTGCCTCCCGCCTCGCCGGTCCGTATAGTTCCGGCCGCCAGGAGAATGTCATGACTTCGCCGACCAAAAAGATGAAGATGATCGCCAAGCGAAAGAGGACCAGATCGGGCCAAACTCGCAAGCGCGCCACCGCCGCCGGTACCACTCCGAGGTTCCCGGTGCATGTAGAGGACGCTCCGGACTGCGAGTTGCCGCAACCTCCCGGAACCGACCCCTCAGAAAAATAGGCACAGGCCCCCCAAAAAAATCAACCTGCACCCAGGTTCGTTTCTACAACCAAGTCGTGAAAGCGCGGTCGAAACTCGCGGATAGCTTCGTTGTCCCGGCTCGGATGAACCCGGTTGGTGAACAACGCCACGGATAACCCCGCATCGGGATCCACCCACAGGGAACAGCCGGTGAACCCGAGATGTCCGAAGGTCCGCTCCCCCATGAGATCTCCCGCCGATGATCCCGATGGGCTCTTGAGATCCCATCCGAGGCCTCTGCCCAGCGATCGAGGAGCGATGGACCGCGCGGCCAGCTCCCGTGACAGCCACCCTCCCGCCTCGAGCGACTCCAGCCAGGCCACACCGAACCGCGCCACATCCACGGCCGTGGCAAAAAGACCCGCGTGCCCGGCCAGACCGCCCATGGTCCAGGCGTTGTCGTCGTGGACCTCTCCTGAAATCACCCTGCCCCGCCAGGGACAATCCTCGGTAGCAGCGACCGCCCCTCGCACGGGCGCAAACCGGACGCTCGTCAAGCGCAGAGGGCCGGTGACCTCCGCCGCCATTATCTCATCCAGCGGCCGCCCGCTCCTTGCGGACAGGATTTCGCCGAGCAGGATGTAACCCAGATCCGAGTAGACGGCCTCCTGCCCCGGGTTTCGCGCAGACGGATGGCCCATGATCATGCGAATCATCTCCCGGCGGGCCCCGGCGGTTCCCCTGTCCTTCCGTTCGATTTTCTCGAAGAACGGGGCCCACGGCTCAAAGCCGGCCTCGTGCGCCATGAGTTGCGCCAGGGTTGCGTTCCCCACAGGACTGTCTTTCAATTCCTCGAGAATCCCCTGTATGGGCTCATCCGGATCCAGCTCGCCGCGATCCACCATTCGCAGCGCCGCCGCACAGGTGAACACCTTGGTGACAGAAGCGATATCGAACAGGGTTCCGCGCCCCACCGGGGAACCTTCCACGAAAGATGTCGTCCCCGCACAGACGGTCAAGGGAGATCTCCCGTGCCGGGCAAGGGCCGCCTGCGCCCCGGAAAAGGCCCCGTGTCGAACTCCCCGCTGCAGAAGATCACGGATGGGGGTCATGTCTTTCACGGTTATCGATGATCCGGCACCACGCCCCACGTGTCAAAAATAAGAAGTTCAAGGGTTTTGTTGCGGAATTCGATGAATGGGTTAAAAGTTGGCGGTTCTAGGTAAGAAAGGAAAACCGATGAGCATTACCGAGTATTTCAAGGGATTTTCATATCTGGGCGCCGAATGGGTGATGTGGATCCTGGTGGTTCTGTCACTGGTGTCGATCTCCATCATGATCGAGCGGGCAATCTACTTCTTCGGACTGCGACCGAAAGTGGCCGCCCTGATAGACGACCTGCACAAGCTGCTCCTCGATGGAGATATCGAAGGCGCTCGCAAGCACGTCGAGACAATGAAGGGCGTCGCACCGGCCGTAGCCCGCGTCGCACTGGCAAACGCCGAGCGGGGCCCGATCTCGGTAGAGGAGGCGGCTGCCGGCGCGATGATCCGCGAGAAGCTTCGCCTGGAAAAGAACCTTGCCTATCTGGGGACGGTGGGCAACAACGCGCCGTTCATCGGGCTCTTCGGAACGGTTATCGGCATCATCAACGCCTTCAACGATCTCTCCATGAACGCCACGGGCGGCGCATCGACGGTGATGGCCGGGATCTCCGAGGCCCTGGTGGCGACCGCAGTGGGCCTGCTGGTCGCGATCCCGGCGGTGGCCGCGTTCAACATCTTCCAGCGCAGGATCAAGGCCCTCCTCGGCGACGCCCAGTCGCTCATCCACGCCATCCTCTCGGGGCTCCACGGAAACAGCGCCCCGAGAACGGAGGAATAGGCCATGGCAGGCACTTTCAAATACGATGACGAGGAAATCATCTCCGACATCAACGTGACGCCTTTCGTGGATGTGACGCTGGTGTTGCTCATCATTTTCATGGTCACGGCGACCTACATCGTCGCCCAGTCGATACCCATCGACCTCCCGGAGGCCGGGACCGGCGAAGACGTGGTGACGACTCTTGCCATCATGATGACCGAGAACGGCGACGTATACGTGGACGGGGTCAAGACCGACAACGCGGGAATCAAAAACATTATAAACAAGACCAAGAAGGAAAACTCCGAGGTTCGGGTCGTCATAGCAGCGGACAAGAAGGTCGAACACGGCCGGGTGATCGGGATCATCGATCTGGTGAGGAAGCTCGGCATCTCCAAGTTCGCCATCAACATCGATTCCAAAAAGGAAGAATAGCCATCGATGAAGGCGCGGAGCACAGGTCGCCACTCCACGGCGTTTGTCGTTTCCATCGCGATACATGCAGGGCTGGCGATTGCCCTGGCGTTACTCCCTCAAGCAAAAAACGATGAGTGGGACACGGTGGACATGACCGTGGCAAAACCGGAACCGAATACGAAACCGGAACCAGAACCGGAACTGGAACCGGAGCCGGAACCAGAACCCAAAACCGAGCCTGACAAACCCAAACCCAGGCCCAAACCGAAGGTCGCCCAACCGGAATCGCCGCCGTCGCCACCACCACCGTCCCAACCGGAACAACCGGAGCCCGAGCACGAAGAAAAAAAGGAAGAGGCGCCTCCTGTCTTCGATCTCGGTGACAACTCCTTCGCAACAAAGGGCCAGAACGCCGGCTGGAAACTCGCCCGTTCCGAAGGCAACACCAAGTTCGGAGCCGTGGCAAAACCGGGAGAGAAATCCAAACGCTCCACTAAGGCCAGAGGCGATGCCGGCGGCAAACCGAAAGGAACCGGGTTTTCTGCGGTCCGCGCAAAGAACCTGTCCCGGCACCCCAAATCCATCAACAACATTGAGGTTCCATCGTATCCGATCGAGGCGAGACGCGAGGGGATCGAGGGCAAGGTCGTTCTTCAGGTTTTCATTGGCAAGGACGGCAAGGTGAAAAAGATTCGCATTGTGAAGGATCCGGGGGGGGGTCTGGGCCCGGTAGCGAAAAACGCAATGCTCAAGGAACGCTGGAAACCCGCCCGGGACCGAGACGGCAAGGCGGTCGATACAGTTATTACCTACATATACAGATTCATCCTGGACGGTTGAATACGGAATTGAAGTTCGCAATGGTCCGTGTCATACTCCATTTTAAATCTTGACCAAACGAGAGATAACCTGATGCAGCACCGTTTTTTGGAACAGTCTAACCTCCCCATGTATTACAGGACGATTGTGTTCATTACCGCTCTACTGTTCTGCGGCGCGGGATGGGCTCAAATACCAAACAACGACACCACATTCGGTGTGAACCTGTTCGAGCCGGCTCCGGGCCCTTCCAATTTCTTCTCCGTCGAATCTCCGGCTCTCGGCGACAACATGAAACCCTCGGTGGGGTTTGTTTTCTATTACCAGCATCGGCCCTTCGTGATTCTCAACTGCGATGAGGACAACAACTGCGGCGACGATCTCGGCGACGGCTCCCTGGGAACCATCAACGTGGTGGAAAACCTGATGGCCGCAGACGTCCTGGGGAGCTTCAACTTCTTCAAGCGGTTCCAGGTGGGCCTGGCGGTGCCTATCTACATCTGGCAAAGGGGCGACGAGTTTTATTTCGAGAGCGACACGGCGGGCAACCAGTGGCTGGTCAACGAGAACCACCAGTACAACTCTTACGGAACCGTCGGCGACATTCGACTCCACCTCAAGGTCCGCATCTTCGGCAAGGAAAAGAAAGACGGACCCATGCTCTCCGCAGCCGTGATCCCCGCCTTTCCGATCTCCGGATGGACCGGCCAGGGAAAGGGATACAGCGGCGACGGCTTCCTGACGGTCACGGCTCCGAGGATACTCGCGGGATACAAGTTCGGTCCTCTGCGCGCGGGCATCAGCATCGACGTTCTGTGGCGCGAGAAATCCGAGATACTCTCGGCCCAGCTCGGCCACACTCTTCGTTACGGCGGTGCGCTGGGGTATTCGATCGTCCCCGAGGTAGAGATACTGGCCGAGATCTACGGCCAGAAATCACTTGTGGCGGAAAACTTCGCAGACATGGAGAGCGCGCCGTTGCTCTTCATGGGCGGCGGACGATTCAGAGCCAAGGATTTCGTATTCAGCGTGGGCGGCGGCGGCGGGATCATCAGCGGTATCGGCGTACCCCAGTTCCAGGTCATCGGCGGCGCGGCATGGTCGCCCGAGGCCGAGGTAACGGAAGAGGAAGAGAAAACCTGGGGCACCAAATGGGACATTGACGGAGACGGAATCGACAACGACGTCGACGAGTGCCCCGAAGAGCCCGAGGATCTGGATGGGTTCCAGGATGAGGACGGTTGCCCGGATCTCGACAATGATAACGACGGGATCAACGACGGCTACGACTCCTGCCCCGACGAGGCCGAAGACAAGGACGGGTTCCGCGATGACGACGGCTGCCCGGATCTGGATCACGACGAGGACGGCATCAAGGAACCGGCCGACAAGTGCCCGGACAAGGCGGAGGACCACGACGGTTTCGAGGACGAGGACGGTTGCCCCGAGGACGACAACGACGGCGACGGACTCAAGGACGAAGACGATTACTGTCCCAACTTGCCTGAGGACAAGGACGGGTTCGAGGACGAAGACGGTTGTCCCGATCTCGACAACGACAACGACGGCGTGCCGGACGACAAGGACAAGTGCAAGAACAAGCCCGAAACCCTCAACGGCTACAAGGACGAGGACGGATGTCCCGACAAGGGCCGCGCGCTGGTAATCATCACCGAGGACAGGATCGAGATCAAACAGAAGATCATGTTCGAAACCGGTTCTTCCAAGATCAAGGGCGACAAATCCTTCGAGGTGCTCGACATCATCGGCAAGATCCTGGCGGGCAACACTACGGTCCGCGTATCCATCGAGGGCCACACGGACAACCGGGGCAAGGCAGACAAGAACCGCACCCTGTCCAAGGAGCGCGCCGAGTCGGTCAAGTCCTACCTGAAGGACAAAGGCGTCGATGAAGAGCGGCTCGAGACCGTGGGATGGGGGCCGGACAAGCCCATCGCCAGCAACAGGAAGCGCCACGGCCGCAAGGCGAACCGGCGCGTCGAGTTCATCATCATCAAACCCGAGAAGACCGTCATCACCCCGGAAGCGGCGCCTGCGGACGGCGACGAGGGCGCGGACGAAGGATCCATGGACTTCACCGCCGGTAAGAAAAAGGACGAAGGATCCATGGACTTCACCATCAAGGAAGAGCCCGCGGACGAATCAATGGACTTCACTGCGGGAGAAGAAGACGGGGAATAACAATCCCTAAATTCGCCGCAGGCCTACCCTGATCATCAGCCCAATCGCAAGTATCGCAAATAACCCCGGCACTCCGATGGACACTGTCGCGCAGGGCCACGATCCCATCGAAGCGCCGTTCCACGCCGTGGCCAGAACCAGCCAGTAGACCGCCGCGACGGCGATGGAGAGGGGCACGAGCCGGGTGGCCCGGATCGAGCGCGACAGCATGCCGATGAGCAAACCGAGGACCGGGACAATCAGGCACGCGGATGAGAGGGCTGACCGCAGGACGGTCTGCGCCCGTAGCGGCAGGGAATTGAGCCCGTGATCCTCGAGATCTTTCGCCGTCTCGTCCAGCTTCGCGTTGGTGAGAGACGCTCCAACCAGACCGAAGGCGCCCGCAACCGGGGGAACCGAGAGACCCTCGGTCGAAAGCCCGGCGGGATGCGCGCTATCGTCCGTCCAACCCTGCCCGCGACGCCAACTCACGCCCTTTCCGTGCGCGTTGGAGAGCGACCACGCGGTTGCCCTTCCCTCTCGATCGCGACCGATGGCCAGGCTCGTCCCCCGCTCGTCCCCGCCGGATTCGCGGATCAACCACTCGTCTTTTCTGAACCACCCGCGCCGTTCGGTCTCCACCGACTCGGACACCGTGCGCGACTCGTAGACCGCAAGAAGGGCCGGTGCGAGGCTCCCGTTCAACGGAACGGAGAGCACGGTAACCGCCAACGGTACGATCATCAGCGCCGTCGCGAGCCGGAGGGGCGACAGTCCGACGAGCAGCATGGCGTCCCACTCCCCCTCGCAAGCCAGATGGGAATACGAGAGCAGGACGCCGAGCGCAACAGCGAGCGGAAGTATGTGAGTTACAATGGAAGGGATCTTGAACGGATACGCGCAAAGGACGTCAACTCCGCCGGACCGGGCGATGGACGTCGCCTCGACCATGTCTATCGAGATGTAGATTACGAGCAGGAGCGCGAGGGATCCGAGGAACCTCTTGAGGGTGATGACAAACAGATATCCTGCCAGCTGCGGCGCCAATTCTGTTTCACCTACGCCGCTCCGCGACGATGATGATCTGAGAGGAGTCCGGGCCGAAGAACGCGCCCGGGGTTGCGTAGTGGCCGGACACCTTCTTGACGGCAAACCCCACGCTGTGAAGTAGCTGCCCGATCTCGTGCAGGGAATAGAGGCGCACCGAGATATCGTGCTTCGCCTGTCGCTCACCGCCATTGATTATCAGTTGTCGGGTAACGACCAGCCTCGAACTGATGTAGTTGAAATCGGTCTCCTCCATGGAGATCACGTTTTCCATCTCGAACCACATGAGGTTCGGCTGCGTGGAAGTTACGAAATCGCGATTGGCAATTTCGAGGAGGAACTGCGCCCCGGGCTTGAGGGCCTTGTACACGCCATCGAGCACCTTGAGATTTGTCGCCTCGTCAAAGTAACCGAAGCTAGTCCCGAGGCAATAGATTCCGTCGAAGGTACTGTCGAATCCAAGATCCCGCATGTCTCCATGGATGAGATTTATCTTCTGGCCCGCCTCCTGGGCCTGATCTCCGGCGAGCGCCAGCATTGTCAGGGAAAGGTCGACTCCCACTACCCGGAAATTCTTCTTTGCCATGGCGACCGCGTGACGGCCGCTGCCGCAGGCCAGATCGAGCACGAGGCCGTCGGGTGGGAGATCGAGGTTGCTCATGATGAAATCAACCTCCCGTCGTGTGTCCCGCTTGGCGTACCTGGGCAACAGGAGCATGTAATCGTCGTCGAAGATCTGTTTCCACCACTCCTTCTTGGACTTTCGCCGTTTTCGACGTCTTCGAGGTTTCCCGCCTCCGGCGCCGGTGGCAGCCTTCTTGAGGAATGTCTCGGACATGGGCGTGAGATCGGTCAGATCCTCCGCATCGGTCAGGTCGATTTCCACGTCGACAGTCTCGTCGGGCTCCTCTTCGAGCTCGTCTTCGCCCAGCTCCTCGAACTCGTCTTCTTCCTCTTCCTCTTCCTCTTTCTCCTGTCCTTCCTCGGCACCCGCGGAATCGAACACCATCTCCGGCGTTCCGAAATCGAAGGGATGCGCAACCTGGGCGCCGTCCTCCCGATCTGTCGTCCCCGTTGCCGCTTCACCGCCCTCCTCAACTATGTGATCCTCGCCCAGATCCATGGGCTCTTCCTCGGGTTCCTCCTCGGGTTCTTCCTCGGGTTCCTTCTCGGGTTCCTCCTCGGGTTCCTCCTCGGGCTCCTCCTCGGGTTCTTCCTCCGGCTCTTCCTCCGGCTCTTCCTCCGATTTCTCCTCGTCCGCAACCACCATCTCTTGTCCCAGTTCCAGGATCTCGTCCTCGGCCTCGTCCGTCCCTTCCACCTCCATCGACTCCCCTTCATCGGGCTCGGTCGGCGGTTCATCCCCGGGCTCAGGCAGGCTAGTATCTGCAGGCTTTTCCCCTCCCAGGGAACGTATCGTGGAGGTGATCACGGCATCCGCGGAGCCCATGGGCACAAACACGGAACTCGAATCGCTCTTCTTGTCCGATGTATAAGAGGTACGACTTTCGCGCCGCTCCTCTTCACCGCGAGGCGCCGCGAGCAAGGTGAACGGACTGGCGGGGGGCGCGGGCGTGGAGGCGCGCAGATCGTGGGGTTCCGCTATCGAGGTCATGTCCTCTGTGAGATCGAGAACGTCGTCTTTTTCGATGTTATCCTCGGCGTCGTCTTCGGCGCCGTTTTCGAGAACATCGTCTTTGTGGTGATCGTCACTCATTTCAGATTCCAGGCCCTCGCTTTTTCTTCCGCTTCCCCCTTGCCGCCGTCGTTCCCATACGCCGCCCCTGCGATATTCTACCCATTTGCAGGCCCTCGTCCATATTGGCTGCGCCGGCCGTCCATAACAGCACCACCGTCGACCCAAGGCGAAACGCACCGAGCTCGTCTCCCCTGGCGATCGGGATCGCGGGATCGATCTCCCTCGCCGTGGGATAGTCTTTCCCGAGTGGGGGCGCGTACTTCGTCTCGATGTTTGCAACTCCAAACGCCGCAACCATGACAAGCGACAACGCCCCGCCACCTGCAAGAGAGAAATCGAAAACCATTCTCTCGTTCTTTTCGTATATGCCGTCGATCCTCTTTGCGGACCAGGGCGCGACCGAGAAACGCGCTCCTGGAATATGCCTGACATTCCGCAGATCTCCGTCCACGGCGGAATGAACCCGGTGGTAATCCCGGGGGCTGAGGTATATCACCATGAATCCACCCCCCGAGTACCGCTCGCCCGCGTCCCGCTCTCGAAGAAGCCGATCTATGCTGTAGGTGTCTCCCTTGATTGTGAAGGTCGATTTCACCCCGTCCGTAACTTCCCCGAATCCGACGAGCTCCCCGTCGGCGGGGCTGACCATCGCATCCGGGTCCTCGCACACCGGCCGTGCGCCAGGCTTCAAATGCCTGGCGAAGAAATCCCCGAAACAGGCGAACCCGCCGGGAGGCTCCAGGATGTCGGTCTCGTCCACACCCATCCCCAAAATATATGCATTGATGATCGGGCGGAGCAATGACCCGGGAACGCGCATATCTCCCGCGACGCCGATGGCGCGATTCACATATCCGGCAAACCGCGAATTGAACAGCCTTTCCACCGTCTTTCCCTCCACGACCGAACCTGAGGACCACAAGGAAATGCATTATAGACCTCAATCAGTACGAGTTTCAATGGTCCTTGCGTTTGTGTAAGCGCTGTTCCAATCAGGCGCGTTCTGGTAAGTTCTGCGCCATGCAATGGCTCCATATCCTGTGGCTCGCCGCCGGCTGGCTACGCAAGTACGCCGTGACCCTCGCGCTCATGGTGACGCTGGTCGCGGCCATGGCGGGCGCGGCCCTCTTCGGCGCCGCTCCCATGCCACAGCAGCCTCCCAATGGCTATGATGTGGAACGTGGAAAAGTTTCTCTTTCCTGGAGCAAGGGCACTCGCGGGGAGCCCATCACGCTCCAGATCTCAATAGGAGATCCCGACTTCTCCGCCCCCATTGTCGACAAGAAGATGAACACCAATTCCCACAACGTCACAAAGCTCGAACGCGGCGCGACTTATTACTGGCGCCTGATACAGGGCGGCAACGCGAGCCCCACCGCGCACTTTCAGGTGTCGAGGTACAATGCCAGGTTCTGAAAATACCGTGATCCCGAGGTATGGAAAGATCCGCCGCCTGAGAAGGTGGATGGCCGCCGTGATCGGCTGTCACGGACACTTGCTGCTACCGGCAACGGCTACTGTGCTGACCCTTTGCTCCACCTGGATCATCCTCGGGCCGGTCCTCAACCGATCGGGCGACAATATCTACCACCTGGCTACCGAGTATGCTCTTCTCCACGGCATTCAGGCGGGCGACAACCCATTTGGCCCCATAGGGATGGACTTCGGACAGCCCATACTCCGCTTCTACCAGGCGCTGTACTACCTGCAGAACGTGGTGCTTCACATAGTGACGCGATTGGATCTGATGTTTCTTCACAACCTCACCATCGTCGTCTGCTTCGCCCTGTCCCCGTTCTCGTACGCTTACTTCCTGAGAAAACTCGGGCTCAATCGATGGGGGGCGGGACTCGGCGGCATGTTGTCGATGATATCCGTGGCGGCTTTCGGCAACTCGTTCGAGGCCTACCACCAGGCCGGTATCGTGACCCAGTCCATGGGCGGCCTGTTCTTCCCGTGGTTTGCCGGCAATTTCATCGGCATGCTGCGAGGGGAAAACCGCGCCTCGTCCACGGCCATGCTCTTCGCCCTGGCATTTCTATCCCACGCCATAATGTCCGTGTTCGCCGTTTTTGCCGGCGTGCTCTATTTCCTGGTTTCTCAGGCGGGCCTGAAGCACAACCTAAAGCGCCTCACGGCCTTTGCGCTCATCGGATCCGCGCTGGTCGCGTTCTGGGTCTTTCCCTTCATCGAGCATACCAACGAGAAGCGCGCCGTGCCGGATTCGGTCACCCGCGGCAAGGGTGTGCACTGGTTCACCAGCGTCTCCACGTCCGAGCTGAACATGATCCTCTCAACAGGGCGCCTGCTCGACGACCCACCGGTGAAAGGAGATGCCCGGGAAACGAACGACCGGTTCATGGACAAGATCAGCATCATCGGAACGCTCAAGACCAGGCCCAGGGCCTTCACCGCCCTGACCGCCCTCGGTATCCTGGTCGCCTTGGGAGGGATCAAACGAACCTCCAGGCGATTCCTCCTGGGCGGCTTCGCGTTCTCCCTGATGCTCTTCACCGGGCCCGACGATTTCCGGTGGCTCGCGTATATGCCTTTCATAAAACACATCCAGACTTTTCGGTGCACGTATCTTATAGAGTTCTTCGCCTTCGGCCTGGCGGCGGTGGGGCTGGAAGGCGTCCTGGGAACGGCGTTCAACTTCGCCATGACCAGGCGAAGACGCCTCGTTGGCTACCCGTTGACCTTTGTCTGGGCGGTGGTCGCCATCGCAGTGATCGGCCTCATCGGATCGGAGATCATCCTCTTGGGCCAGACCCACATGCGCGTGAGGAACCACAGATCCCTGGATCGGATGGTGGACGCGTGCTCCTCGCTTCCCATGAGCGGATACCCGTACCGGATCTCCCCCAAGTACAAGGGCAGGTTCAAGATCCGTCACGGCTGGCTCTCCAAGTACAGGTATCATCCGTATTGCACACACTGGAAGGGAGTGGGACCGACCACGATGTACAACCTGTGCATGTCCCTGGGGGGGCCAAAGAGAAACAGCGCCCTTTACGCGCTGGCCGGCATTCGATGGTTCACCGGTCAGGGCGACAGGATCAATCCCCTGTTCAAGGCAAAGGACAAGAGCGGCATCCGGCTCTTTCACCATCTACCCAACGGGAAGGACCGGAACAGACGGCCTTTTAATAGTCACCACCTGCTCGATTTCGGCCACGATCATTTCCTGCGCCCCCTCGTGGGAGTGGTCATGCCCGTGGTCTGCAACGACAAGCAATGGATCTGGCTGACCAAGAGCTGGACGACCAGATACCGCAATCGATTATGGAACGACAAGACCCCGATACCCATGCGCGTACCGGCGGGTTCCCTCGGGGACAGCGGCCTTTTGCAAGACGCCATGGCGGCCTTCTACATGGATCACGATGCAGTGGATCTCGACAGGGAAGCCCTCGCCGGGTTCACGGCAAGGGGCGGCATCGTGATCTCCCCGGTGGACATCGACGGAGTGGAAGAGATCCTCATGGAGCAACGAAGCGCCTGGGATCTCCTCCCCGAGGAGATGAAGCCGATAGTGGGCCTCAACCGGGAGGAGGAACGAGAGGATCTGGATCCCGGAATCGAGATCGCCCACATCGAGATGATCATGCCGAGGGGCCCGACCTACCAGCATTTCATTTTCGACGTGGACAACATCGAGCCCATCGTCGCGGTGCTGCCCATGGAGAAGGTGGACGGCTGGTCCGCCGTCCTGGACGAGGAGACGATTCCCACCTTCGCAACGGGGCCGGACTTTGTCGGCGTGTATCTCCCACGGGGCGCCCACCGCCTGTCATTCGTCTGGAAGATGCCCACGCGCCACTGGGTGATGGTCTTTGTCTCTCTTGCGGCCCTGATGTTCGTCGCCGGTATCTGGATCCGCGCGTTTTGGAGGCGCTGTACGGGCAGAAGAGCCCTGTCATGAAAGGCCTCGGAGCTGTGCGGCTCCTGCGGGCGACCTTCATCTTCGCGGGTTTCGCCCTGGTCCTCGGAACACATCTGAGCCTGTGCATTTACTACCTGAATCACGGCTTCATGGGAGCTGACGAAGGTTTCTACGCCATCGCAGCGCGCAGCGTCATGGAAGGCAGTATCCCGTACCGGGATTTCGCGTACACCCAGATGCCCCTTCTCCCGTACCTCAACGGCCTGGTGATGGAGATCTTCGGCTTTACCATGGCGACCCAGCGAGCGGTCAACCTGGTCTGGTCAACGATAGGCCTGGTGGCGATGATCCTGGCTCTGCGCCAGCGCCTCGGAAGGTGGGAACCCGGACTGGTCGCAGCCTTCTGTGTCGCCGCATCACCTCACTGGGCCGCCCTGCAGGCCATCGGCACGTCCCATGGGGCAGCCGGCATGTTCCTCTCATTGAGCGCCGCAGCCGTCCTGTCCACCTTCCCCCATACGCGCCGCGTCATCGCGTTCGCCCTGTTCGCGACCGGGGCAGTGGGCTGTCGGCTCTCCTGCGCCCCGGTGGTCATCCCCCTTGGTTTCGCCCTCGCCCTCGAAACCCGCGACCGGTACCGACGCCTGGCGGCGCTGGCAATCCCACTTGGAACAGCCGTCGCTGTCTTCTTGCCGTTTTTTATCATGGCCCCACGGAACATGATCTTTAACATATGGCAGTACCACGTGGGATCCTCGTTTGATCGCCGTGTCCTTGGAAACTGGATCCAGTGGTGGCAAATCGCTCCAGCAGCGATCGTCGTCCTTGCGGCCGGGCTGACGACGGTGCCAAGGCTGATCAAAAACAGGGGCTGGACGCTCCTCCTCCTTCTGCTCGCGGGACTGATCGGCGTGACCGTCACGATGATCCCCAAAAACTCCTACGGCCTTTATATCGCCCCGGCGGTGCTCATCGCGGCGACGGCCGGAATCGCGGCGACATGGTCCACGGCGCAGGCAAAGGGGAGCCCCTTCAGACACGTGGTCTGGCTGCTGCCCCTGTTGAGCCTGTACCACGATCTCCCCAGGACCGCGGACGGGCAGGCGGAGGCGGACATTGTCGAGGCGGCGCGATATATCCGAGAGAATGCCCCGGCGGGACCCATCCTCACACCAGTTCCGATAGTGGCCGTGGAGGCGGGTCGCGATGTGATCCCCGGCACCGAGATGGGCATGTTCAGCGCGTTGCACCCCCAGAAGCAAACCCTGGCCAGGCGCCTGAGAATGACAACGGTCAGAGAACTCACGATCACGGTGAAAAAAAAGATCCCCGCCGCGATCGTTCTGCGCCGGAGAGGAGCCGCCTGGAACTTTCAATGGATCGTCCCCTCCCTGCGCCGCCAGCCCCGAAAACTCCACGGACGTCTGATCGGGGCGATCAACACCGGGTACAGACGGACCTGGGGAAACAAGAAAGTGTGGGTTTACTTGCGGAAGTAGGCCTCAACGCGACAGGTTCGGACTTGACTAGTCTGACCATATCAATGGGGTCAAAACCCTCCAATTCATATAGAAGTCAATGATATCCGCCAGATAAATCCCTACAAACTCAGTGCCAGCCCCTTGCAAACCGTAACGTTATGGTTTATGGTTTTGTCATGCTCTTCGATCGGCTTACAGAAAAGAAGGAGATGCTGGACGGCTATAGACCGCTGCCAGATTCTCTTGTTCGCAATCTTGATGACTGGTTTCGAGTCGAGTTCACCTACACCAGCAACGCCATCGAAGGAAACACCCTGACGCGCCTGGAAACCGCGCTTGTTGTTGAGAAGGGACTGGCGGTGGGGGGGAGGTCCCTCGCCGAACATCTGGAAGCCACCAACCACGTTTCTGCATTGGCCTGGGTGAACGACCAGGCGAAACGCAAGCCCTCCACGCTGAAGCAGGACGATATCCTGCATATCCACAGCTTGCTCCTCAAAGGAATCGACGATGAAAATGCAGGCCGCTACCGCAATGTGCCCGCAAGGATCTCCGGGTCACGCGTCGTGCTGCCAAACCCCAGGAAGGTACATTCCCTGATGAAAGGCCTGGAGAATTGGCTCGCCGAGCCCGGTGACCTGCACCCGGTGGAGTTCGCCGCCGAAGCTCACCTCAGGCTGGTTACAATTCACCCTTTTGTCGATGGAAACGGCAGGACCGCCAGGCTGCTAATGAACATGATTCTGCACATGCTCAATTACCCCGCCGCCATCATTCGCAAACGGGATCGGCTGGCCTACATCAGCGCCCTGGAGAAATCACAGATCGGTGGACCCAGGGACGACTATCTGAAAATCATCGTCAAGGCCGTCGGTCGTTCCCTGGACATGTATCTGAAAGCAGTCAGGGGCGAAGACGCAAAACCGCCTGATGACGACAAATTACTCAAAATAGGTGCCCTGGCGAAACAGGTCGGCGAGAGCAACTCCACCATCCGGCATTGGACAAAGAAAGGCCTGCTTGACGTCGCCGAGATTACCGAAGCCGGATACCAACTCTACTCCGCCGACATGGTCGAACGAGTCAAACGGATCCACGCTCTCAAAAAGCGGCGCCTGACGCTCAAGGAAATCCTGGGCCATCTTGAATAGTTCCCATCCCAAAAACGGCGCGGGATGCGCACATTTTGCCGGCAGGCTGGCGAATTATGCAGGCTAGATCAGGGATAGGATCGCTTTGAGAATGGAGCCGTTGCGGGAAACGCCTGCCATGCCGCAGTTGCAGCCGTCGTTTGTGAGGCTCAACGTGTCGGAATCGGAGTCGGAATCGGAGTCGGAATCGGCGTCGGAATCGGTGTCGGAATCGGAGTCGGAATCGGCATCGGAATCGGTGTCGGAATCGGTGTCGGTGTCGGTGTCGGAATCGGTGTCTGTATCCGATCCGGTCTCAGTGCAGGTGGAGGGTTCGCCGGTGCAGTCCCAGCCGTCTTCGACATCACAGTTGTCATCGCAGCCGTCGCCGGTGGCGGTGTTCAGATCGTCGCACTCCTCGGGAGGGCAGATGAATCCGTCGCCACAACCGGTCTCCACCGCAGAGCAGTCGCCGTGACATCCGTCGCAGTCGACGGTGTTGGTGTCGTCACACCCCTCACCGGCGGTGGTGTTGGTGGTGCCGTCGCCGCAGGTCGCCGTGGTGCAATCGGCGTTGCATGTGGCGGACTCACCGGAGTCGTCGCAGTCCTCGCCAGCGGTGATGTTGATGGTGCCGTCGCCACAAGAGACGAAAGTGCAGTCTGCGTCGCAGGTGGCGGACTCACCGGAGTCGTCGCAGTCCTCGCCGGCATCGGTGGTGCCGTCGCCGCAATAAGAACCAACGTTGTACTGCACCTCTACCAGCGAATAGGAGCTTGCCTCTGTCCAGAGATCATGGGCGGGCGCGGTGTTGAGATTGTACTGCATTCCAAGTCTGTGGAGGGTAACCGCCTGGCTGTCGATGGTGGTGGCATATGTATTTGACCCTCCATATGGATTGCTCATGGAACTTGTGCCTCGAGCTCCGAGGATGCCGATGATGTCTCCTGTGTAGATGTCGATATTGCACGCGATCCAGCCGGTGCCGGACACATTGGTCCATCTGCCGAGAGAAGTGAAATCGTTTGAAGTGGAGGGGAAGACAGGTACGGGTGTGTTAAACAGCACGATCTCGATGTTCTGCACGCCGGTACCGGCTTCCACCGGGACTCTCAAACCCGTAATATTGAAATCAACGGGCGATGTGAAGTGGAAGCCTCTGGTAGTACTGCCGGTATAGTTGTTGTCCCATGGCCCCACATCGGTTTCGGAG
>JAUXHN010000195.1 GCA_030621515.1 Deltaproteobacteria bacterium | reverse complement strand
GCTGAAGATCTATCACATCTTCAACGATGCATTTCGCCTGGCCCTGTACCGCGGAAATAAATCCCGCGGCCAGAAATGAAGAACACAAAAGGCCCGAGGCCTACGAAAAGACACTTCAGAAAAAACCCTTGGGGCTCGCAGTGCTTCAGGGCGAAGCCCTTTCCGACACGAAGTGGCGCATTTCTGGCCGCGGGATTTATTTCCGCGGTGCTGGCGCAGGGAGTGCCGACAACATTAGGCCTTGGAGTTCGTGACGGGTCCGCCGTCGCTCGCTAAAGCGAGCTATGGCGAGATCTTGGACTTCCGATCTTGGAGGACAAGATCAGGGCGGGCACGGGGACCCGCCCCTACTTGTGGAAACGATCGTCGGCGGTGGTGCGGACGGGCTCGCCCCGGTTGTAGGTCTCCAGCCTGGCCTCCAGCCAGCCCGTGCGGGCATCCGCGACGCTGTCGAAATCCGGAACATAGGGCTTGATGTCCAGCAGAGGCGTACCGTCCAGCATATCCACGCCGCTGACCGAAACCCGGTTCCCGTCGATCCCCAGCAAACTCACGACGGTGACGCCGATCGGGTTGGGCCGCCTCGGAGATCGGATGGCGAACATGCCGCGATCCTCTTCCTCCAGGTAGGGTTTCGCAACGAGATCGAATCCCTCCACCCTGTCGAAATGGTAGACAAGGATCAGGTGACTGAACCCCTCCAGGTCTTTGAGACCTTCCACCAGGTCGTCGCGCAGGACCACCGTTCCCTCCGCCTTGCAGTCCAGCAATCCCTGGATGGGTGTGCCCACGGGTTTTTCAAATGGAGTGCGGATGGTCCCTATCGCCTCAAGCATGATCTTGTCGGTCATTGTTCTCTCCAAACGCCCCGCGCCCTGATGAGGGCGCGGCACAAAGATCAACTTTTTCTATTTTTTTTGCAACTCTTCCCCCAAACGGCCGATTACAGAATGTGAACGGCTCGAGAAGCCCAAAAAGGAGCGCTCAATTGACAGATCTGAAGATCACCGTGTCCGTGCCCGGAGAACATTCGCGAACCTACCTCTTTGGCGATACTCCGGTCCTCATTGGAAGATCTCCAAAGTGCCGGCTCTCCATATGCCACGAGGCCGTCGGACGAGAGCTCTGCAAGGCATGGATAGAGGGGGACGGTCGCTCGGTTCGTGTAGAGGAATGCCCCGGACTCACAAATCCGCTGACCATGGGATCGAACCCGGTTCGAGGAGGCCTGGTGGGAAAACGTCTGGATCTCAACGTGGGGCCTATCTCCCTGTCCTTCCGGCCTTACAAGTCCAGAGATAACTACGGAACAACCTCTTCTGCCAAAAGCAGCGCACCGCGCCGCATCGCGTCGGCCCTGGCTGTGATGGCAATTCTCGGTCTGGGCGCCGCCCTCTCCTTCTGGCCCCGCGCCCCTTCCACAATCCATGGCGCCGTCGATCTCCCCGGCTCCGTGCCACTTCCCACTCCTCAATCGAAACCGGGGCGAATGGCGGTACCGACCGAGCAGGCGGCTATCCTCTACAGCCGTGCCGTGGAGCTTCTCGCGCGCACCGGCGCCGGGCCGCGTGAGAAAGCGATCGCTGCCGGCCTGATGCTCGAGTCAGCCGATCTGCTGGAACTCGACGGCGACTCCATCGAAACTTCGCAGCGCCGAAGAGAGGCGGAGAACCTGAAACGCGCGCTGGATCTTTCCTATCGCAAGGAGGTGCTCGCCCTCCATCGCCACCTGGAAAAAAGCAACATGGACGCCGCTTCCTCAGTCGCTTCCACGCTGCTCGAATACCTGGGCTCGAGCGGCGGGCATGCTGTCGAATGGCTGGAGCAGTTGGCCGCGTCGGCCTCCGACAGGAAGGACAACGAATGACCTCCAAACACCTTTGCGCAACCCTGCTGCTGACCCTGGCCGCATCCTGCGGAGGCAAACCGGCCGCACCACTGGAACCTCAATCGACGGATCCCGTAAGCCGGACTGTCCACATGGCCGAGTTCTACACTTCCAGGGGCGATATCCTGACTGCCAGTCGCTACCTCGAAGCGGCCCTCGTGATGGGCGGCGACGAGGCCGAGATCCTTCCGTTGCTCGCGGCCGCCCAGATTCGTTCGGGCCGTCTCCACGCGTCGCTTGGAACGATCGCCAGGCTGAGTGCGATATCACCCGAGCGCCCTGCCCTGAAAAACCTCCACGAAACAGTATCGCGAATGATCGGCAGCGACGAAACCTCCCGAGAGGTGAACCCATGATTCCGGCCGGAGCCTTCCGTGAATCCATCCCCAGATTTCTCGCGCCCATCGAGAATCTGCTCGCCGATCCGTCCGTGAGCGAAATCATGATCAACGGCCCATCGGAGATCTGGATCGAAAGAAACGGGATCCTCGATCTCACATCGCAGCGTTTCGGGGACGGAAACACCCTTCAAGCCGCCCTCACGAATATCTCTCAGTATATGGGACGTCCCCTGGACGCCCTGCACCCGATCCTGGAAGCCACCCTGCCCGACGGATCCCGCGTGGAGGCCGTACTCTCGCCAATAGCGAAGGGCGGACCCATCGTCTCCATAAGGAAGTTCTCCCGATCCACCCTCACGATGGAAAGGCTCGTCAAGCTCGACTCCTTGAGCAAGCGGGCGGCCCTCTTTCTCGCAAATGCCGTGGGAGGCAGCCGAAACGTCATCATCTCGGGAGGCACAGGCACGGGCAAGACTTCTCTCCTGGGAGCGTTCTCGTCGTTCGTCGGTGAGAACGAGCGGCTGGTGGTCATCGAGGACACCCACGAGATCCAGATCCACAGACCGCACGTCGTATATCTCGAGTCGCGATCGCAGGACGAGCGTGGAAAGGGCCGCGTCTCCATCCGCGATCTTCTTCGCGCCACCTTGCGATTGAGGCCCGATCGGATCATCGTCGGAGAGGTTCGAGGGGCCGAAGCCCTCGATATGATTCAGGCGATGACCTCGGGGCACGGCGGCTCGATGACAACCGTTCACGCAAGCTGTTCGGCGGACGCGGTGCGCAGACTGGAAACAATGGCCCTCATGGCCGATACGGCGCTGCCGCTCACCGCGCTGCGGGCCCAGGTAGCGTCGGCGGTGGATATCATCGTACAGGCCGAGCGTACGGCGACCGGAAAACGGCAGGTGTGCGCCATCGATGCGGTCAAGGGACTATCCGCCAACGGCGACTACGTCATTCGCAAGCTCTTTGCCCGCGATCGACAGGGCCACCTTGTCGCGGCCAAGCGTGTCCCCAAAAAGGTGTGATCATGGAAGGCACTATCAACGATCATGACGCCACGCGCGTCGACAGGGATTTCGACGCGACGGTCATCGCCAGGCCTCTGCCCGAGAAAAAGCCCGCCGATTCGGTGAGCGCCGAGTTCATTCCTCCCACTTGTGCTCGTGCGACAGGCGAGATCACGTCCGTCTGGGCGGACCGGCCACGGAGGCTTCCAGCGCTGTGGGAGATATCGAGGCAGTGGCTGTCGACTCGATTCGTCCGCAAGCGCCTGGCTCTCATTGGAGCGCTCGCTTTGCTTGCCACCACTCTCCTGTTCGTCCCGCTTCTCCGGTCGCAGGACTCACCGACGACCCAGGCCGTCACAGACCGAAAACCGGTTCCGGATAGCGCCCAGTCACCACCATCGATCCCGAAAGACGCGATCGATCACGAGGCCTCTAGATCTTCGTCGGTTCCGCTCGGGGAGGTCACCCTTCAAGACGCAGTCGAATCGTTGATCAGCGGCCGACTCGACGAAGCCATGAAAAAGTACAGACAGCTACATGGCATTCACCCGAACGACCCCTCCTACGGTCTGGCCGTGGAGTTACTCGAGAGGCGTGTAAAATGATCTCCCGATTGAAATCGATGCTCCCGCCGGCAGTTATTCTCTTCCTCCTGACAGGTTGCTCAAACGGCGAGGAAGCCGAGAAAACGACCACCCTCCATGTTCTTGTCTCAAACGACGACGGAGAACCGCTCGAGGGCGCCTCGGTGAGCGTTGACGGGGCAGAAGCCGGCGTGACCGACTCACATGGACGCGTGAGCACGATCCTTCGCGGACCAGACGGTCGGCTGATCGCGATCGAGGTTCAATGCCCCTCCGGCTGGACTCCGAAAGAAGACATCCGACGCGATCTACGGCTGCGGCATATGCGTCCGTTGGGCGAATCGCGAAATGACCTTGCGTCGTTGAAATCGCGTTTTGTATGTTCGTTTCCCACCAGATCGCATGTGCTCATCATTCACACCGACGGGCGCGCAGATCTACCGGTCATGGTCACCGGCAAACAAGTCAGCGTCACCGATTCACACGGAGTCGCACAGGTCGTCATTGCCGGAGCCCCGGGGGACGAAGTGCTCGTGCGGCTGGACACCGGAGATCACCCGCTCTTGCGGCCCGTGTCGCCGTCCCGCCGACTGATCCTCCCCGACAAGAGCAGGTTTCTAGTCTTCGATCAGGAGTTTGAATCGCGGGAAAAGCGAACAAAAAAGGTAAAACGCCGCAAGCGCGGCAGCGGCCCCAGACGACTTTAGGGCTCGCGAAAAAATAACTTCCCATTTTGCACCGCCGATCCATCCCGCCGTGCTGCGTTACTCCTCCTCGAATTGGCCCTGCCAGTCCTTCGTCGTCGTGCCTTGCGCGACGGGCGCCTCGACGCCGCAAATCCGGGAACTTATTCTTACGCGAACCCTTAACCCCATCCCGACCTTCTTATATTCCGGCTTCTTCTCTCAACGTGTCGAGAATCTCCCCAAACCCGTCGACCACCTCGTCGCCGATGGCGCCCGGACCGGCGATCACCGTAACGAGATATCCATCCGCCAACACCATCGTCACGATGTCGTACTTGGGGCTCGATACCTCGATCATCTTCACGCTACCCATTTCGAGCCACCGGGACTTCGCCTCGGCCATGGTCATGATCACACCGTGATGAGCCGCCGCAAGGCGGGTATCGAAGGGATCCAGGTACGAATGATAGTCAATGGTCTCGCCCTCGGCGTCGTAAAACACCACCGCCTCGAAACCCGCGCAGGCGCTCTCCATCCGGGACAGGATCTCGCTGAAGACCGACTCGCTGCTATCCCTCAACGGTTGCCGCACCGCGACCTCGCTCATGGAACCCCCGCCCCCAGGTTCTTGTCGTGAATGAATACGCCCGCCTCCCTGACCAGCCTGGAGACGAGTTTCTGAGCACGCCTTGCCCGAACACTCGGAAGGATCTCCTCCGCGAGGATCCCGCGGGCATCTTCGAACGAGACGTCGCTGGCCGGAAGATCCTCCAGCATCATGATCACATGCCAGCCGAACTTCGTCTCGAACGCGGGCGAGATCCCTCCCGGGCCTCCGATATTGTACGCCGCATCTACAAATGCTGTGGCAAACCGACTGTCGTTTCTCTCGAATGGCGGAAGAGACTCCACCTTCAGATTCCACCCGTTTTTTTTCTCCAGAGCCTTCACTTCAGCCTCGAATCCGTCGGCGTCAAATACCCCGGCGGCCACAACGGCGATCTCCCGCGCCGCCGACCGGGCCTCATCGCTCGCCATTCCTTTTTTGCCGGTCAGGACGACGGCGTGGATGACTTTTCTCAAGGGGCCGTGAACGAATCTCTTCTTCTGTGTCGAGTATCTCTTCTTGATCTCATCGAGGTCGACGTCCTCCACGGTCGTCTCCTTGCCCACACGCTGCAGAAGCCGCGCGGCCAACGCCTTTGTGCGCTCATGCTCCACATCGTCAGCCCTCCCCCACCCTCGCCTGATCGCCTCCGCCGCGAGAAGCTCGTTGTCTACCAGCACATCCACTGCCTCGCCTACGGTCGCCACGCCCCCGTCCAACATGAACCGGGCTTCTTCCATAAATATGGGAACACCGTCAACGAGGGCCACGATATCCGATCGCGAGTTCATCGATCCCGCCCGCCCCGGCTTCGATGACTTCTCCTCATGCGTTTTAGCGGTTGTGCAGCCGTGCGAACACAGCAGGATCGCGGCGACGACCGTAGTGAGAAAATGAAGTTGTCCCGGATCTCCTGATCTTTCCAACATCCACATGTTATACATCATTAGGTACGGGCTGTAAGTGGAGGATCCCTCCCCTCCCGGGGGAGGGTGCCGCACAGCGGCGGGAGGGGGCGCATCGTCCCGCGGAAGTGAATCCCGCGGCCAGAAATGAAGAACAAGAAAGGCCCGAGGCCTCAAGAAAAGACATCACCCAAACAGCCCGTAGGGCTTTCAGTGTCAAATATTTCTGGCCGCGGGCTTTATGTCCGCGGTACAGAGCCAGGCAAGAGGTATAATAGCGATTGGATTGTTGACACAGGAGGTAACGATGCGTTCGACCGCTTTTTCAGGAGTACTTATTTGCGCTTGCATTGGAGTCCTTGCGACCACCGGTTGCGATGGCGATAACAAGAAGCCGACACCCGACGCCGGAACCGACGCGGGAACCGACGCCGGGGAAATAGATCCTTTTTGCGAAGATGGTGTGGCCCGGCTGGAATTCACCGATGCGCCGAGCGACAAATCTCTGCGGGCGATGGCCGCCGATTTCACCATCGCCACGACCGAGGGTAGCTGGAACCTGTCCGAAAACTGGAGCGGTTGCGACAGTTATCTCCTCATTCAGGATCTCCCCAAACAGAACAACTCCGAATTCGGTTACGACTACTGGGACATTGACAGCGACGTGACCGATCTGTTCGCCAACTCACCCCTCAATGTTCATTATTTTTTCATGTCCATCCTGGCCGACGAGGCCGATCGCATGGACTCCCTCGATAATTTCAGAGCGCTCGTGGACACGGCAATAAGCAAGTTGCCCTCTGACGATCAGGAGGCGCTCGAGGGACGCGTCCACTACGTGACCGAGCGCGCGGCCGAGATCGGCGGTTGGGTCGGACAGATAATGACCACTCCGGGATGGGGCGCGGCGGTGGACCGGCTTCAGAAGATTCGCTACATCGGCAGTTACGCCGATCACGCCCACTACAACCCGGCGCTCTCGTGGCCCTTCGGTCCAAATGTAGCGATGGCCGCAAACGAGGTCATCTATTACAACTTCGAGGCCGTGAGGGAGGATCGCCTGAGCCGGCAGGATGCCACCGTCCTGCAGATGTGGGAGAACATTCCAGTGGCCGATCCGGATAACGAGGATTACCACTTCGACGTGACCTTCCCGGACGCCGCGACCATGGCCGGCTTCGATTCGATGGAATTCGATCTGACCCTGAACTGCGGAGGGGTGGGCGAGTTCGGCTACTGTCCCGCGTGGGACTACAATGTCTATCTTCTCCTGTGCGATGACGGCGATCCGACCGTGTGCGACTACGAGGCCGGGCACTGGATCACCTCGTACCACCGGGAGGGAAGATGGGTGCACGACGTCAGCGGCATCTTGCCGATCTTCACCGCCGGCGGAGACAAACGGTTCAAGATATCGATCTCCGATCCCTGGTACGTCACGCTGAGCATCCGGCTGTTCAATCAGGACAAGGATCCCGCGCCGGCGGAGACCATAGATCTTTTCGCAGGTAATCATCACTTTGGTCCCGACTACAATGCGAACTACACGCCAATGACCATCAGCATCCCCGCCGATGCGGTGAAGGTGGAGATTGCGTCGGCCATCACGGGTCACGGCATGCAGGCCCCGGGCAACTGCGCGGAGTTCTGCAATACAGATCATCATTTCTACGTGAACGGCACCGATAATGTCATCGACTTCGGCGATACGATCGGCGACCAGTACGGGTGCATGGCCCAGATTGCCGACGGCACCGTGCCCAATCAGTACGGCACGTGGTGGTACGGACGGGGCGGATGGTGTCCCGGAAAGCACGTGGACCTCACGATGACCGATATCACGGACCAGGTGAACATCGGTCAGGACAACACCTTCGATTACGACGGATTCTACCTTGGAACGGACTACCCGGTGGTGGACGGATGGCAGTTCATCCGGATGGCCTCGTGGGTGGTGGTGTCAAAGTAGGCGGTCACGGAATACAATCGCTCTTGGGGCTCTTAGTAATTGGTCCACATGTGTTCCAGAAATGCTTCAAAAGGCCATGCCTCTACACCGTCAATATCTCTCTTTACCGGATCCCTGGAAATGAGAACCCGTGTGCCACAGAATCCATCATCTTTTATCTTCGCAAGACTTCTGCAATGTTTCGCGGTGACTCGTGTGGTTGACTTGATTTCAATTGCAAAGTCATCACCTATTATCAAGTCAACTTCATCCTGAGTTGTTGTTCTCCAGAAATGCAGATTCCTTCGCTTGCGTTTGTAGCTGCACAGCGCCACCATTTCCTGGACAATGAAGGACTCGAACGCTCTCCCAAAAAGATTCGATTGCTCCGGCAGGGATTCAATTCGTGACAAAAAATTCACGACACCCAGATCGAAAAGATAGAACTTTGTTCGCTGTACTGCTTTTCGCTTACTCCCCTTCCAGGGGGTAAGGAAAAAGCCGAGCAGCGTATCCTCGAGCACTTCGTAGTATTGCCTGACGGTGGGACCTGACAGCTGCGCGTCGGATGCGATATTGGAGTAGTTTACCTCCTCCCCGCTGCGCAGCGCAGCTCGCTGGAAAAACCGTTCAAATCCCAAAATGTTTCTGGAAACAGCCTCTGCTTTTATCTCCTGATCGAGATAGGTGTCCACGTAGTCGCTCAATTCTTCAATCGGTTCTTCCGAAAGATAAACACGAGGAATACCGCCGTACATCAGATAGCGGCCCAAATCGAATTGATTCTCCCGCTTCAACTCCCACCAGCACAAAGGATGCAGATTGGCTC
>JAUXHN010000336.1 GCA_030621515.1 Deltaproteobacteria bacterium | reverse complement strand
ATGTTCACCTTGTTCACCGCAACGCAGTTCCCCAGCATGGTCTGGAACAGGACGTACGCGTAACCATCGCGACCAACCGACATGGAGAACGGCTGCCCTCCGGAGGCGCAGTTGAGATTTCCAGTGCCGATCTGCACAAACGCCGCCGGAGACTGGTTCTCCGGATCGAAGCTGTAGAAGATATCCGCGCTGTCGACCACGTATATCAACTTGAGACCGTCGGCGCACTCATCGTCGGTGTCGCCATCCGAATCGCTGTCGCCGTCCGTGTCGGAATCCCCGTCTGAGTCTGTGTCACCGTCCGTGTCCGTGTCTGAATCCGCGTCCGAGTCCCCGCTGGGAAAGCTGTTGCTATCGTCTTCGCAGGAAGCAAAGGCCAGGACAACCAGCGCCGGAGTCATAACAACAAGCGCCAATGAATAAGCCCTATTCTGCATAATTATCCTCCAACCTCAGGTTGCAAGCCGTTTCCACCTACACATGGTACATATAATTGGCAAAACATATGGAAAAAAAACCATGAGACTCGTGGACACTCACTGCCATCTCACGTTCGGGCCCATGTCCGATCACCTCCGCCCCGTTCTCGATCGTGCGCGAAAAGCGAACGTGGACAGGATAATTGTACCGTCCTACGATCTCGACTCCTGGAACCAGGTGGAGCACGTCACCGAATTCGAAGGAGTTTTTTGCGCATATGGTCTTCACCCGTGGGTGGCGGATCAACCTCTTTCCCGCGCCGATCTTGAACGGGTTCTCGAACGGGACAAGGTTGTCGCCATCGGCGAGATAGGCCTCGATTACAAGATTCCCAAATACGACCGACGCCGACAAAAAGAGGTCCTCCGAACACAGCTGGACGTGGCCGTGGAAAAGGGCTTGCCGGTTATCCTCCACTGCCGGGGCGCCTTCGACGATTTACTCGACGTGCTTGCAAGTTACAACGGCGACGTGAAGGGCGTCTTGCACGCCTTTTCCCGCGGACCACAGCTCGCGCAGAGATTCATAGATCAAGGGCTCAGCCTTGGATTCGGCGGTGCGATCACCAGACCGGGCGCAATACGTTGCCATGAGAGTGCGAAGGTTGTGCCTCTTGATCGCATCGTACTTGAAACCGACGCTCCCTCCATCGGCCTTGACGGCGTGGAGCCCGCCGACGTCGAGCCGAAGCACGTGCTGGACATCGCGGAATCCCTTGCCTCTGCGCGGGATACCGATATGGTCGATATAGCGCAAACTACAACTTGCAACGCCGAGAAGATCTTTGGTCTATAAATGAACGAGGCCTCCCAGATACTGTCAAATCAGCGAGCGCTGTTCCTCTCCGGGCGCACGAGAGATCTTGAGTTCCGGAAAGAGTCCCTGAAACTTCTGCGGGAAAATATCCGACTTGCGGAACAGGAAATCCTCGATGCCCTGGAACGTGATCTGGGCAAGTGCGCCTTCGAGGGGTTCGTCTCGGAAGTCGGAATGGTGCTCGACGAGATCGGGCTCGCGCGAAAACACCTCCGGCGCTGGTCCAGGCCGCGACGGGTGCGGACCCCCCTGTCCCTCATGCCGGGAAAGAGCCTGATCTACCGCGAACCATATGGCTCCAGCCTCGTGATCAGCCCGTGGAACTACCCCTTTCAGCTTGCCCTCGTACCCCTCGTAGACGCGGTGGCGGCGGGCAACTGCGCCGTTCTCAAGCCGAGCGAGCTGGCTCCCGCAACATCCTCCGTACTGGCCGGGCTGATCTCGGATACTTTCGATCCCGCCCACGTGACCGCGCTGGAGGGCGGCGTCGATGTCAGCACGGCGTTGCTCGATCAGGATTTCGATATGATCTTCTTCACGGGCTCGGCCCCGGTTGGAAAGATAGTATTGGAGGCAGCCGCGCGTCGCCTGACACCGGTGGTGCTGGAGCTCGGCGGAAAGAGTCCTTGCATAGTTGATTCCGATGTCGACCTGGATGTCACGTCCCGAAGAATAGCCTGGGGAAAATTCCTGAACGCGGGACAGACATGTGCCGCGCCTGACTACGTGCTGGCCCACGAGTCAATCAGACAGGGGCTGATCGACGGCATCACCGCAGCCGTAAACGAGTTCTACGGAACCGATCCGGCCTCGAGCCCGGACTTCGCCCGGATCGTCAACGATCGTCATTTCGAGAGGTTGGTAGCCCTGATGGGATCGGGAGACACGGTGATGGGCGGGCAATCCGACAGGGAACAACGCTATATTGCGCCGACAATGCTGGACAACGTCGGATGGGACGATCCGATAATGAGCGAGGAGATCTTCGGTCCCCTGCTGCCCGTGATGACTTACTCGAACATCGACGACGCCATCTCAAGAATCAGGGACCTCCCGACACCGCTGGCCCTCTACGCCTTTACGAGAAACAGGTCACTGGAGCGACGCCTCATCAACGAGATCCGGTTTGGAACCGGCTGCATCAACGACACTGTTGTCCAGTTCTCCAGCCCTCACCTGCCCGTCGGAGGCGTGGGGAATTCAGGAATGGGATCGTACCACGGACAGGCCGGCTTCGAGGCGTTCACCTACACCAAGAGCGTCATGAAGAGACCCTTCGCATTTGATTTCAAGCTTCGCTACCCGCCCTACGCCGGCAAGCTCAAAAAGATCCGCAAGTTGATAGGGTAG
>JAUXHN010000097.1 GCA_030621515.1 Deltaproteobacteria bacterium | reverse complement strand
CGCAATTTCTACGAACGCATCATTCGAAATGAAGACGAACTGAACCGCATTCGCGAATACATATTAATCAACCCAGCCAACTGGGATACTGACGAGCACAATCCGGAACGGGTGTGCAGCCGTCGCTCCTAGTAAGGATCTTCGGTGGGCTCGATGGGTTTTGCCGTTGGGACAGTGGGTTCTTCCGGGGCGGGGAGGTCGTGTTTGGTTTCGGCGACCGGTTGCGGCTCGGGTTTCGATTCGAACTCCGGCTCCACCATGAGGATTGCTCCACCAGTCGCTGCGGATACCATCTCGTCAGCCGGGGTTGTCTCCGGCTCCGGCAAAGGCTCCTCCTCCGGCATCTCTTCGTCGAGGGTGCTGACAGGATCCACATACTCGGGTTTGATCTGCGGCTTTTCCCTCCACATGGGAGTGAACGTGACGTTGAGAATCACACCCAGGTTATCGTTGGCTGCGTCCGAGGTGGCGAATACGGGCAGCCATGCTCGCAGGCCGATGGCGATGGCCCTCTTGCGAAGGAACACATCGACACCGGGCTCCAGGGCAACGGTGAAGTGCCTGTCGTCGTCGCGCAGCGTCTCCTTCGTGTAATTGAGATAGTCGTCATCATAGTAATTAATGTCATCCCAATCTTCGTTCCCATTGTAAACGTCCCACTGCTGGCGGACATATGTGTAACCACCGGCGACGTTGATATAGGGAACGACCCTGCCGAACGGGTACTGGAACCGCACGAAACCGCCTATGTGGCTGAATGTCTTGATCGCCTGGTACTTGTATCGCGGGTTATATGTTGTATCCCGGTATCCGTCGTTTTCGTTTGTGGCCCCGGTGATGCCCCCGGTGTAGTTGATCCCGAAACCGATCCAATTGATGGGAAGGTAGCCGACCTGCAGATCCACCAGGAAACCTATGTCGGGCTCGAACTCGATATCCGTGAGGTACCTTTCTGACTCCACCGTGGAGTCGGCCCCCCTGAAATTGGGGAACGCGACCCCGCCGCCGAAGGTGATGAACAGGCCGGGCGCCTTGTCCTCGGGCTCGGGGACGTAATAGATTTGTCTTCTGCAGTATCTGTATCGCTGACAGGATTTCTCAAAACAGTCGATCAGGCCGTTCTTGTTGTTGTCGATCCCGTCGGAGCAAAGCCTGCCGGTTTCTGTCCTGGGAGGGGGCGGTGCGACGTACACCTGTGAGGGGGGGGGCATGGGTGCGATCAGCGGCGCGGGTGCAGGCCCCTTGACGCACATGGCGAAGATCTCGCAATCCTGATCCTCGCAGTCCACATACCCGTCCCTGTCGTTGTCCTGTTTGTCCTGGCAGGCTTCCAGGGTGTTCTCCAGGATGACCGAGGGGGGAGGCTCCTCGGCGGCCTTCTCGGCCACCACGGTGACCTTGGCCTTCTTGCCCTTCTTCTTTGTTTTTTTCTTCTTCTGCGCGTCCGCATGTCCGGCGGCGAAGAGAAGCGCCAGGCAGCAAGCAATACCGACCAGAGTTGCCCTATTCATAATGTCCTCCTGAACGACTATCTCTCATTTGGGCTCTCGCCCTTGCATTGATATGGACACGCGAAGCCCGGAAAAAGACACCTGATAATTAACAGGTACCGCACATCCACGACTCATACAACGTTGCGCCCCCCCTGGTTGATCAAGCATACCCCAACGACCCTCCAACCGTGCTAGACTGTATACAGTTGCAATTATAGCCTCATTGTTAAGGAGCGTGGCCCATGATCGTTATAATTACCAAATCAATTCGCCTCTCTGTATTGATTGTGGCCATTGCCCTGCTCTGCGCGGCGGGCATCTCCTGCGAGCCGGCGACCTCCCACTTGTCGAGCTCCGATTCGGACGCCGACACCGATACCGATACGGACACCGATACCGACACGGACACCGACTCCGATACGGATACCGACACCGGTCCCTCTACGGAGGGATGTCAGGCGGTCGACCTGCTCTTCGTCATCGACGACTCCAACACGATGGAAACGGAACAGCAGATGTTGATCGATTCCTTTCCGGAATTCATAGCCGTTCTGGAGGAATACGAGACAGTCGCCGGAACCCAGCTGGACTACCGCCTCGGCGTCACCACAACGGGAATTTCCACCCACTACTACGTCACCGGCGTCCCCGGAGCGATCTCCCTCGATGGCAAGGACGGCGATCTGATCGTTCCGAACGGGAGCACCGATCCCTGGATCGACGGCCCGGGATCAACCGTTGAATCGGATTTCACGGACCTCGCCCAGGTGGGGATCTACGGACCTGCCTACGAGATGCCTCTATACGCCATGCAAAAGGCCATCGAGAAGTCCGGCACCGGCGGTCCCAACGACGGCTTCTTCCGCGAGGACGCCCTCTTCGTTGCCATCTTCATCACGGATGAAGACGACTGCTCGAGAGTAGATGATTATTGGGATTTGCCTGACATCACTCACTCATGTTTCGAATACCCAACGGAGCACAATCTCACGGATCTGGCCACGTTCAAATCCATGCTGGACACCCGCTTCGGAGGCGAGGAGAAGTACGCGATAGTGGTGATCGCCGGACAGGCTCCCCCGGACGGCAGCGCTCCTTGCGACTACGGAGACGATGGAGCTATTTCGGCAGGCCGATTGGAGTCTTTCCTTGACGACCATGTCAACGCGTCGGGACAGCACGGACTCATGCATGACATGTGCGAGGCGCAATTGCAGGGCAACATGGTCAGCGCTCTGGAAAACGCGATGGGCCTCATTGAGGTTGCCTGCGACGAATTCATCGAATAGGCGACACAACCAAAGAGGACAACTGAAATGAAAATCGGAACACTAATCATGGCGACCACAGCGATTCTTTTCCTTGCGATCCCTGCGGCTCGCGGGGACATCATCACGCTGCAGAACGACACTCTTGCCAACCCGTTGCTCGGGGTTGCGAGCTGCGGATTCATAGAGGGAGAATACGTCGCATCGGTCTTCATTCCACAACCGGGGGACTACCCGGTGGATATCCGCGAGGTGCAATTATGGCTCTCTCCGGTTGTTGCGGGAGGAATGTCCTGCGATCCCACTACCGAGGCGACAGGGCTCAACTTCCCTCTTCGGATCTGGGAGGATGACGCCGAGGCGCAGCTTGCTCCTTCCGGCGCTCCCATATACGAGAATACCAGCCTGCTGCTCTTCAGCTCCAACATCGGCTTCAACACGGTAGATCTCACTTCAGAGGGCATCACAATAGATGACGGTCCTATTCGCGTGGCGTTCGAGTTCCCATCCGACGGTGTCGCCTTTCCGCTTCGCGATGCCGACGGCATCACATACGCACGCAACCTGGTGTACGGGGATTTCGGGGGCGACTTCCAGTGGCAGTGGGCGGGAGGCCTGGGGATAAGCGGCGACTGGGTGATGCGACTCGTTATCGAAACCAGCGGAACCACGGATACGGATGCGGATTCTGACACAGATTCCGACAGCGACTCCGACAGCGACTCCGACAGCGACTCCGACGCGGACACCGATTCGGATACCGACCCCCAGTGCGATCCGTTGACGTGCGATCAAGCTTGTCGCGACACGGGAGCAGAGGGCGGCAACTGCAGGAACGGGGAGTGCGAGTGCTTCGGTCTCGATGACAAAGACGAGCGGGACGATAGTTGCGGTTGTCACGCGGTGGGAGGAGCTTCAGAGCCGCTGTCTGGTCTCTTCGCGCTTCTCGCGTTTATCGGAGCGGTATCTCTTCGCCGCCGATAAGTAAGGGATCCCTCCAACTGCCAGACCCACCCCGATCATGAAGTAGGCCGGGATGACAGCGCACAGCCTCTCGTAGTCGCCCGCTGCGAAACGAGACATCAGGATGCCCGTTGCGATCATGAGCGCGAGCAGCGGGTAGAACCACAGGGGGTACAGGTTCCACCAGGCGGGTCTTTTCAGTGATTGAATGCGCAGCAGGTTTTTTTGCGCGCTCTTCGAAAATATCAACCATGCCTTCAGGGCGCCGATAGAAACACCAAGACCGAACATGGCCCAGTGCCACGGAAAACTTCTTGATTGGAGCGCGATCGCGTCGACGAGAAGGAAGGAGCCCCGCATGCTGACGGAGATCGCTCCCGCGTACCATATCATGCCTGCGGCTACAGTCAGCGCTGACCTGGAAACCATTGTTGGGCCTTCGAAATTACATTCCGCATCCTATCCGTCACTCTCCGGCCCCGACTGTTTCACTCGTGAGAGAAGCGCCAGCCCCACGGCAAAGAACACGCCGATAGTGAGCACGGCAACGCGCTGGCTGTCAAATACATCCGAGGCGACGCCGAAAACGACCGGGCCGAGCACTGCGGATCCCTTCCCTGCGAATGCCATGAAACCGTAGAACTCCCCCGCGCGACCGGCGGGAGCAAGCTGCCCCACAAAGGCCCTGCTGGTCGCCTGGATGGCTCCTATGCACAATGACGCGAGAGCGGCCACAAACCAGAAGCATGTCTTCGCGCCCGCCACGGAAAACAGGCCGGGCCAGGCAGCGGCCTCCGAACCCGCGACCACCACGAGCCACATGATCAAGGTTAGCATGATCGTTCGCTTGGCTCCGATCTCCTGGGCAATCCAGCCGAACGCGAACGCGCCGGGCGCCGCGATGATATTCATCACTATTACAAGGATTATGTTCTCGGTGGTTGTAAACAAGAGCGTATCTCGGGAGAAGGCAACGGCGAACACGATGATGGTGATCACCGCGTTGTTATAAAAGAAATACGCGAGCAGAAACCTCATGAGGTTGCGATGTTTACGGATCTCCTTGAAAGTGCCGACGATGCGTCCCAACCCCATCCTCAGCAACCCTTCGGATCCGGGTGACCTGGAGGTTCTGTTGCGGTCCCTGAGCAATATGAGGCTGGGAATGGAGAAAAGACCGAACCACGCCGCAACGATCAATGGCACCATGGTGGTGTGGCTCCCGGCGATGGGCAACACCAGCAGCAGGCACCCGAGCCCACCGATGTAGCCAAAGGCCCAGCCCAGACCGGACAACTTTTCCATCCGATTTTTCGGCACCATCTCCGGCAGGAATGCGTTGTAGAACACGCAGGACCCCTCGAATCCCACCGACGCGGCGATGAACAACACCATCGCCAGAGCTACGGTGCCCGGACCTGTGAGAGAGAGGAGCGCGGTGGCTCCCACGCACAACACCACGTAGGCAATCAGAAAGTGCTGTTTCCGCCCGGAGATATCGGCGATGGCGCCCAGTAATGGAGCGGAGAGGAAAACAATGGCGGCGGCGGCCGAATTTGAGATCCCCCACAACCTGTCGGAGGCGCCGGGTGAGCCCCCCTCCCCCACAACCACGGACTTGAAATAGATCACATAAACGGCGGTGACGATCACCGTGGGAAAGGCCGAATTGGCGAAGTCGTAGAAACACCAGGCAAAACGCCGAGCGCGCGGCGCCGTTTCGAGGTTGTCCTTCATGTCCGGGGAGGGCCTTAAGGAGTCAGTTTCACGATGAATGCGTCTACCTCACCGTCGGAGGTCAGCTCGGTTTCACAATCTTCGCCCTTCCCGAATATCGCCGTACCTCCGAGGAATCCGACCGCCACCACCGAATCGTTATGGAGCAATGTCAGTTCGAGTCCGCCGGTCACATGGCCGTCGTTGCCGCCCGCGGTCTTGACCCAGGCAAAGGTTCCGTCGGATTCGTAGCCGGCCATGTATGCGTGATGGTATTGGTCTCCCGTAGAGAGCGATTCCTCATCGCTCTCCCCCTTGCCGAAGACAATCGATCCGGATCCACCGAACCCACCCGTGATGCGGAAGGAACCGTCCGGGAGCCCACTGATGCCGCCGATATCGACTCCACCGCTGCCGTCTTTGGAAATGCCTTTTGCCCACTGGAGCTGGCCGTTCTCATCGTACTTGGCCAGGAAAACGCCCCACGTTCCGTCGGAATGGGTCTCGTTTGCCTCTCCCAGGCCGAAAACGACCGTGTCGCTCAGGTGACCGGCCAGCAGAAATGACCCGTCATCGAGGAGGGCTACTCCTTCAACCGAGTCTTGCCCGCTTCCGCCGATCTTCTTGGCCCAGACGATGGTGCCGTCCGAGTTGTACTTGGCGAAAAATCCGTCTGTGCCCCCGGTGGTCTCGAGGCTCGTTTCCACGCTCTCTCCTAAACCGAACACTGCGGTTCCCTCGAAGGCGCCTACCAATATCGTCGTTCCGTCCGACGCCGTCGCCAGATCGAGCCCCTCGTCGGATCCGGTTCCTCCTGCCCGTTTGGCCCATGCAAGCGTTCCGTCATCGTTGTGCCTGGCCAGAAACACATCGGTCATCCCCGCGGAGTTGAGGGTGGATTCTGAGGACTCGCCCGCTCCCCAGGTTGCGCTCGACGAGAAGTAGCCGGTCAATAAAAAGGAACCGCTCGCAAGCGCCTCAATAGCCTTCGCGCTATCTCCGTCTGCTCCACCGGCGGTCTTGCCCCAGGCGATGGTGCCATCCGAATTGTACTTGGCTATAAATACATCCGAGCCCCCGGCGGTCGTCAAAGATGTCTCCACCGACTCTCCGGCGCCGAAGGTTGCCGTGCTTTCGTACATCCCCGTCGCGATGAATGAACCTCCCGCAAGAAGTGTGATGTCGTATGCCGTCTCATTGCCGTCATCTCCGGAGCTCCCTGCCCTCTTTGCCCATGCCACCGTGCCGTCCGAATTGTACTTGGCTACAAATACATCCGTGATACCTGCGGCCGTCAAGGGTGTCTCCACCGACTCCCCTGCTCCGAAGGTTGCCGTAGCCTGGAAGCCTCCTGCCAGAATCAGGGAATCGTCATCCAGAGCGGCTGCGGATTTGCATTCCACGTCTTCCAGGCTCCCTATCTTCTTGGCCCAGACGAGAATACCCGGTTCCCCATAATCCGATTCCGAATCAGTGTCCGTGTCCGAATCACTGTCCGTGTCCGAATCACTGTCCCCATCAAGATCTGTAGCCGCCCCCGAATCCGCATCGCCCTCGGCCAACCCGCAGCCAAGTATGATGAGAAAGAACACAGAACAGATCGACAGGCCAAGCATGGTAATGAATAATTTCATGGATCACCTCCTTTAATATTATCAAGCTGTTTTGAATGTTAACACGTATTGGACTTCCGGATCTTACAAACGATTGACCTGCGACGTGAATTTTGTTTTTGATCCATTCGTCGACAGGGACGTACTATCTTTTCGTTCATGAAAACACTTGTCGGGAGAATACAAATGAAACACATCACTTTTGTTCTTGCAATTTGCGGCCTGACGGCGGGTTGCGGCGGCGCCATGTACAAGTCGTCGTACGACGCGGCGTACGGGGAAGCACCTCTACCGCCCGGCCCGGACGCCTACGAGTCCGAAGAAGGCATGCTCGTGCAGGCGTCGTCATACAGGGGCGATGAACATGACTACTACAGTGACACGGATGGCATCCCTGACGTCGATGACGAAGTGATGTTCGAGATGACCGCCGGTATACAGACCGGCGCTGCTCAGGCCACCACAATCAATACCAAGAAGAAGACCCCAGCGAAGGCGAAACGCAGCCAGGGGAAAAAATCCTCGAGTTACAGTGCACCGCAGAAGAACCCGCAGAACATTCTTGAACAGGTGCAGGGCAAGGGAGCGGCCGAAAAACAACAAGAGGAGGCCCCTCCCCTCGTCGTGTACACCGGCTACCTCAAGCTTCGCGTCAAGCGGCTCCTGGAGGCGGTGGACGAGGTCACCCGCCTCACGGAGGAGCAGGGAGGTTACATCGAGTCCCTCACCCGTGATGTCATCATCGTGAGAGTGCCGGCCAAGGACTTCGACGCGGTCCTCGGCGCGTTCGCAAAGCTCGGAGAGCTCCTCGAACGAAGAATCAAGGCCCTGGACGTGACCGAACAGTTCACCGACCTCGGAACCCGTCTTGCTGTCTCGAGAGAGTCCCGGGCGCGGCTTCTCCTCCTGCTGGAGAAGGTCGAGGAAGTGGAAGAACGCCTGCTCATCCTCGAGGAGATCAAACGCCTCTCGGAGCAGATCGAATCAATGGAGTCCACCCTCGCCACCTTGCAGAACCTGGTAGACTTCTACACCATCACCATCGAGCTCCAGCCGGTGATGGAGGAATCGGCCATCCTGGTTTCCCGATCTCCATTCGTCTGGGTGCGCAACCTCTCTCCCCACATGACAAGCATCTGGGACGGCAAGGACGAGTTCTCCATGGTCTTGCCGCCGGCGTTCGTGCTCTTCGAGAAGGACGATGTGTATCGGGCCCAGGCGGCCGACACCACAATCGTCAGGGGAGGCGTCGTCGACAACGAGCCCCTCGGCGACAACGGGTTCTGGTCCGGGGCGGTCGATCATGAGATGAAAGGCCGGGGCGAGAAGCTCATGGACGAGGGCAAGGCCGGGCCCATGGCCTACCGCCTGTACAGGAGCGAGGACGTGCAGCCTCGCTACTACATGGTAGCCGTCTACTCCCGCTACGAGGATCTGTACGTGGTGGAGATCTTCTACCCCAGCGAAGAAGCATACGAGGCGCATCATCAGAGCATGATCGACTCACTCGCCACGTTCGAGGTGAACTGATGAAACGAATAACAATGATTACAGCGCTCATCGCGCTCGTGTCGCCGGCTTTCGTTTTTGCGCAGGATAAGCCTGCAAAGGTGGAGACAAAGCCCGCTACCACCGAAGAGGCTGCAGCTGCGGATCCGGTAGAGGAAAAGAAGGATGAGCCCCTCGATTCACGTCGGACCGCGTTGGTATCGAGGATGCTTCTCAAGGTCATCAACCCGGTGGACGCGCGGACGGTCATCTCGGAAGAGGCGGCCAAGATCGGTGGATTCCCCATCCTGGTTACCGACAGCGAGATTTACCTCAAGGTGCCGCCCCGGAAAATGTCGGCGATGCTCGAGGTCGCCGCAAAAGAAGGCCTGGTGGTGGAGAAATCACTGGATCGAAAAGACCTCACCCAGGAGATTTCACAGCTTGAAGGACAGTTAAAGTCGAAACGAAAGATTCTGGCCAAATTGCGCGGTTTCTTTGACGATTCCAATGTGCAGGCCACGCTGCGAATCGAGCAGACCATGACCGATCTTGTCACCGAGATAGAGCGGGTCAAGGGACAACTCAGGGTGGCCCGGGATCGCGCACAATGGGCCGTGATCGAAATATCCTTCGAGTTCAGACAGCGTGATCGGATCATCTACGTCAACTCTCCGTTCGAGTGGCTGAACACGGTCAACCTCGACCACTTTTTGGAGGAGTTTTAAAATGAAGACAATGAAAAGAACGATACTCCTGATTATTGCGCTCGTTGCACTTTCTGCCGTGTCCTGCGGCCCTCCCTACACCATGAAGGCCCCCGATTCGTTCAAGCGCTTCGAGAAATCAACCGACTTCAAGATGATCACCGCCGACGGCGTGATGTTGAAAGCGCGGGAAGTGGACAACTACCCCGAAGCATCGCTCGAATTCTGGACCGATGCCGTGGCGCAACACCTGGAGGCCCAGGGATATGTCGTTCAATCGGAAAAGTGCTTCAAGACCGAAAAGGGTCTCGAGGGTTGTACTATCAATTTTCTCCTTCCCCACGGCGCGCAGGACTGGGTTCTCAGCGAGACCATGTTTGTGGTAGACGACAAGGTGGTGCTTGTGGAGACTGCCGGTCCTTACGATCGTTTCGCGACAATCGAAGAGGAACTGGGCAAAGCCGTATTGACCTTCAACCCAAACCTGTAGGCACACCTGTGGAGGCTGATGAGCACAAGTAAAATCATTAAAATCCTGGTGACGGTTCTCATAGTCGGAGGCGGGATCGGTTACCTGGTGGCTTCGAGCTTTGGCGAATCGATGGTCTACTACAAGACCGTGGAGGAGCTACTTGGCGAACGTGTCCGCTTCGAAGGAACGCCCGTGCGGGTGAACGGGCTGCTCGTGGAGGGTTCCATCAAGCAGAAACCCGGCACCGACCAGTTCAGGTTCAAACTCTCCAAGAACGGCAAGATCCTGGAGATCGCGTACTCGGGAATCCTGCCCGACACCATGAAACCGGGCCGGGAACTGGTCGTTCAGGGCGTGCTCGTCAAGGGAGAGGATCTTCTCGAAGCCAGCGAGATCCTCACCAAGTGTCCCTCCAAGTACGAGGACGTCGCGAAATCCAAGGGCGGCGTATAGAGCAAGCTGTTCCAGCCAAATTTGCTTTTCGCAAAAAGACATCATTGAAAAAGGCAATTATTGTATCCATAGAACAACTAACACATGAGGGGGGAAAGTAGGATGATTGAGTTGAGAGAGGACACCTTCTAGCGTGCCCAACGGCGTGAAATGTTCGCCCCCAATCTTCGTTGACACCCCTCCCCCTCCGATCCATACTCCGCCGGCTTGATAAACAACAGGCTCCATGCCGGGAAAGGCGCGCCCCATGAGACTGTTTTCGGGAAAAATCGACATAATCGCGGCGGAGATAACCAATAACCTGATCGACAAGGAGCAAATAGAGACCGAGTCTCCCGACGAGGTCGAACAGGATATCGCGGCTGTCCTCAAGGAGTACATTCGCACGAATCGCGATCTCACCGAAAAGGCAAAAGACATGTGCGAGGTCAGAGGCCTGCCCTACTCCTCCTTCCACAAGATCAAGCGCCAGATGGCCGAACGGGCCGGCTTCATTTTCGGGGACGAGGCGGTGGATTACATCATGGATCAGATCATCGGCACGTTCATGCACAGCCAGTTCGTGGAGGAGATCTTCGCCGAGGATCACGAACTCAAGGTCACCATGCGCCCGGTGATAAAGAGCCACACCGAGATAGAGGATGAGATCGACAAGGAAGCTCGCGACAAGATCAAGAACCTCCAGGAAGGCACCCGCGACTGGGAGATCGAGTACAAGCGCGCCATGGATCAAGTCAAACGCCGCCGGGGTCTTTAGTAATCTACGTCTACGAGGGCGAAGATGTGAGCGTAATTATTGATATCGCCCATCATGTAGACGTTTGTCGCATCGCTGCCGTGGATCGCGTACAGTTCCGCGTCGATGCACTCCTCGCGAACAGTCCAGGCATCGCCGTCGAAATGAACGATCAGGCCATCGTAGCCGATGGCGTAGACATCGTCTGCCGACGTGCCCCAGACCGCTCGTAAGGCACTCTCGAATCCGGTTTCCACGGTCCAGTCTTTCCCGTCATACTCGACGATCAATCCGCTTGTCGCCGGGTCGCCGGCCACTGCGCCGACCGCGACGACCTTGCCCGTCTCGTCGGCCCACACGCCTCCCAGGGAGTAGTTGAGGTCGGCTTCGACATCGGGTTGCAGAACAGTCCACTGAGTGCCGTCGAAGTGGCCGAGCAACCCCCGCCGGGTCCCGTCATCGGACTTCTCATAACCCGCGGCGTAGACCGCCCCGTCTACAGTGCCCCACACACCGATCCAGGCACCCTCGACCTGGAACTCTTCCCAGTCGGAGCCGTCCCAGCGGATGATCCAGCCCGGATTGCTGCAAACGATGTAGTACGCGTCCATGGTGGCACCGAAAGCGTTTGGCGTGCGACAGTGGTTGTGTAGCATCTCCGTCCAACCCCCGGTCGAGCTGTGGGTTGCGGTGCCCGAGTATCCCACGGCGACAAACTCACCGCTCGAGTTGCCATAAATCGCTGTCAGGTCGTCATTGGTCCCGCTGTTCGCCTCGGTCCAGGAAGCGCCGTCGAAATGGAGCGCCGTTCCCGCATTACCCACGGCGTAGACGTTATTCTGCGAGCTTCCCCACACTGAGGTGGCGCCGCCAAGGTCGATCGGATAGAAGCTCACGCCGTCGAAGTGATACGCCTGACCGAGGTCGGTGATCGCGTACACGTCATCCGGTCCAGATCCCCAGACCGAACCGAACTTGTCTCCCGGGTCGTCCTGCCATTCTCCGTCCACCTCGGCCCACCCGACACCGTCGTAGTGCCATATGGAGGGGTAGTCGACCGGTATATCCTCCTCGTCGCCGGATACCCATACGATGTGGCCACCGACCGCATACACATCCTGAGGGCCGCTGCCCCAGATTGCGTAAAATCCGTGTCCCACATCCCAGGTCTCCCAGTCGGTTCCATCGAAGTGATATATCCACATCACCGAGTCCGCAGCGAAGACGTCGTCCGGGCCACTGCCCCAGAAGTGGACCTCCTTGTAGCCGTTGATGCTCTGAGAAAGCACCTCGTCGGTGATCTCGGTCCAGGCGACGCCGTCGAAATGGAAAACAGCCGCATCTTGACCCCACAATTCGTCAATTCCAGAGACATAGATGTCGTCGGGCGCGCTCCCCCAAACGTCGATCAGCCACGGCACCAGAACCGGGTCCTCCACCCGGCTCCATTCCAATCCGTCGTAGTACAGCAAGCGCGGCACGCCGGCGGCGTAGGCGGTTGCGTCCTCGGCGACCCACACGCTGCTCAGCTTTGTGAACGACCAGACGATGGACCAGTCGTCCACGTCTTTCTGGACCATGGCATGGAGCCCGAATCGACCCGGCACGGAGATCAGCATGTCGTCGTCGTCATGACCCCAGACGCCGGCACTGCGCGGGTAGGCGTCCAAAACCTCTGTGGCCACCCACTGCGGGATCTCGAGCGGGCCCCATGCCTCGCCGTCAAAAGTGGTGAGCCCGCCGCCGTTCGATTTGGAGAAATATGCCTGTCCACTGGGCGCCACCCACAATCGGTTGTAGAGATCATGCCAGTCGATCTCCTCAAGATCCTCCCACTGACCCACTGGCACGCACTCGCCCGTGTCGGTATCGGCGCCGGAGTCGGTGCCGGAGTCGGTGCCGGTGCCGGAATCTTGTGTTCCATCGCTGTTGCCGCAACCTGAACACCCAAACAGAAACACCGCACTCAGGAGAGTCACCCAAAGCGTCACTTGACTCTGAGTCAGCATGCTATTCCTCGTTGCCTCTCCATTAAGGTAGTATATCGCAAGATGAAGTCGGAGACAGCCGAATTTTCAGTTTGGTCATTTGAACTCTGATAGAATATTCCCGTACGTAAATGAAAAGGGAAGACAATGAGACGATCTGCGATCCTATCCATTATCGTCATTTTTACGCTTGGAGCAGTACTGGCGAACTGCTCAGACTCGACGATATCCACCTCCGGAACTGATTCCGATTCGGACAGTGACTCCGACAGTGACTCGGATAGCGACTCCGACACCGATTCCGATACTGATTCCGATACCGACACTGATACAGGAGAGTGCGTCGATCCGGTCGCCGGAGTTCCTACCGTAACCTCCAGCGACGAGGAGTTCGTCTGGAGTACAACCGATGACACCTACACGCTGACTTTTTCAGAAAACGTTTTCAACGTGGACACCACAAACGTCACCTGGGCTGCAGTCACCGGTTCGGGAACGATGGACACCATCACAGCAGTGAGCGGATCCGAATACACGGTCGCATTCTCGGGTGCCACGGAGGGTGACGAGTATACACTCACTATCGGCACTGTCGTAGAGGACACCTGTGGCGAAACCCTGGCCGCGGAAGTGGATATCACCATCACAATCGAGGTCTGCGTTGATCCCGTCTCCGGTGATCCAACTGTAACTTCGGGCAATCACATCTTCCCGGCAGGAACTACCGCGGACACCTACACGCTCACCTTCTCTGAAGACATGATCGACGTCGATACTACCAGCGTCACGTGGACTGCTGTCACCGGTTCCGGCGCCATGGGCACAATCACCGCAGTTGACGCGAGCACCTACGATATTGCGATATCGGGCCTCGTGGACGGTGATCAGTATGTGCTGAGCGTAGGCACGGGTGCCACCGACACATGCGGCAATCCGCTCGCAGCCGCAGTTGACATCGATATTGACGTCAATTCTGTGGCCGTCGGCACGTCCGGCGATGATTGCAGCACGGCGGCCAACCACTTGTCTCCCAGCTATTACGCGGGAACCGGCAGCCAGGACTGCTGGGCCTGGGCCTCAGACACCGGTGACTCAGTCGAAAGCCATCAATTCTCATGCGATTACATGACTGCCACCGGCGGCGACAAGGTCATCGAATACACCACCGGTCCATCGCAAACCACCCTCAACTGGAGCGCCACCCGGGTGTCAGGTTATTCCAGCGGCTATCTGGCCCTGGAAGTAACCAACGCTTCTTGCGCCACCGGGACTTCGCTTTTCTGTGTGTCCACCAGCAGCACGCAAACCAGTAACAGTTCGGTAACAGTATCCCCCAGCACAATCTATTATGTCTGGATTGGTGAAGGGTACGATGGATCGTATCTCCCCAGCCTGGACATCTGCCTCTGGTAGACGAGTCACTTTTCAAGGGTGCCGGACACATTTTTACTGGGGAGCTGCTCGGTTCAGGTGCCCGGCGTTGATTTCCAGGAGACGAGAAAATCGAAGAGGTTATCGTCGGTGTCGATGCCTCCGAATCGCGCAAAGCATTCTTCGGTTCCGTTTACCACGGAGTCCCCTTCCCCGTAATCCCCGAGGCCTCCGATCTGCAGTGCGTCCATCCTCAAGACACCGTCCAACAGCGCAATGACGAACCCGCTTCCCGGGGTAAACAGGGCCACACCTGTCGTATCTTCGATATCCACGAACGGCAGGGTTCCGTCTCCGATCACCACAAGTCCGTCCTGTGGCGCTGTTCCACTCAGGGGAAGGACTGCCAACAGCGCGCCCGTGTCAGGATCGAGCTGCGCCACAGACAAGCTGTCCATTGCCTGCCCCGGCTCCAGTTCCAGCTCGATGAACGATTCGCCCGGCACCCGGCAGACCTCCCGCACCAGGGTGGGCCGGCGGATATTCAACATGTAAAAACCTGCGGTCGCCTGTTCTGCGCTGACCGCTATCTGCCTGATGAGGCTGTCCCCGTCAAAGTAGATACGCGGATCCGCGGTTGCATCCGTCGGCCAGCCTTTTGAAGAATCGATCAACATGTCTGACGAATCGAGCAGTTCCATCTGGAGATCGGGCACCGCCCAGGCTCGATCCGCCACGCTGCGGGCCACGACTACGCAAGCCAGTCGGCAGGTGGTGGCCGGGATCTCCACCCGATCCATGTCGAGGGCGCCGTCGATATCGCCCTTCGCCCAGAATGCCATGTCGCATGGGCTTTGAGTCAGCTGCAACGCGTCGGGGGGATCGTCGTTGGGCTCGACAATGTCCACCGCCACTCCTCCTTTTGGGACAACCCAGGCCGCCGAAGGATCCGCGCCCGGAGCGCCTGAGGGGGTGACGTCGATCTTCACGTCCGTCGAGTCCAGAACCCAGACGACGCCGGTCGAGGAGGAATCCTCGAAGCCCAGCCGAAACGATGATGGTTGCGAGTAAAGAAGATTGGCGTCCAGGTCCGCGTATGCAGGCTGGGATGAGCTGAAGGTAAACAGTGTTGGTGGTGTTCCCGGATCCACGGAAAGTAACAAATCCTCGCCCAACTGGAGATCTCCTTCCCAGTGCGATGCCTCCGAGATCACCAGGTCCTCGAGATCCTGTGCATCCAGATGGCCGACAGCGGCGCCCTTCTGCGCCGTCAGAAAGATCGGGATGCCATTCGAGCCCACCTGCACGTCATAGGCAACATCCACCACAATGTCGGCGCTGCCCACGCTCGGTGGGGAATCCAGCACCGCATAGACGCCAGCTACCCCTGTACTCGCGACGGTCACAGCCCGGTTCAGAGAAGCCTTCGTGGGGACCGACGCCGAGATCGTGACCTCCCTGTCCCCCGGTTTTACGGTGTCCGGGTTGAGCTGCATTGTCAGGGATTGATCGGTCCCGGCTATCTGGATCGGGACGACGGCCTGACGCCCCGCCTCGCTCAGGATGATCCCGAACCATCCCCCGGGCCAGGTCCCAGTCGGTTCCACCTCCAGTTCGATCTCGATGATGTTGGGATTGATGATTGTGGCTCTCTCGATTTCCACGCCTATATCGTCGAAAACCTGCGCCACAACGCTGTTGAACACGTGGCCCGAAACGTCGACCTGGATGAGGACGGTGGTGATGTCGCTCCCC
>JAUXHN010000250.1 GCA_030621515.1 Deltaproteobacteria bacterium | reverse complement strand
TATATTGTCTTTCGGGTGCATAGTATCAGTGGCGAAAGTGTAACTATTGATTTTGCATATCTAAAAGAGTCCTAAGACGTAAAAAGTGGGATAACTTGAAATAAAAGAGAATGAAAAATAATTCCTCTGCAAAGCCTCTCAAATTACCTATCCTACCACCTCTAGTTTTTTTCTTTCTATATCCCTGCTTCATTCCGCTCTCATACCATGAACCCAATAACACTGCAAATCTTGAAGAACGCATTTACCGCAATATCCGAAGAGATGGGCGCAGCCTTAAAGCGAACCGCATACTCGCCGAATATAAAGGAGCGGATGGACGCTTCATGTGCCATTTTTGACGCCGAAGGCCGGATGCTGGCACAGGCAGAACACATCTCCGTGCATCTGGGCGCAATGCCACTAACCGTAGAATTTGCCTTGCGACAGTTCGATGATTTACAAGAAGGCGACCAAATAGTAGTAAATGACCCTTATCACGGCGGCTCTCACCTACCCGACATCACCCTAATAAAACCGATTTTCTATGACGCTGAGTTAGTAGGTTACGCCGCAAACGGCGACATCGCCCCATCAACCGACCTCGACGGCAACCCACGGGCGGATGATACCACCGTCCCCGACACCGGCGCCGGCGCCCCGGCCTACACCGACATCGGCGCCTACGAATACCAGCCGTAAGGTCGTATGACCCCCTCGTCCCGCGCCCTGATGAGAGCGCGGTCAGGATGCGCTTCGCACAAGCCCAATGGGCTAATAGAATCTCGGGGCGAACCGAGTTGATTACGGTCACTTCGTTCCCTCCATCGCCCCGGCTGTACAAATCCAGCAAACTGGATTTCTACAGCAACGGGGTCCGCAGGGCCTGGAGAGGGCTCCTTCACGGCCAATACCTCGGTGGGTGCTTGCACCCACCACCCACAACTAACTTCATGGTTGGAGTCCAGGAGATCGTTTCGCCTATTCTCTACTCTTCTCCGCCGTGGAGAAGCCCTCAGAAGGTCCGAGGACTGTTTGAGGTTCGCCTGCCAAGAATGATCGAGGACTGGGCGCCTGCCCGCACAAGCCCAAATGGCTAATAGAATCTCAGGGCCTCGCGAGTTCCGCAGCACACGGAGAGGATGCTCATGCGGCTCATCTTCACCGGGCGGGGCCTGCCCCGCCCCCACACAACACAAATGCTGCCGCAAGTTAGTAGGCAGTTACTTTTTCTCTCAATCTCTACTAAAGCCGCAAGAGTATCCTCAGAGTGTGCGAGGACTGTCTGAGCGAGGCAATAAGAACCCCGAGAACTGGGCGCCTATCCATCGAATATTGCCTGCAAGTTTCTATAGCCGCTGAGAACTCGATCGATAAAGGTAGTGTCATCCTGTGTGTGATAGAAGATCAGATAATTGCCCAGCGGAAAGCTGCGAACGCCTTCAACCAACTCGCTTCGTTCCCTTCCCATCCCCGGTGTCTCGGCGAGTAAACGGCATTTCTTATGAATCCGGTCAATAAACCTGTCAGCGGCATCAATGCTGTCGTGGGCAATGTAGTCCCAGATATCGTCCATGTCTGTTTCGGATTGTTCGGTGAAAAGCAGGTTCATATTCAAGTGTTGTCTTTTTGTGTTTTCAGCCTCTTTCGGCCTCTTCTTTTGATGTCAGCCACTGCGGCTTCATCAAAAGGTTTCACCTGACCGCCTTGCGCCTGCCGCACACCCAGGAGCACTTCTTCACGGAGCTCCTGCAGCTGGATCTCTCTCAGCTTTTCCTGTTGATCGAGAAGACGCAGGGCGGAACGTATGACTTCACTGACCGAGGCGTACTCGCCACAACGAACTCTCTCCCGGACCCTTGTCTCCTGCTGTGGTGTAATTGATACATTTATCGTCATGGTAATTTCCTTGATAGGCTGCGCATCTTCTTACAACAATACAGCCGAATGTCCATTATTGTCAATAATTGGCAATCTTTGACAATGGGCGCGGTCGCCTCAAATCAGCTCGTCAATGTTGAACCACGGCACGATCTCGACGTTCTCGCGGGACTGCCCGCTGCCGCCGCCATAGACGAGATGGGGGCGCAGAGACTTCTCGCCCGCCAGTCGCGCGCAGCGTCGCCTCGGCTGTCCTTGGAATGTACATCAACGATACCTTACACTTGCGGAATACTTTTCCGTATTTGTATCATCACAGCGAGCCACCCCTGTAAAGGGCCGCCACAGGCACCAACTCCACATCGTTCTCGCAGGCGCGCTCAGTGCCCGTGTAAAAAAGAACGCATTTTACCTCACGGTCCATGTCCCTCGCAAAGGACTTCAGACCGAGCATGTCCTTTGCTCCGGGTCGACGGGTGTTCTTGATCTCGACCGCGTAGAGCAACCCTCGGTTCTCGAAGACCACGTCAACCTCCCGTCCCCCGGCGCTCTGGTAAAAGTAGAGCTGATCGCAGGCGATCAGCCCGAGCTTCCGGCGCTTCTCGAGTTCCGCGATGACGAAGTTCTCCAAAAGCTGTCCCCGGCTTGCAGATCCGCCCAGGGCGCTGATAACGCCGTTGTCGCACAGGTAGGTCTTGGACGCCTTCAGGTAACGTTTCGCCGGACCGTACTGGTACCCGAGCAGCCTGAATGTGAGCTGGGCCTGCGCCAGGGTCGCCAGGTACTTCTTGGCGGTCGCGTGGCTCAGGCCGGCCTCGCGAGCGAAGTGGGAAACCTCCAGGTGGGATCCGAGGGATCGAACCAGGTTGTGGAGAATGGCCCTGAGCCCTTCCGCGTTCGCAAGGTTGGCCATCTGCATCATGTCGCGTGTGAAATAGCTGTTCTTGTAACGGGTCAAGAGCTTCCGGGCTTCCGTGTCGTCCGAAGCGGTGAGGATCTCCGGAAACTGCCCGACATCCATCGCACTTTTGAGCTTGCGATCCGCTTCGCGCAGGCGAGGGAGCGGAAGATCGCCGGAGAGAATATCGTGGGTTGATACCCCCCCTTGTTCGCCCCAACAGGCGGTGGGCAGCGACATGATATCAATGCGACCGGCGAGACTGTCGGCCGCCGCGTCGAGCAACCTCAGGGAGCTTGACCCGGTCATTATGAAGCGCGCTCCGTGATTGTCGATGGCGTACTTGACCGCAACGGTCAGCGCCGGTACTCGCTGGATCTCGTCGATGATGCCACGGGATCCCAGCGACGCGATAAACCCCTTGGGATCTCTGGAGGCCCAATCCAAGTTGTCTATATCGTCGAGTGTGGCGTATCGATGGTCCGGAAAGGCGCTCTTGACCAGCGTTGTCTTGCCCGCTCGGCGCGGGCCGATGAGAAGAATACTGGTGTCCGAGTCGAATTGAAGCCATCTTTTAAACATGATCTCTATATTAACCTGGATATTTTCAATGTCTACCTTTAAAATCGCCCGAGGGCGATGCACCCCTGTCCTGCGGAATAATAACCCCATCCCGGCCTTCCCCTGCGAGGGGAAGGGGAAGATGATCGGGGCCGGCATTAAAAGGCGCGGTCAGGATTTCTCTCTCCCTCGAATACGAGCCAGCAGGCCCCGACCGGCGTCAGTCATTCGATAGCGCTGCGTCGGACTGCGCGGCGAGGCCGGCTGGGTGCGCTCCACCCAACCGGAAGACAACACCCCGGAGAGGTAGTTCTTCCTGAACGTCGGTCTGTGGGATAGTCCGAGGCGTCGCATCAGCTCTACACTCCCCATCTCCCGCTCATCGAGGAGTTCGAGCATGCGTCGCACTTGGTCGCTTACTTGGTCGCTTGCTTGGTCGGTGGCCGCGACTTCCTCAATCGCCTCGAGCAGCGCGGCGAGCATGAATTCGATAAACGGCGTCGCATCCGCCAGGCTGTCCGCGCGCACCAGCATCCGATAGTAGTCCCGGCGGCGATCGTGAATCACAGTCTCCACCGGCAGATACGCCATGAGAGGTCTCCAGCGACTCAGGATGACGGTCTGCCACAGTCGCCCCATGCGCCCGTTGCCGTCGGAAAAGGGATGGATGAATTCCAACTCGTAGTGAAAAGCGGAACCGGCGATAAGAGGATGATCGTCCGTGGTCCGCAGCCAATCGAGCAAATCACCCACGAGGTGGGCCACCCTGTCCGCCGGCGGGGCGATGTGCAGGACCTCCCGGCCGCGAACTACGCCCACGCCGCCTCGGCGAAAAACGCCGGGGTCATCCACCAGACCGTCCAGGAGAACCCGATGGGCGTCCAGGAGATCGGGAAGGGAGAACGGATCCCAACCCTCCAGCTGTTCGTAGGCGGCAAAGGCGTTGCGCACTTCCTTGATCTCGCGCGGTTTTCCGAGGACGCGCTTGCCGTCGAAAATCGCGGTCACCTGCTCCAGTGAAAGCGTATTGTTCTCTATAGCCAACGAGGCCTGGACGGTGCGGATACGATTGCCCCGGCCCAGGTGCGGGGTGCGTGCCTTCTCGGCCGACACCGCATGGCGCCCAAGCGCTTCACCGATCTCACCCACCAACCGAATCATGGTTGGAGTCGTGGAGTAGGGCGGGCGGTATGTCATCGTCATGTGGCTATCGTCATTTCAATATGTCCAGCGCCGATCGAGTACCGCGCCCTCATAACATGCTTTCTGTTCACCGCGCCCTGATGAGGGCGCGGTCAGGATGCGCAAGCTCCCTATCCCACCCTTTCCCCCGGCAGGGGAAAGGGAGTGACGCTGAATTCCCTCAAGCCTTCGCGGCCCGATTCTTCACCACCACAAACACCGAAAGAACCAACCCCACGACCAGCGACCCCCACCAGGCAACGGCCTGCCCCCAGCCGGGGCGGGTGGGGAACCTTCAAACCAGTAATTCGAAAGTCCAGGATCACGCCACAGCCTTGGCGACGGCGGACACCACGCGAGACAGATCAGACGGCGCCTGCCCGCCGAAGCCTTGGCGAAGGAGGGTCATCCGGGAATAGATAGGAAGAGAAACGCATCGGTCGAAGAGGACATCTCTGACCGGGAAATCACGCACCGATTGCGAACTGCATTTCCCGCGTGTTGTCGACAACCTTGGAGGCATTCAGGATCTCGAATCGGACCACCGCCCCATCCTCGCCGAAGTCGGCGATGACACCCTCACGAATCTCGTCGCTCTCGCCAATAGGCGACTCGCTCAATGTAATCGTAAGTGAATCGGTTTCTGCATCATAGGAAATCCTCATACTGATCCTCCTTTTCCCTGCGTCGGCAGGTACTTCTCCAGGCGCGACGTCTTGTACAAAGTCACCACTACGACCTCATTCGCCGCGTCTTCGACGACGATTCGCAAGAGCATTTCCGAGCCGTGGTTTTCGTCAAGGTAGCATCCCATGTATACCTTCCGTCCGAGGCGACCATCAGCAACCACCTCGGGTTCTTGCAGCACAGCATCGGCCGTCTTCCGATCGATGCGCCTCGCAACGAGATTACGCAGCGCATGATCGCTCCAACGAAAGGGTCTTACGCTTGCAGTCATTTCACACCAAAGAATAGCACATTTCCCAGATCGGCGCAGGGAGGTTCGTCAAATGAGACCCCCAACAGCCTCAACCACGCGGGCCAGATCGGAGGAGGACATCCGG
>JAUXHN010000126.1 GCA_030621515.1 Deltaproteobacteria bacterium | reverse complement strand
CAGGGCAAACCAAAACAAAAACAAAAACCAAGACCCAAGACCCAAGATCGCCTGACGTTTGACGTTTGTCCTGCTAGTCGGTGCAGCACAGTACGCCACCCTGGCTGTCGAAGCCGGTCTTGACGACGTTGAAAGCCTCTTGCGTGGAGTTGGTCCCGCAGTACCAGGAGTTCGTGAGCGCCGGGTACTTGCCCAGGTGGTTGCACCAGTCACCACACGCGCCGTCGTTACGCAGCCCCTTGCACATGTCGTGCGATGACATGATCAGCGGCGCGCACAGAGCGGCCGCAGTCGGATTCGAGCTGAAGTCGCATCCGAGGTTGCCGCACCCGAACAGATCGTTCGTCGAGGTCGGGCCGGTGGAACACTCGAACGCGCCGGTGGACGACATCTGCGTCGTGAAGAAGACCGGATCAAGAGCGCCGTCCAACACGCCATCGCAGCCCCCGGGGTTGCGCGCGAGCACGTCGTCGCGGCCGTAGCACACGTGCCAATCCACGGCGCACAGATCGCTCACCGTGCAGCCGGTGCCCAGCTGGTTCAGGCCGTCGTTCCCGGCCTCGCGAGCGCACGATACCGCCATGTTGAATATGCCGGGCTGGTCCCACGCTCCGCCGCAGCCGGCGATCAATGGGTACAAGACCGTGTTGGCGAATCCTTCGCGCGTACCGTCCGAGCACCCCATATCGGGGCCGGTGTCAGTGTCCGTGTCGGTATCGGTATCGGAGTCCGTGTCGGCATCGGTGTCCGTATCCGTATCCGCATCTTTATCCGTGTCGGTATCTGTATCCGTGTCCGTATCCACGTCGGTATCGGTGTCGGTGTCCGTGTCCGCGCTACCAGTCGTCGTCGAGGCGCTGCTGCAGCCGATGCCCGCGACGGCAAACATAAGAAAGACCGTTATTATTATCCAAATCGAATATCGCATGATGCGCCTCCTGTTTTTTTCCAGTCTACCACAGCCCGGAGAAGCCGGGGAGAGTGGTCTTCCGGCCAGTCCTGGTTGGGATATCGGGAGTCGGTATTTGGGGGCCGTCGTTCAGTAGTTGCGGGCGGGCCAGCCGGATGCTTCGGAGTAAAGGATGTACGCCTCGAGCACGTGCTCGACGTAACCGGTGTTGATCTCCGTACAGCTTTGCGTGGTGCCGTAGGAGTTGTACTCGCCGATGGCCATCATCGTGTACTGGTCCTCGGTGCAGCCCGTGAACTGCTCCTTCATCCGCTCGCGGTTGCGCGCCACCCCTCGGATTCCCAGCTCGATGTTGATCTCGGGGTTGTAGATCGAGGTCGCCCAGCCGGGCATGCTCGGTTCGCTAGTCAGGTTCGGATGGCCGTTGTAGAGCCGCCCGAGGTCGGTGTTCGCGCCGCCGCACGCCGGCACGACCTGCATGACGCCAAAGCAGTAGCACTCCGACTCGGTCCAGCCCGACGGGATCCCGCAGGGCAGGTTCGGACAGCCCGTGGCGTCGTGCTTGAATCCCGACTCGATGCGGATGATCGCCTTGAAGATCATCGCGTCGGGTTCGCCGTACTCCTGCGCAAACCGGAGGATCCGGCAGTCGTAGCGGTCCACCGAGATCCCGCTCCATTCGATTACGATGCCCGTGTGCAGAGAATCCTCGCAGGAACGGTTCGTGTCCTCGCAGCCGACCGGCCCTATAAGCGAGACGCAGGCAGCGGCGAGCAGGGGTAGAACCGCCGACAGGCAACCGCCGGGTTCAAATGACAAGCTCGACCGTTTTCTCACCAGACCAGCCTCCTTAGCTCAGAAATGGTACGCCGCCCGGATCAGGAACGGGACGAAGAAGCCCACCCGCATGTGCTTGTCGGGCTCTTCCTCGTTGGTCTTCTTCAGGTTGTTCAGCGACGTCACGAACCCCGACTCCACGCCGATGCCGAAGCTCGCGGCGACCAGGTACTCCACTCCCAGGAGGACCCCGATATCGAAGCGGTCCAGATACTCGCGGGTCCTGTCCTCGTAGTATTCGTCGTCCTCTTCGTCGTCATCGGACTTGTAGGACGCGATGCCGAACACCGGGGTCGCGGCGATCCCAACGTAGAAGAAGGCGCTCCCCGGTCGCGGTTCTCCGATGATGACCCGGAGCCCCAGCCCCGTCATCAGCGCCCCGGCCGTGCTGGACGACTCGCGGTCGCCGTCCTCGAACGACTCGCGCTCGATGTCGAGACCGACGGCCAGGTACAGGTCAACAACCCCGGCGATGATCAGGCCCAGCTCCAGCTCGGGGACGAGGTCGGTCTCGTCGGAAACGATGGGCTGGCGGATGGACAGGCCCACGCCCAGGTGGAACCCCGTGTCGATCGCCTCCGCTCCCTGCGCCCCGGCCGCAGCGGGCCGCGTCGCAAGGGCCAGGGCAAACAGGACCAGCGCAATCGGGATCGGGCTTCTCATGATCGTCACCTCTTTCTTGCAGGCGTCGATTCTAGCACAGACGGAATCGAGGGGGGAGGGGAGTCCGGATGAAAACGCCTTTCTAAGGAGTGGGAGTCGTTATTCTAAGGTTATTCAGATACGAATACAGGATTGCTCTCAATTGTTGCTCTGATCAGTTTTTCTAATTCGGTTTTTTCGGGCAGTTCTTCAAATGAGAAATGAAGCGAAGACAGAATTTCTCTCACAATTTTCTGACCCACCCCCGGCTCTTTTTCAGTAGCTAGGATACTAAAGGCCATTTTACCGTTTTGAGACCAAACTCTGGCTCCAACCGAGCTCGCGAAACCTTTCCCCGTCAAGGCATTGATTTGAGCTGATTCGATCCTTTCTGTATTTGTTCCAAATTTACCTAAACCAATCAAATGGATGGACAAATAAGATTCCCAGTGATCAGCGTCCATGAAGAACAGATCTACAGGTCTTCTTGGCGTGCGGCTTACTGCCCATTTCGACAGTTGATAGCTACATTTCGCGTTCTTTTTGAATTGTGAAACCCCGTTTTGGGCAATGAGGTTGATGATCCTGTCTTCTGTCTCCAAGTCTCTCTTAATCTCATTCAAGGGATTTCCATTATAGAAAGCGGCTATTTTGTCAGGATCGCACTTGTCAGGATAATGAATAAACAAGGTGAACTCTGCAGAAGTAAAAAACAGAACTTGATCGTTACCAGTAAACGTCTCCAATCTTATCTTCTTCCATTCACCCATGCTGCTTGTGAAAGTAGCAAAACCCAGATCGGTTTGCGTTCCACTCACTGAAGTAAGCGGTGGTACCATTGCCATGGTTCCCGACAGCTGTTCGTTTTTCGAATGGAATCTCTCGACTGCGTGGTAGATAATCCAGGCAGCATAGATCCTATCACCTAGATAGAGCACGCCTATCAGAAGAAATAGTGCAACTGATGCAGTTGCGATATCCCTTCTGGTGGTCCTGAACCATGAAACAAATACTTTCGATCCGTCTTTCTTCTTCTTTTGCGAAATATCGTCATTCCAGACGGTGTTTGAGTTCAATGAATAGAGAAAAACGGGAATGTAAATTAAAAGGGGGGCAACTCCATAAACGGCCACAGTAGCCAGAATTTCCGTGAACCCACTGCCCAATGATTCTTTGTCAAAAACCAGCCGCCCAATATTCCATGCAACCATCACCAACAGAAAAATCTTCCAGACCAGTGGATTGAGAATCTTCTTCCTGTAGGAAAAACAGTAGAGAACAACTAGCGAAACCAGAGAAAATGCATAATCTGGCAAATCTAGAAGGGCAAATTCAGCTTCTCCTGCAATTCTAAGAATCACCGACCCGATCAAGGCAATGACGTTAAACCAGGTGAATGCTCGCCAGAATCTCAAAAGTCAAAACTCCTTAGAAAGAGGCATTTCTTCAAACTAACCCAATAAATAAGCCACCTACGGCAATAAGCCAAAAACCCCAGGATTCACTATATCGCGCAAGCAAAAAGAAATAGATAAAAGATAGAACGAAGGACAAACCCGTGACGATCAAAAAACTGAGAATATCGGTTGTAAAGAAAATGTTCATCAAGGCCACAAACACGGTATAAATAATCGCGCACCATAGAGGCTTGTCCGTATTCAATAAGAGCCTTATGAGAGCGCTCAAAACGGCGACCTTAATTGCGATAAACATGTTTCAGTGCCCCTTTCTCAGAAAAAGCTCCCTTTTCTAATGAGTTGGAGTAATTATTGGGTTTCGGATTCCCCCCTTTTGCCACACTTGCTGAGTTCTTCTTTGTCGGCTGGCGTGATCTTACCATGGGCGATACTTCGGTCAGCAAAAAAGTGATTTGGTCTGGTTATGTTGACGTTTGTCCTGCTACGGCGGCCCTACCCTCCTTCGCCGGGCCTACGGAGGGCCATGCTCCGGATCTTACGAGGTGGAATTGGGTCTTTGGTTTGGCTTTTCTCAAGAGTCCTGGTCATTATTTTCCAGATGCCAAAATACTGGTACCATGATGATCGGTATCGATACGGGAGGATATGATGAAACTTTTGCTTCTGCTTGCGATGACCCTTTCGCCGGCGGCCTGCCACCAGGCTGGGAGCATCGGCGGTGACGACGACACGGATACCGAGACGGGCCCGGACGTCGACTCCGACACGGACGCGGACGCGGACGCGGACACTGACACCGACTCGGACACCGACACGGACACCGACACGGACACCGACACGGACACCGCTGTCGACGGGGGAATCGAAGAGGGGGAGGTGTTCTGCGGCTGGGGGATCTGCACGAACCCGGAGATCTGCTGCGTCACCGAGACGCCTCCCACACAGGAGTGCATGACACCCAGCATGTGCTCGGGCGACTTCCTGGCCATGTGCGACGGGCCGGAGGACTGCGGCGAGGACGGTCACTGCTGCTTGCCCACTGGGGGAGTGAGCAACAGCTGGTGTTCCTCCACCGAATGCATGATCACCGTGTGCCACACCGAGGCCGACTGCCCGGGCGGGGATTTCTGCTGCACGGAATTCTACTTCGGTTACTCAATGGGCGTCTGCTCTATCGACCCCTGCTAAGAGCCTATCCCAGCAGGTCGGACCGAGCATGGTATTCGAGACACGAGTAGTGCAAGACACGACGACAAGCCTTGCTGGTGGCAAGGCGCGAAGGAGAAACGCAGCAATGCGAAGTGGATCGGTTGCCAGGCGATGGGAGTGCCTACTGAGATAGGCTCTAACGTTCGCCCTGACCCGGACATCTCCACTGCTCCTTACATTTCGATCAGGCCGATACTTGCACAGTGCGATTTTGGTATATACTAAGACTCAGCTTGTTCTTTGAAAACGGGGGCGACACGGTTTCGACGGGTGCTAATGAAGCGCCGACTGCGATCTGCGGTTTCCTGTCACCGCGATAAAAAGGCGGGGAAACACAGCTGCCAATAATAACAGCTACTCTCTGGCCGCTTAAGGCCGGATGTCTCACCGAGGAGTTCCTGCGTACTCGGATGGGGCACAATTTAGCGGGACCGCTCGGTGAGGGCGTTTGCGACTCACATGAGTTAAATCAATTGCAAAATCGTCGTTGGAATATCCTGTCTGTTGGAGATTTTGGCGACTAAATAATAGACAGACTATGATTGTAGACGTCGGCGTGGATAGCATTCGGACCCGAGTTCGACTCTCGGCGCCTCCATCCTACTTCGCTCGCTGACGCGAGCTACGAAGGATTGAATTCTACGTAGCTCGGAGCGTTAGCGTAAGAGCGCAGTAGGAGAAATTGTCAGCGAGTGAAGTTGGATGATCCTTCGAAGCTCCGCAAGCGTTAGCGTAGCGGAGCGTAGTAGGACTCTTTTTTTCCCCCGGTACATTTTCTTTGCAACTTTTCCGTCCAGCGGCCGATTAGCCATGTGGGTGCCGACGAGAGAGGAGCAAACGATGATCGTCTACCTGCTGGAAAGTGAGAGCGACCCAAGTCGCAAATACGTGGGAATTACCAGTGACCTTGCCAAGCGCCTGGAAGAACACAACCGCGGCAAGTCCATTCACACCAACAAGCACAGGCCATGGAGAGTGGTGGTCTCCATCTGGTTTGCCGACCCAAACAAGGCCGCCGATTTCGAACTATACCTCAAGAAAGGCTCTGGCCATGCGTTTGCGAGGCGACGATTTTGGTGAGGGCCGGTTGTCACCTTGGATCGTTTCACCGACACCCGGTGCCGCCAATAACGACTCCCACTCCTTAGAAAAAGAAAAAGCTTCTGAGTGTGACCGGGTACTAATTGTGTATTTGATCAATATTTATCCAGGGCCTTCTTTTCGTCTTCTTTTTTTCTTTTGTCCTCTTTCTTCTCCTTCTTTGTTCTCTGCGGTTCCTTTTTCGATCCTTTTTTGGCGTTCTGACCTTTGCTCATCCTATTTCTCCTTTCTGGATTCGATGTCTACGATACATTTCTTTTTCTAAAGAGTGGGAGTCATTATTTAGTCATTATTTAGTCATTATTTGGATGGCGTCGACGCACCTTGTTAATCATCTCGTCCAGATTCTGCAAGAACCGTGATCGATCCCGCTTACTGAATGGGGGTGGCCCCCCGGTGATCTCACCGCCCTCCCGCAACTGGGTCATGAGATCCCGCGTTGCCAGGGTGTCGCCGATGCTGTCCTCGCTAAACGGATGCCCGTTCGTACCGATCACCAGGGCATGCTTCTCCAGACAGCGAGCCGCAAGAGGGATATCGGCTGTCACGACGACATCATCCTCACACACATTATCCGCGATCCAATCGTCCGCCGCGTCCAGGTGCCCTTCCACCACCACCAAACTCACACTTTGTTCCTGGGGCGTGCGCATCCGCATGTTGCTGACGAGGGTGACATGCAGCCCATAGCGACCAGCCACCTTGTAGACCTCCTGCTTCACCGGGCAGGCATCCGCATCAATAATCACCCGGGGCATTCTTGCCTCCCCAATCTAAAGACTCCCACTCCTTAGAAAAAGACAAGGAACGACGACGACTGCGTGGCAACGCCACGCCGAGGAGAAGTGACGCGGTGATCGTGTGCAGGGGCCGTTGCTCACCCGTCAAGAAGAGGTTGAAGCGGTACTAGTAGCGTCGACCGCGATCCTCGCGGGCGCGGGCCTCGTTGACCTTGAGCTGGCGGCCGTCCACCTCGCGCTCATTAAGCTCGCTCATCGCCTTGCGCGCGGCGTCGTCCGGCATCTCGACGAAGGCGAACCCTCGCGGACGCCCGGTCTCCCGGTCGGTGATGACGTTGGCGGAATCGATCTCGCCGTACTCTCCAAACATAGTGCGCAGTTGGGATTCGTCCATGCTGAAAGGCATGTTGCCTACATACAGTTTCATTTTCGCTTTTCCTTGTGCATACCCGAGCAATGATGACGAGTCTCCGCGCGCTCGGGATTGTGCCGCACAGGCTCGAAGGACCGCGCGTGTCACCGGCGGGACTTGACGGCAACATAGGCGAGTTCCCGCCATATGTCCACGTAGAAACACGGTCTTTCGAAAACACCGCGGAATTTCAGGGCGGGCGCGGGAACCTGAACCTATCTTCTCTTCTTCTTCTTTCGTCTCATCGCCGGGTCGATTTCACCGTCGCTTTTGAGTTCATCCGTGGCGCCGGTCATTCGTCCGATGTGTTCGATCCGTCCGTGTGCGACGTTTGCAAACCAGCAGCGTTCTTCCTTGCCCTCGCGCACCGCTTTTGCGTAGCTCCTTGCCGCCGCCTCTGCATCGCCCCTCTTTTCACGCAGGAACCCTCGCACCAGGTGAATCCAGACTCGCATGAATCGCTGCGTGGAGTCCGCCCCGTCCGGTACGTCTCTCGGCTTTCTTCCGGTGGCCAGGGCCGCCTCTATTCGCGTGAGGTCTATCATCAACTGAACGTCGTCGCTCGGCGACGAAGACTCCGCCCTGTCGAGGTAATCGAACGTATCAGCGTCCACCTTGTTGAGCCCGACCCGGGAGCGTGCCACCAGGACCATTATCTCCGGGAGCTCCAGCCCGCTTCGAAGCAGGGCTCTTCCCTCAGCCTCGGCGCGGGCGAGATCGCCGGACACGAACAGCGCCTTGGTGAGCGCGGCCTGCAGCGCCGGTCGCTCGTGCGTCGGAGCGCCGGGTATGGCGTTGAGGAGACAATTCAGAGCCTGTTCATGATCGCCGATCTGCGAGTAGGCCAGCCCCAGTTTGGCATCGATGGGTCCCGTTGGTCCGAAGAGCTGCAGGAGCAGTTGCTTCCGTGCGAGTTCGGGCACGGCGGCCGACTTGCCCGTTGCCAGGAGCTGTAGCGCCTCCCGGTGAAACTTCTTCGCCCTGGCGCGAACGATCTTCGGGAGCAGGAGATAGTAGAAGAGCAGGAAAAAGATCACCGGCGCCACGATCCACTTCTGACCGAGCCTCCAGAAGACGATGAGCAGCGCGAGGGTGATGAGCGGGGCGATGATCCCCCCCGTCGATATCCGCACCTTCTCGTAGTTTTCCTTTTCACTCATGGGTGACTATTTCGAGGACTTCTTCGAGCGTGATTTCGATTTCGATTTTGACTTCGATTTTTTCTCGGGTCTGGGCGTGACGTCCAGGGGCTCGGGGCGATTTTCGTCGGTGCGTCTTTTTGCGATGAGCGCCCATCCGATGAACCCGAGTCCCACGAGGAAAGGTAACACCGACAGGTACTGGCCCATGGTGAACGTTTCTTCCTTTGCCAGATCGGTCTGGTAGTCCTTGAAATACTCCACGAAGAAACGTCCGAAGAAGTAAATGGCCAGAAAGCTCCCGGCCATCAGACCCAGGGGTCTCTTCTCCCGCCCGGCCCATCGATCGATCATGTAGAGAGAGAGCATCACGAACATCCCCAGGGCGAACTCGTAGAGCTGGGAGGGATGCCTCGCGGGGGTTCGTTCTACCAGCTCGGCCCACCTGGCGTGCGTCTCGGGGTTGTCCGTCTCGAAGATATGGCAGAGACCCATGCTGTGACAGTCGTGGCGGAGGAACTTCACGCCGAGCGGGGAGTCGGTCACCCGGCCCACGATCTCGGAGTTGAAGAAGTTGCCCAGCCGCACCAGCGCGGCGCCGCCCGTCGCCGATATGGAGAAGCGATCCAGGACCTCTATGAAGCGCATCCTGTATCGGATGGAAAAGCCGAGCATGCCCACCATCAGGCCGATGGTCGCCCCGTGGCTGGCGAGACCGCCCTTCCAGAAATAGAGAATCTCCACCGGGTTGGCCAGGTAGTAGTCCGCCTGGTAGAAGAGGCAGTGGCCCAGCCGGGACCCGGCGAGCACCGAGATGACGCCCCATATCAGATATCGGTCGGCCAGATCGGAGCTGTACCCGCCGCGCAGCAATTGCCAGCGCCAGAACAGGAACCCGAGATAGAGCATGGAGGCGAAGATCAGCCCGTAGTACCTGAGCTGCAACGGACCCAGGGTCAGAATAATAGGGTCGAGATAGTATACGATTCCGTTGTCCAAATTTTACCTCTCCTTGTGGAATCAGAGTAGAAGCGGGAGCACCTCTCCCGCCTTGCCGTCGATCAGGATGTCCGCCACCTGGTTCATCTCCGTCGGTCCCAGATTGATGATGATGACCTTGGCGCCCGCGCGCCGGGCCATCAGGGGTAGGGAGGCGGCCGGAAAGACTGCCAGGGTGGAGCCGACCACGATAATGAGATCGCAGTTGGCGCAAGCGTATGCCGCGTTTTCCATGGCGCCGGCGGGGAGCTGTTCTCCGAAGAACGTGACCCTCGGCTTGAGCATGCCGCCGCACTTGTCGCACAGGGGCGGCAGCTGTGTCTTGATAAGTGTGTTGATGGTCTCGAAGTCGTAATCGGCCTCGCAGTCGAGACAACCTATGACCCGAGTGTTGCCGTGCAATTCGATGACGTTGGTGTTGCCGGCGTCCTTGTGAAGCCCGTCGATGTTCTGGGTGATCACGGTGTGCAGCCTGCCGATCTGCTCCAGCTTCGCGAGAGCGAGGTGCGCGGCATTGGGGCTCGAACTGACCAGCGTGCGGTAGCGGATATCGCGGAAGAAGTTCCAGAAGTAGGTGGGGTCCTTCTTGAAGTAGTCGATGTTGGCGTAGATGTTGGGGTCGTATTCTTTCCACAGGCCGTCGGATTCACCCCGATAGGTGGGGATACCGCTCTCTGCGGATACGCCCGCGCCGGTGAAGGCGACAATTCTGCCCGAGCGGGACACCAGCTGCGCGGCCTTTTTGATCAGATCGTTCATTTGGGAACGGTTGCCTCGATGGTTTTGGTGCGTCCCTCCTTGATGCTGACCATACGGATCGAGCGCTTGCCGTCAGTGATGAACGTCAGCTCGTGGATCCCCACCGGGAGTGTGACCTTCAGCGGCACGGTACCCCGGGGCTTGCCGTCTATCAGGACCTTGACCTTGCCGGTAGTAGCGTACGGTGGAAGCGATATGGAAAGTGCGCCGCCGGGGCTTTCGAGGGACGCCGGTTTTTCCGCCGGCGCTTCTTCGGGCGCTTCTTCGGGCTTTTCCTCCGGCTCTTCCACAGCGCCCTCTTCCTCCGCTTCCTGCAATCTTTTCATCTTCTCTTTCCAGAATCTCTTGTCATCGGGTTGTGCGAGATCGCCGGTTTCATCCGGCTGCGCACGGTCGGGGTTCACGGCGTCAGGTTCCTTTTGTTGAATGACGGGCGGGGTCGGATCCGGATCTTGCGCGTGATCGGGGACGACCGGTTGTGGGATCTCGATGTCCGCCTGTTCCTGCGTTGAAGTCTCTCCTCCGCCTGTTTCCTTCCAGAATTTCACGTTGAAATAGATCGAGAGCGTCAGGCCGATGAGTGCAATGATCGCGAACGCGCGCCACCCCCCCGATGCCGAGCCGCGAGGGGCCGCTGCGGGTGGCGGAGGAGTCGAGCGTATAGGCGGATGAAGAGGCGGTCGGGAAGATTTTCTCGCCGAGGCAATCATCTTGTCGGCGTCGTCTATGATCTTTCCATCTCCAACGGCCCGCCAGCTTGCCGAATCCCTGGTCATGGGCGCCCGCGAGAAGTTTGCCGGCGGGGCCTCGATGACTTTTATTCCGCCCACCCGCACCAGGTCGAGCAGGAGCGTCTCGATGGCGTCCGGAGACGCATCCTTGTCCAGGATGATTTTCCTGGGACTGTCCCCTCCGATGAGCATGCTCAGGGGCTTCTTGAGCTTGGGCGGCATTATCGGCGTGTAGAGATTGATCACGTCCTCGTCCACCTGAACCCCGGTTATGTCCAGGAGCGCGCCGTCTGTGATCTGGGCCGCCATGGCGTTGAGCTTGAGGCATGCGCTCCTGAGGGCGTTGCGAGTGCCCTCCTTGAATTGTCTGCGCGGGGTGTCGATGCCTTGCACAATGGCGAAACGTCCGCTGGTGACGCCGAGGAGCCGCTCGAGGGCGGCGGGGCCGGAGGCGAAGGTTCCGTCCGTGCCTGTCCGGGTGACCGCCACGATCTCGCCGTCGCGAACATCTGCCTCGAAATAATTCCACGTTTCCCGGAAGGTTATCCTGCAGTCCGGTCTCTGTTCGATTGTGGTGTCGATGATCGCGAGCGCTCCGATCTTCTCTATTCGTCCGGTCACGTCCCCGTCGATCCCGAGCTGTCGCCGGAGTACGAATCTCGGGCGCATCACGCGGGCTGCGCGCCCCAGAATCTGCTGCTTGTCCACCTCCTTGAGCATGAACTCGTCGGCGGCGACCTTGAGACCCCGGAGCTGCTCCAGGAAGTCCTCTTTCCATGAAAGGAGGATGACCGGAAGATGGCGCAGGGAGTAGTCCCCTCGCAGGCGGTTGCACAACTCCCAGCCGTCCATCTCGGGCATGAGGATGTCGGAGAACACGAAGTCGGGCGGGTTCTCCCTGATGGCTTCGAGGGCCTCGATCCCATTTTTGGCGGTTCGGACCTGGACACCAGCGTCGGTGAGGACCTTGTCGAAGATCGCCCGGATCTCGGGATCGTCGTCCGCCACCAATGCCTTGAGTCCCTTGAGGTCGGTCAGATCGGCTTCGTCGGGATACATGAGGCCCGATGTCTCGAGCACCTCCTCGGCCTCGGCCAGCGCCATCATACCCATCTGACCGCTGGTCGCCGGCATGAATCGAATCTTGCCGCGGGAGCCCTGGGCGGCTGCCTTTCTTATCTGGGCGATCAGGCTCCAGACGGAGGCCATGAGCGGGCCCTCCGAGAGCAGGCGAAAGCGATCGGCTCCGTGCCTGCCCGTCGCGGAGTCGATCACGCCGGCCCTGAGCTCGTCGTTGACGAATCCCACGAGTTCTTCGAGGTTCGGGTCCCTCAGGCCGATCAGAATTCTTGCCATGTGCGCGTCCGGTGTGCCGAGCCGCCGGGCCACTGCAACCAGCCTCTCCTTGTCTACGGGTTTCGGCACGATGTTTCCCCCGGAGATCCCGGAGACGGTGGCGATCCGAAGAACGGGGATGTAGTCTGTGAGAGGGTCTGCGGACAGGGTATCGAGTATTGCCATCCCGCCCGGCGTCGAGTCGTCCAAGTCGACGATAATCAAGTCCGGCGAGATCTCGGTAGCCATCCCGGCGATGTTCGACAGATCGGCGCATCGCGTGAGTACAAACCCGGCCCTGTCCAGCGCGCGGTCGATGGTTTGTGCCAGGCCGTCATCATCGAGGGCGATGATAACGGAAGACGGCAGGACCTCTCCGCTCACGATGGGGCGGGGGGCCTCCGAGACCCTCTTCGTGGCGACGATCGGGGGCGGTGCGGAAACGGGGGGGGCATATGAAGTGGGGGCGGTC
>JAUXHN010000289.1 GCA_030621515.1 Deltaproteobacteria bacterium | reverse complement strand
GTCACCGATATTACAGCCACCTTCGGCTGCCCCTCATCGACTTCATGAGTTGACCCCATCCCGGCTCAGCGAGCGGCCAGCTCGTTGCGGAGGGAGATCCGTCGTTCGGCGCAACTCTGGACGAGGCGTTCGGCCTTGTCCAGGGAGTTTGTGACGTCGTCTACGGCGATCTGGGCCTTTTTTCTCAAAGACGAGAGGGCGTCGGCCCCGGCATCTCCAGGTGTGTCGAGGCTGGTTTCGACCGCCGCCACCTGACTGCGCGCCGCATGCAGCTTGACCGTGGCCGCGCCGAAGGCCTCGTAAGCGGATACGCACAGATCCCTGGCTTCTCTCACCCCGGGATCTACAATTTCCATCCGTTCGATCTGTTTCAGCCTGTTGATCCAATCGGCCTCGGGGGCGTTTGCCAGGGAGGTGAGTGCGTTTTCCAGGTTGTTGAATTCGCCGCGGCCGCCGTCGCCCGAGGAGCAAGCCGCAAGGGCGAGCACAATTACAATGCTATAGATCGAGTGCATCACAGATCATCCAGCCTTCGTTCTTGTTGGGGGTGATGATATTGCACCAGTCGCCCTTCTTCTTGATGAGTCGAACCTGGTTTCCCGAGCTGATCTTGCCGATGATATCGCCGTCCACCGGGGCCTTGCGCACGCGCACCCGGTCCTTGGTCACATCCACGAGCCGCCCCTTTCCCGCCACGTATTTCGCCGCCTTCTTGGCCACATCGGCTTCCTTCTTCTTGGCCGCGTCACCAAAGAGCACGGTGAAGAACAACCGGTAGCGGGCGAACTTGTGGTCGATGCCGTGGATGGGGAGCCCGGACAGGGATTCCCTCATGCACGAGCCGATCTCCGACGACTTGTTGATGTCCGACGAGGCGCCGTTCCAGAAGCTGATCTTCATTTTTGAGAAATCCACCTCGCCGGCGACGCTGAGCTTGCCGTGGGAGTTCTTTCCGGCCTTCTGTTCGCGGCATTTGTCCACGAGGTAGAGGCGTGTCGAGAAACGCTTTTCCAGTATGGTGAGCCGGTCGCAGTCTCCTCCCGCATGCTCGATACCGTCGCTGTCCCAGCACTTGAGATAGAACGCTTTTCCGTCGATCGCCACACCGTCGGGAGTCTTGCCGGGTGGCACTTCCGGGAGGGCGTCTCCCTCGTTTATGGCTCCGCCCGTTGTGTCGTCCTGCGGTGCGTAGCCCATGGGCTCCGCGGCCCGGGGAGCTGGAGACTCCGAAGGCGCATACCCGCCCGTCGAATTATCTCGCTGAGCAACAGCGGTCTCATCAGGGAGAAGTTCCTCGCTATCGAGTTCGTCGGATGGAGATGAAGGGCGCAAGAAGAGAAATACCAGAGCAAAGCCGGCCAGGAACGAGACCAGGGCCAGGATGAGGATCTTGACGACCTCGACCTTTTCACCCTTGCTGGGTCGCGGCTTCTTATTGTATTCGTCGTGTGGTTTATTCGTCATCTACGTAGCTCATTCAAGATCGATGGTATCGTTGCTTTCTTTTGGGGTACCAATACTGACAAAGAAGGGCAAGTTCATGGATGGACAGAATAAACGCGGGGTTGAAGCAAGCTGAGAAAAAAGGCGCAAGAAATATCGTGTCTTCGAGAAATAAACTGATAGCCATCGCCGTCGGGCCCATCGCAGCCCTGGCGCTCTTCCTGTACCTGGGGGCGGCGGACTTCTCATCAGTGGAAGCGCAAGGGGATGGCGTGGGGCTGATCCGACAGTGGCTTGCCATCCTGTCGGCCCTGTACGTGATCAATTACGCGGTGGCGTGGAAGTACCGTTCCTCGTGGCACATGACCATGGGGCGCTTACTCGTGTGGGGCGCCGTGGCCTATCTGTGCATCAGCCACACTGTGGATCTTTTCGGCGAGAACCGTGAAATGGTGTGGCAGATCGCCGGTTCGCCCGGCCCCGGGAGCGCGGAGCTAATCTCCCTGCTGAGGGCGCGCCTCGCGGGATGGGTCGTCTGCCTGGTCATGTCCCTGGTCTGCATCGCCGTGGGGTTTGAGAAGGACGCGCAGGACGAGAACAAGGATCCCGCGTAGGCGAGATTTCCTACATCCCCTGATAATACTCCTCCACTGCGGCTACCTGGGCGGCGGTTTCGATCGATCCGGGGCTGAGTTGCCTGATGCGAGTGATGGCGGCGGTGGCGGTCATGCCGGTGTGAACGAGGTAGACGGCAAGCATGGTTCCCGTGCGTCCTTTTCCGGCGGCGCAGTGCGCTCCCACACGTCCTCCCTGGGCGATGACGCCGGAGACGGTGGTTGCGAAGGTGGTCATCTGCTCCATGGTTGGAGCCTGATAGTCCGGGATGGGAAGATGGAGACCGTCGATACTGTGTGACGCCAGGTCAGCCGGGGAGATTGGTTGCTCGGTGAGAGAGATCAGGAGGTCGACTTTCTGCGCTTGCAGGAAATCCAGGTCGTTTTTGAGGGGTACGGTTGCGCCGGGTCGCGGCATGCCGGCGATCTTTTCGTTTACGGCCCAGTAGAAACCGTTCTGCATCTTTGAGACCTCCGTGTCCGTGCAGCCGCAGCCGACCATGAGAAGCGACAGGATCAAGACAGGCATGCGTATCCACTCAAGGTTCATGAGCATTACATTAGATCGGAAATCAGGGAGTTGGCCAACTATTTACTGGCGGTAAGGGTGCGATAGCGGTTGCCGGACGGACCTTCCATCCACTTTTTGAGGGAGCCGGGCACTCCGAGTATGGCGCGTTCCAGCGCCCGAGACAGGTTCGAGCCGAGGATGCTGACTATGCCCATGGGGACCTGTACCGCAACCGCGTAGGCCACCAGTGTGCTTCCATTCTTCTGGGGAAAGAGCCGCCAGTAGCCGCGTGTCTCCTCGATATCGTGGGGTTTGTTCTTGACCAGGTTGAACGAGAGCATGTTCTTTTCGGTGTTGCGCTCCACCTCGACGAAGTACGAAACACTGAGGAGCCTGTGCCCCTGTTCCATGCGTATCAGCGACCGGTTTCCCTTGCGGGAAACCTCCTTCACCGAGACGGTGTTGGGGTAGACCTTGTGGTACGTATTCCAGTCCTCTATTGCCGCCCAGACCTCGTCGATGGGCGCGTTGATGACGGTGTATCCCGTCCCGCCGAAGAAACCGTCCACGCCCGACTTTGCAAGGGGTTTCTTGACGGTCTTGCCTGCGGCCAATGAACTCTTTTCCTTTTTTGTGAAGGAAATCGCATTGGCCTGACTTGCGACCATCAGGCCGCCGGCAATAGCGAATATGACCAGCAGTGTCTTTGCCATGGATTTCATCTTGATAGCTCCTTTTTTGCCCTTCTCTGTTTAGATAAACGAATCGAAGAAGACGAAAATGTAAAAAAAAGAGTTGGAGTACTTTTTTTGAATAAAACCCCACCTTGGCCGCAAAAAAAAAGGGCGGACCGAAAAGGCCCGCCCTCAATCGAACAACACGTCCGTGAAGGGAGCTACTTCTTCGCGGTCATGGTTCTATATTTGGCTCCATTGGGCCCCTCCACCCACTCCTTGATCTCGTTGGGTGCGCCCAGAAGGTGTCGCTGGATTTTGGCCACGAGCGCGGGCTTGATCAGGTTGATGATCCCCATGGGAATCTGCGTGGCCACCACGTAAGCCACGAGTGTACGACCGTCCTTCTGGGGGAAGAGGCGCCAGTAACCGCGCGACTCTTCGATGTCGTGGGGACGGTTTGGGACCAGAGTGAAGGAGAGGACGTACTTCTCCATGTCGCGCTTTATGCTCATGTAGTATTCCACGCTGATGAGCTTGTGGCCCATCTGCAGGTGAACAAGCGATTTATTGCCTTTCCTTGAAATCTCCTTCACTGAAACGGTTTTCGGGAAGATCTTGGGATACGCGCCCCAGTCATTGATGGCGGCCCAGATGACATCCACGGGAGCGTCGATGATCGTGTAGCCGGTGCCGCCGTAGAATCCCTTCTCTCCGGATTTGGGGAGAGGTTTCTTGACGGTCTTGCCTGCGGACAGCGTGTCCTTCTCCATCTGGCTGAAATTGACCGCCGAGGCATCGCTTGTCACGAGCGCAAACGTGAGCGCAACGGCAAGGAATATAAAAAGTGATCTGGTCGAATTCATCGGGGTAGCTCCTTTCCCGTTCTCAATCAGATAGACGCCACTCGTGCTTTTGTATGCACATCCCGAGAAAAAAGCTCCTTTTTTTTCTTCGGGCATTTCGGCGTGCCTGCTGAGATAGACTTCAAGCCGACAATGCCGGATCCCAAGTGCGAGGTTGCACGAGACAGCCGTCTCGGATAATAATCACAAATTCGGCAGAACCCCTTCTTGCGAGCAAGGTGAGTTGATGGAGCAACAGATTCTGGTCAAAGATACCCTGATAGGCGAACGATTCTCGATCGAGGAACTGGTCGGCAAGGGCGACATGGGTTTCGTCTACAAGGCGCGCGACGTAAAAAACAATAAACTGATCGCACTCCGGGTGATCCCCGGTGAGTTGATCCCCAACGAGGCCGACGTGGATCGTCTTCGCATGCGGGTCAAGGAAGCGTCTACCCTGACCTACCGCAACGTTCGCACCACTTTCGGCATGGGCG
>JAUXHN010000118.1 GCA_030621515.1 Deltaproteobacteria bacterium | reverse complement strand
GAGGCGGCTTTCGAGGTTGACCAGGCGGTGGATATCGCCGGCAGGTTGATCAAGGAAACCGGCAACGAGACCGTTGTGGTGAAGGCTCAGATTCACGCGGGCGGTCGCGGCAAGGGCGGCGGCGTCAAGGTCGTCAAGGGAGTGGCGGCGGCAAAAGAGGCGGCTTCCAGGATACTGGGAATGACCCTGGTAACCCATCAGACCGGCCCCAAGGGCAAGAAGGTGGGCAGGTTGCTCGTGGAGCAGGGCATGGACATTGCCCGGGAGCTCTACCTGGGTTTCGTGGTCGATCGCGAGAAACGCAAGATCTGCCTCATGGCGTCCACCGAGGGTGGCATGGAGATCGAAGTCGTGGCCGCGAAGACACCCGAGAAGATACTCAAGACCTGGTTCGATCCCACGAACGGGCTCCTCCCGTTCCAGGCGAGGGACATAGCGTTCGGCCTGAAGCTCGAGGGCAAGCAAGTCGGCAAGGCGGCCAAGGTGATGCTCTCGCTGGCAAAGATGGTTACGTCAGAGGACGCCTCCTTGGTGGAGATAAACCCGCTGGTCGTCACCGGCGACGGTGATGTGGTCGCCCTCGACGGGAAGGTGAGCTTCGACGACAACGCCTCGTTCCGGCAGAAGAGGCACCTGGATCTTCGGGACCAGACCGAGGAGAATCCCATAGAGGCCGAGGCCGAGGCGCTCGGGTTCTCCTACGTGGGGATGGACGGCGACATTGGTTGCTGCGTCAACGGGGCAGGGCTGGCCATGGCCACCATGGACATCATCAAGCACGAGGGCGGCGAGCCGGCAAACTTCCTCGACGTTGGGGGCGGCGCCGACGCCGAGACCGTGCAAAAGGCGTTCAAGATCATTTTGTCCGACGATCGCGTCAAGTCGATTTTCGTAAACATCTTCGGCGGCATTCTTCGCTGCGACATCCTCGCGGAGGGCGTGGTCGGCGCCGCAAAGGAGATGGGCATCCAGGTGCCGCTCATCGTCAGGCTGGAAGGCACGAACGTGGATATCGGTCGGGACATTCTGGCGAAGTCGGGGCTGAAGATACACAGCGCCGCGGACATGGGCGAGGGGGCTCGCATGGCCGTCGAGTTGGCAAAGGCATAGGAGGTTTTCACATGACTATTCTGGTCAACAAAGATACGAAGGTTCTCATTCAAGGGATAACGGGGGGCGCGGGAGCGTTTCACACCAGGCAGATGCTCGACGCCGGCACCAACATCGTTGCCGGGGTAACCCCGGGCAAGGGTGGGCAGAAGTTCGATGACAAGATCCCGGTGTTCAACACGGTTTGCGAGGCCATGGAAGCTACCGGCGTGACCGCATCGGTGCTCTTTGTCCCCGCGGCGTTTGCGGCCGACTCGGTCAAGGAAGTGATAGCGGCCGGGATGGATCTGGCGATCTGCATCACGGAGGGAATTCCCACTGTGGATATGATCGGCGTGAGAGCGTACATGGAGAATAAGAGTACGCGGCTCATCGGGCCCAATTGCCCCGGGTTGATCGCTCCGCCGGTCAACCAGAAGCTGGGCATCACCCCGCACAGCGTCACGAAGCCCGGGAAGATAGGCGTGATATCGCGTTCGGGAACCCTCACCTACGAGGCCATCGGACAACTCACGGCCCTCGGGCTCGGGCAGTCCACATGCATCGGCATCGGCGGCGACCCGATCGGGGGCATGGACTTCGTGGATCTTCTGGCTCTGTTCGAGGAGGATCCGGACACGGACGCGACCATCATGATCGGGGAGATCGGCGGGACCGCCGAGGAGGAGGCTGCGGCCTTCATCAAGGCCAACATAAAGAAGCCGGTTGCGGCGTTCATCGCCGGCGCAACCGCCCCTCCGGGAAAACGCATGGGGCACGCCGGAGCGATCATCGCTGGAGGCAAGGGCACCGCTGCCGAGAAGATCGCCGCGTTGAAAGACGCGGGAGTCGCGGTGAGCCCCACCCCTGCCGCGATGGGTACCACCCTGGCAGGGCTGCTCAAGTAACCGATCACTCACTTGCTACGAGCTTAATAAGTTCCATACTTTTCGCCGGATGCCGCCACTAAGTTCTTGTCGAGGGGAAATATCATGCCCATGTACAGAATAGCGATTGGGGTATTCATCGCGTTTTCGTGCGCGGGTTGCTGGATGGAGCAGAGTATCCTGGACGAGGACGCGCAGGCACAGTTCGGCGACAGTGGAACCTCGACGGGGGATGAATACGACGATGTCACATGCTCTGAACTGGGGGGATGCGTCTTCAGCGACTTGAGCGGATACACATGCCCGGCCTTTGCCGGCACCAAGTGCTGGGATCTCGGCAATAAATGCAGTGCCAGCTACCTCTGCGCCACCGCTGAGCAGGCCTGTATCATCGTCTGCGAACAGACCACCTGCGGAGAGTCCGGCGCAACCCCACCCAAGCCCATTTGTGATTAGGGCCTCGACTCGTTTTCGAAGGCGCCTTTCCCCGATCACTGCTAGAATAATCTCACACGCGAAATGAAAGCTGGGACATGAGGTTTGTAATTATTATTGGGCTGGTAGCCGCGATTTCAGCGGGTTGCTGGTCCCAGCAAGAGATCGTCTGGAACATTGGGGACGATACCGGTACCGACACAGACACCGACTCCGATTCCGACGGGGACGTTGATGCCGACGCTGACGGCGATAGCGATACGGATTGTACGAATGGGATTTGCTGCGACACGTCTGACGGCACGTACCATTTGTCCACGTATCCCTGTGACGTGATGATCGCATACTCGTGTACAAGCACCGACTGCGGAGCCGACGCGCAGGAGCAGGACACCACCCAATACTGCAGCGGCACGAGCGAGCTATGCAACGGGAGCACGGTTGTGGGCGCCTGGACAACGGTGGACGATTGCGACGCCGACGCAATATGCGAGTACGACACGACCGATTCCTGGTGCACCGATTGCCTTGATTATTGCATAGAGGGAATGTGTGGTCCCATTTGTGCCTCGCCTCCTGCTTGGACCAAGCAGGCGGTTGATGGTACGGGGTTTGTATCTCCGGGGGCCTATTCGGTAGATGCTGCAGACGTTGACGGAGACGGCGACATTGACGTGCTCGGTCATTTGCACTTGGTCGGTATGAGCACTCAGGACGACAGTATCAGATGGTGGGAAAACACATCCGGCGATGGTTCAACGTGGACCGAGCATGTCGTGAGTATGGCAGTTGATGACGCCAGAGGGGGGCATGCTGCAGATATTGATGGAGACGGCGACATTGACGTGCTCGGTCATGTGAACGTGTTCATCCCGAGTGATGGTTTCTGCGACATCACCTGGTGGGAAAATGTTACTGGTTCCGGTACCACCTGGATCAAGCACACGGTGGATGGGAGCTTCTACAATCCGGCTTCTGTAATCGCGGCCGATGTGGATGGAGATGGCGATATGGATGTACTTGGCACGTTGATTTACGACGATGAAATCAATTGGTGGGAGAACACCGCTGGTGATGGTACCGCATGGACCGCGCACACGGTGGACGGGTTCGTTGCCGGCGCAATTTCGGTAGACGCGGCGGACGTGGACGGAGACGGAGATATGGACGTGCTCGGTGCAGCAGGGGGCGACGATGACATCGCCTGGTGGGAGAACACTGCGGGCGATGGCACCGCCTGGACCGAGCACACGGTGGCTGGGGACTTTGATGGAGCTCGTGCGGTACACGCGACGGACATTGACGGGGACGGTGATATGGACGTGCTGGGCGCGGCATATTGGGCCGATGACATCATCTGTTGGGAGAATACCACGGGTGATGGAACCGCCTGGATCGCACACACGGTGGATTGGGACTTTGATGGCGTCAAGTCGGTATTCTCTGCGGACGTGGACGGAGACGGTGACATGGATGTACTCGGCGCGGCGTGGTGGCACGATGATATCACCTGGTGGGAGAACACCACGGGCGATGGTACCGCCTGGACCGAGCATACGGTAGATGGGGACTTCGATCGCGCTTGTGCGGTACACGCGACGGACATTGACGGGGACGGTGATATGGACGTACTGGGCGCGGCAGAGAATGAGGATTTTATTTGCTGGTGGGAGAGTGATTGTATTCCGTGAACGGTTCCAATATGGAGAACAAAAAAAGGAGTGAAGGATGAAAAAACTATTCGCGATTTTGATGATCCTGGTTTTCGCCCTTGGTTTGGCGGCGTGCAACAGGGTAGCCTGCGAGAGATATTGCGACTGTATCGAAAGAAACAGCGGCGACTCCTGTGTGGATGACTGCCTGGATGACCTCGATGACGAGGACGCCACGTGCAGAAGGAAGTTCCGCAGCTATACCAGGTGCCTGAACAGAAACGATTGTGACTACGAGGAGTGCGAGGATGAGGCCGAAGAAATGGCCGATGAGTGCTAGCAGCCCCCCCCGTCAAGAATACAAAGAATAACTAATCAAGGTTGGAGATGAGGTTGTCGACGATGAACTTCTTTCGCTCCGGGGTGTTCTTGCCCATGAAGAAGTCGAGCGTATTGGAGACGTGGCTGCGCGAACCGAGGGTGACGGGGATGAGGCGTATCTTCTTGCCGATGAACAGACCGAACTCGTTGGGGCTGATCTCGCCGAGCCCCTTGAAGCGCGTGATCTCGGGGTTCTTGATCTTTACGAGCGCTCTTTTTTTCTCGGTTTCGTTGTAGCAGTAGGTGGTCTCTTTTTTGTTTCGCACCCGAAACAGGGGAGTCTCCAGAATGAAGACGTGCCGCTTGGCGACCAGCTCCTCGAAGTAGCGGAGGAAGAAGGTGAGCAGGAGGTTGCGGATGTGCATGCCGTCAACGTCCGCGTCGGTGGCGATGACCACCTTGTTGTAGCGCAACCCGTCGAGATCGTCCTCTATCCCCAGGGCGCGCATGATGTTGTACAGCTCCTCGTTCTTGTAGATGGCGTCTCGCTTGAGCCCGTGGCAGTTGAGCGGCTTGCCCTTGAGCGAGAAGATGGCCTGGGTGTAGACGTCCCGCGATTGCACCATGGCGCCGCCGGCGGAGTCGCCCTCTGTTATGAAGATGACGGTTTCGTCGCGCCGATCCACCGCCTTCTTGCCCCTGGGCTGGGGATCGCAGAAATGAATCTTGCAGTCGGTGAGCTTGGGGATGTGGATGGCCACCTTCTTTGCGCGGTCCTTCGCCTCCTTTTTTATCGAGGAAAGCTCCTTTCGCACCCGCTCGTTCTGCTTGATCTTTTCGAAGAGCTTCTCGGTCGATCCGGGATCCTTGTGCAGCCACAGGTTGACCTGCTCCTTGACCGTGGCGACGACCCAGGTTCGCACCTCGGTGGAGCCCAGCTTGTTTTTGGTCTGGCTTTCGAAGACCGGATCCTTGAGCTTGACAGCCACCGCGCCGATGAGCCCGTCGCGCACGTCCTCCCCGGCGTAGTTCTTTTTGGAGAACTCGTTGATCCCCTTGAGGATGCCCTCGCGAAATGCGCTCTGGTGCGTCCCGCCGTCACTGGTGTACTGGCCGTTGACGAAGCTGAAGTAGCTCTCACCGTACTGCTGCGTGTGGGTGAACATGAACTCGATTTTTTCGTTCTTGTAGTGCAGGCCGTCGTACACGGTGCGCTCCTCGCCGATCTCCTCGTCGAGCAGGTCGGCCAGGCCGTTCTTGCTGTGAAAGATCTGCCCGTTGTAGACCAGGCTCAGGCCGCTGTTCAGGTAGGCGTAGTAGCGCAGCCGGTGCTCGACGTACTCCTCCTTCCAGTCGTACTCTTCGAAGATCTCCGAGTCCGGAATGAAACGCACGAAGGTGCCGTTTCGCTGCTTGGCCTTGCCCGACTGAACTTTTACCTTTTCGCCGCGCTCGAAAATGGCCCGCTTGAACTTGCCCTCCCGGTAGCTGATGACTTCGAACTCGGAAGACAGGGCGTTGACCGCCTTGGTGCCCACGCCGTTCAGTCCCACGGAGAACTGAAAGACGTCGTCGTTGTACTTGGCGCCCGTGTTGATCTCGCTGACGCAATCCACCACCTTGCCCAGGGGGATGCCGCGGCCGTAATCGCGGATGGATATCTCGCGGTTGTTTTGCGTGATGTCGATCTTCCGACCGTTGCCCATGATGAACTCGTCGACGGCGTTGTCTATCACCTCCTTGAGCATTACGTAGATGCCGTCCACGGGGTTGGATCCGTCGCCGATGCGGCCGATGTACATTCCGGTTCTCAGGCGAATGTGTTGGAGGGCGTCCAGGGTCTGGACTGATGCCTCGTCGTATGTCGCGGGCGTTTTTGCCATATCGATTCCGGGCTCCCGTGATCCGCTGAACAGATGAGCGGTACTCCATTTCGAGGCGTACCACCAACGAAATCGTTTTTCAACATCTTGCCTTCTCTGAATTGTATAGTACGAGAATTGACAATGCTTTTATCACGTGCCACTTGTCGGCTGGCATAATATTGAAAGAGGAGAGTTGACCATGAGCATGACATCCAAGCATCTGGTGTGGGCGGTATTCCTGATCGCCTCGATTGCCGTTATCGGTTGCAGCGACGACACGACCACGGACGCAGGGAGTGTAGACGACCTCGCCGATCCGGGGATCAGCATGGACAACGTCGATCTGTTTGCGGCTATCGCCGGCATGTTCAACGTCGAGGTGACGGCGACGGACGATGTCGCGGTGCAGAAAGTCGATCTGATGATTGACGGCGCGGTGGCCGCTACTTCCACCGAGGCGCCGTTTACTATTCCGTGGGATACCACCACTGCCTCCGACGGCATCGTTTCCATCTCGGCGCTGGTGACCGACACCGCCGGGAAGACCGCCGAGACAGAGGCGATTGCCGTCGTCCTGATCAACTCGGGTGAGGAAGTCACCTTCATCGAGGGCAACACCGGGACCATCAGCATTCCCGATCCGGTTGCAGGCGACAACCACGTGGCACATCACTGGACCACCGGCGCGAACGGCGCGACCGGGGCGCTCGTGATTTTGCAGTTCGAAGCGGATGCGGGCGATGGGGAGTGGACGTTCGTCATCGATGTCGGCACCGGCGGATGTCCCCACAGCGGTGAGACCCTGGCCACGTCGGGCGCCCTGACCGCCAGCCCCATCATCTTCGAGCCCGATTTGTCGAGCGCGCTGCCGGCTGATACGGGGTGCTTCGTCCACATGGCCGTCAACGAGGCGGATCACGCCGGCGACGATCTGGATTTCGAGGTCCGTGTGTTCAATTTCTTTTAGTGCATCCAATTCCAACCACTCTGAATGATCTCATCGGATTCTCCATGGAGTGTTCGTGTGGTCGCACGCATTTTGTCGATACAAAAGGGATCGTTCTGAGGAGAGGCGCCGTGGACGCTCTGGTCGACTGGTCACGTGCGATCGGACGTCGTCAGGAGATCTGCGTTGTGGCGGATCGAGTGACGGTGGAGTTGGCCGGCGAACAGGTGAGGAGGCTTCTCGAAAAAGACGGCAACCGCGTCAGGATGTGTATCGTTCCCAACGGCGCGGGTGCTCGACCTCACGCCGATATGGACAACCTGGCTCTGGTGGAGGCGTCCCTGAAAGGCGCGGATCTGGCGGTTGCGGTGGGCGCCGGCACGATCAACGATCTCGCCAAGCTGGCGTCTTTCCAGCGCGGCATACCTTATATCATCGTCGCGACTGCGCCCTCCATGAACGGCTATACCTCGGCCATCGCGGCGATAACGCGGGCGGGGGTCAAGCGAACCGTTGAATGCCGTCAGCCGTTCGCAGTGATTGCGGATCTGGATATCCTGTGCAGCGCGCCCCGTCATCTCGTTGCCGCGGGGCTTGGAGATCTGGAGTCAAAGCCGACGAGTACCGCGGATTTCAGACTGTCGGGAATTTTGAGAGGTACGTATTACTGCAAGGTTCCCGAGGAGGTCGTCTTCGCGGCGGAGGCTCGCGCCGCCGATGCCGCAGAGGGTCTGGCGCACGGAGATCATGCGTCAATTGCGGCGTTGAGCGAGGCCCTCCTCCTGTCCGGGATCTCCATGAAGCTCGCCGGATCGTCCAGCCCGGCGTCCGGAGGGGAGCATCTCATCAGCCATTACTGGGACATGACCGCGAAAGACGAGGGCCGCGTGGAGGGATGGCACGGCGCCCAGGTGGGAGTGGCCACCATCGTCACTTCGGCCCTGTACGAGCGCCTGAGGTACGTGGATCCGGGTGAGATCGATGTGGATGGCCTGGTCGCCGCGAGACTCGGCGAGGCCGATCTCAGGGACGGTATCGCAAGGCGCCACGGTTCCCACGGGGAACAGGTGGCAGCGGAGTTTTTATCCAAGCATCTGCAAGAGCGGGAGTATCGGGCCGAGATCGAGTACCTCAAGAGCAGGTGGGAAGACATGTGGGAGGGGCTCTCGGATGTGTTGCGCCCGGCGGCAAGGGTCCGCGGGATCCTCGACGTGGCGGGGGCTCCTGTCAATGTGCGCGATCTGGGGTTGACCGCCGACCATCTCAGGCGTGGCTATCTCGCCGCCCGGGATATCCGGGGACGCTTCACAGTGCTAGATCTGGCTGCGGATTTGTGTATGCTCGAGTCATCGAGTGAGGAGGTCCTCGCGTCGAGCGGTTGTCTGTGATCACCGCGCAAACAGATCAGGAGTAAAGCCGTGCCTCTTTTTGGAACTCTGGATACCATGCAGCTCGCCGATCTGGTGCAGTGGATACACGGATCGAAACTGGACGGGATCCTGACTTTATCCGCCGATATGGAGGAGACATACCTCGGGTTCGATCGCGGGGATATCGTGGCGGTCGGATCCGGGGATCCGCTACGGCTCGACCTGGGTCAGCTGCTTCTCTCCCACAACGTGATCACTGAGCGGCAGTTAAAAGATGCGCTCGAAGAGGCGAAGGACGCGCATTCCATGCCGGATGTGCTCTTCCTTCAGGGCGCAGCGAGCCACGAGGAGATGGAACGGGTCCGGCAGGAGCACCTCTTCGAAATGGTGCTCGACCTCTTTTTCAGGGACGAGGGGAGCTTCCATTTTTCGACGATGCGCCCGGCGGATAACCTGCTCTCGCCCCACGAGATGTCCAGAATGGATACGCTCGCGAGCCCCATATCCACCAAGAAGGTCATCATTGAGGCCATGAAGAGACTCGACGACTGGCAGCGGTTCAGGGGGGTCTTTCCGGCCGGTAACATGGTCGTCCGCGCTGTGGCTGGAGAGTCCAGCGATCCCGTTTATCTCGAGCTTCGCGAATACGGGTCACCCATCTCGATAGGAGATCTCTGTTTGAGGATCGGTCACGGTCGGTTCAGGGTTTATAAGAGTCTGTTTGACCTCCACGCCATAGGATTGGTGGAGATCGATGAGCTCTGGGAGGGGAAGGATGTCACTGAGACGATCGGCCCGGTGAGCATGCTGGTCGACAGCGCGCGCCTCCTGATCGACGAGAAGCAGTTCGACGAGGCCCGTGAGGTTCTCTCCACCGCGACCAACCTGGATCCCGACAATCCGGATGCGCGGAAGCTCCTCCGCGGCCTGAGGGCGTCTCAGATTGAGTATCTTTACGGGCAAATCCCTCCCCACAAGGTCCCCGTGCTCATCGTCCCCAGGGATAAGCTGCATCGGTACGACCTGTCACAGAGGGAGACCTACCTGGCCTCCCGTCTCGTGGGGAAATGGGACGTGGCCACGCTGGTGGTGGCGACCCCATTGGGCGAGCTCGAGACGCTTCGGATTCTACGCAAGTTCCTGCACGCGCAAATCGTGAAACTGGAGATCAGCTCCCGGGTGTAGTTCCCGTGCTACTGGAGTAACTGGACGCCGGCGGCCTGCATACGGAGGTCGACGTCAGTGAGGAAAAACAGGCAGAACAGCGCATCGGCGATGGAGGGATCGCCCCGGGATACGGCTCCCTGGAAGCGAACGTAGTGGCCGCCGTGGACGCCGAGCGCCAGGAGCGCCTCGGCTGTTGTGGTTCCCGGTCCGGCGGCCTCGTCGATGTGAACCCGTAGCGCGTCTCGTGCCGCCTTCACCGCCGCGAGGTAGTCGCCCTCGATGATATGCTGCTCCAGCGCGATGATGTGCTCCTGTCCGGTGCCGGGCTTCCACAGGTTGGACAGGCCGAGGGGTTGTGAAATCTCCTCCTCCTGGGGTGGAGGGATCTGGGAGGGAGAGACGGTTTCGATGTGGGCCTCGATGGCGTCCACGATCGCCGATTGTTCCCCGGGTCTCTTTTGCCGAGATTTCTCAAGCTTCGGTGTCCAGGAGGGTGTCTTGCTTTCCTCGGTTTTCCGTGATGTCGTCTCCGCGCCCTTGTCCTGATAAATGCCCTTGCGCTTGAGATCGGCCAGCACAAGCTTGGTGATGGACTTGAGCGATTCGAACACGCCTTCTCCGGAGACGGCGCAGGTTTCGAAGTAGGGCACGCCCTTGGGATTGAGATCCCTGTTCATTCGATCGACCGGCATCACGTTGGGCAGATCGCGTTTATTGTGCTGAATGACCAGGGGGACCGTGTTCGGATTCATGCCGTGGGTCTGAAGATTGACCCTGAGATTCTCCATGCTCTCGGTGTTGGCCTCGTGCCTGGCCGGCTGCGAATCAGCGACGAAGACCACGCCGTCGGCCCCTTGCAGAACCAGTTTGCGAGTGGCGTCGTAGTGTACCTGACCGGGGACCGTGTACAGGGACATGCGGATGGAGAACCCTCGTATCTTGGGGAGCTTTACCGGAAGGAAATCGAAGTAGAGCGTCCTGTCGATACCAGTGGCGAGAGAGATGAGCTGACCCCGGCTGTCGGGTTTGAGGACGTGGTGCATGTGCTGGATAGAGGTGGTCTTTCCGCCGAGACCCGGGCCGTAGTACACGACCTTGATACCGATCTCATCATTGTGGAGATTTATCGATGACATCACTTACCCCAAAAAAATCGAGAAACCCGACTGGTGACGGAAAGTATAGAGATTAAGTATCATCGTTGCTAATTGCAAGTGACTTCGCGAGTCTTGCTGTGAACGGCCGGCATGTTGACAGTCTTGTGGTTGGGCTGCACCATGACACGGTTTCTTTGGGAGCGGATGGGTACCTGGTGGGCCCTGCGGACTTCAAATCCGTCATTGCGCGTTAGTAGCGTGCTGGGTGGGTTCGATTCCCACACGTTCCCGCCGATGTGAGTAAGATTGGCTCCAGCAGTTCGTCCGGAACGTACAGGGAGCCGAAGCCTCTTCCGAGTTTGATGTCCGGTTTGGGTGCGCCGTGAAAATCGGTGCCTCCGCTGCGCACGAGATCGTACTTGCGGGCGAGGCGCGTGTACTGGGCGGTGAGGTGGGACTTGTAACTCGAGCAGAAGACCTCGATGCCCTTCAGGCCCATGTCCACCAGTTGCCCCACGAATTCGTCCAGATCCTCTCCTTCGAGCCCGGTCTGGTCCGGGTGGGCGAGGATCGGGACCCCTCCAGCCTCGAGGATGAGATCGATGCATTCGGCGGGATCCAGCCGCTCCTTGAACACGTATGCGGCGCCGTTTTTGCTCAGGAAGCGTGCGAACGCGTCGTTCGGATCCCTCGCGTAACCCCGATCCACCATCGCACGGGCGAAGTGGGGTCGCCCTACAACCTCTCCACCGGCGTGCGCAGCGGCGTCCTCCAGGGAAACGTGCATGCCCAGCTCCTCGAGTTTTTTTACGATTCGCGGGTTGCGTTCATTCCGCATGTCGAGCACTCGCTGCAGGCCGGAGGCGAGGCGCGGGCTTTCGTGATCGATGTGAAGGCCGACGATGTGCAGGCTGCCCTTTTCGTTCAATGCTGATAGTTCCACTCCGGGGACAAAGATGAGATCAGTCTGCGCCGCAGCGTCGATGGCCTCGTCCAGGCCGGCCACGGTGTCGTGATCCGTGAGCGCCAGCGCCTTCAGGCCGATCCTGTTCGCAAGCTCGACAATACTCCCTGGAGACATGGAGCCGTCGGACGCCGTGGAGTGTGTATGAAGGTCAATCACGGCGGCGTTCTAACTCAAAACGGACCTGTCGTAAAAGGGTTTATCCGCAAATGCGGGAGGGCGCTCATGCGGGGGTACCGAGCTAGATAATCAACCCCCACTCGGTAACAGTGAAACCTTCACGACTGAAAACAGGTATCTGGGGAGCGGTGAGTGCCGAACATGTCTCGCTTCCGTCCAGAAGGAACCAGAGGCGCAATACACTCGCCGGCATGGGATCTACAATGAGCCCCACCGCGGACGAGATCTCCTCATCCAGCTGTGGGTAGATATTGTAGCAGGGTTCCCAGGGCAGATTCTCGGCCCAGTAGGATATGAAATCGTTCACTTCACGCTCGTTGAAACCGTATTCGAACAGGGTCTTCTCAAACCAGGAGATCACTTCTTCTTGTGGAACCGCCCAACCCTTGCTTCTTTGAAACTCACCCTCCAACTTTGCTTCGTAAAACAGGTAGTCATACGCGCCGTCGATGAGCCCGTCCGGCTCGACACTGACTGACCAACCCTCCACGTACTTCGGATAGGAAACGAAGACCCAGGTCCCTTGCGACATCTTCAATGATACCTCCACGTCGATCGTCTCCTCGGGGTAGAGGTAGATGTTCGGCTTGGCGGCCACCATTGGGTATTCGACGCAATCGGCGTCGCATGAATGGCAGTCTTCGTCAAAGATCGGCTCAGCGTCCCTGAAACCGCCACCGACAATGTCTCCTTCACAGATCAAGGCCATCTCGGTTGCACATTCAGCCTTGTCTGTAAGATCCTGGATACACATTTGATCCATGTTGGGCATCTCGGGGTCTTCCGAATCTGTAATGCAAAGTGCGTAACAGACAGTGCCTTTGTCACAGCCGGCGATCGAGGCGATCATGACCAGACCGGCAAAAAGAACGAAAAAACGCTGCATAGTTAAAGGAAACGACATTTTAAACCTCTCAAGAATCGGCAAGTCTCTTGATTATAAACCACTTTTTTGGGTGCCAGACACATTTTCTTGGGGATCGCCACGGACTGACGAATCTAAAGTATTTCCAGTCCAATATGTTCTGCCATCAAGTCGAAATCTGAATCATGGTGCACGATTCGAAGTCCGTGCTCGGCACAGAATGTTCCGATCAGGACATCGATGGTCTTTCTGATAGTGACACCCTTCGATCTGAGGAGTCGGTAGTTGGCTGCCGATTTTTCAGCGATACTGAAGCCGACCATGTCGAACTGTGGCAGGGACAGAAGAAGGGACGAGACCCTGCCTCGTTCACGAGGCGCGCGTATGCCTTGCATCACTTCGCAATAGACAAGGTCTCCGATACCCACAAGATCCTCTTCAAGACATTGATCGACCTTCTGTACAACGCGAGGAATTCCGCCCCTGAGATACTCAATCCAGGCGGAT
>JAUXHN010000344.1 GCA_030621515.1 Deltaproteobacteria bacterium | reverse complement strand
TCCGTCGCTCCAGGTCTGTGGTGATACCTGTGTAGAGACTCCCGTCGGCGCACTCGACTATGTACACGTACCAGTTCATGCCGTTTCGACTATACGCTTTACAGTGGGGTCAGACACATTTTCAGGTACAGTGGTGCCAGACACATTTTACGCCGATTATCGGCCGGTGTGGTAGGGTCCAACACTTCGACGAACAATAAAAAAGGAGGGTCTCCGATGTCCGATCGCATGGTGAATCAGTTCATGGAGATGGTGAAGATCGATTCCGAGTCCGGCGAGGAGGCTGCGATGATGGAGTATCTTCGGAAGGCAATTCCCGATGCCGGCGGAGCGGCGGAGCTGGACGACTACGGCAACCTGCTCGGTCGATTCCCCGCGCGGGGATGCGATGGAGTTGCGCCGATCCTGCTCTCGTGCCATGCGGACACGGTGAAGCCCGGTGTGGGCATCGAGCCGGTCCTTGTGGACGGGGTCATTCGCTCGAAGGGCGACACCATCCTGGGCGCCGACGACAAGGCCGGAATAGCTGAGGTGCTGGAGGCCATGCGCACAGCGGAGATCATGCCCCCGGTCGAGTTTGCAGTGAGTCGCCAGGAGGAGGTGGGACTCCTCGGTGTCAAGAACCTGGACTTTACCAGGCTCAAGGCAAAGCGCGGCTTTCTCATGGACAACGACACCCTGGAGACCATCGTGATCGGCGGGCCGACATACTTCGCGATCGACGTGGAGATCTCCGGGAAGTCCGCCCACGCCGGGATGGAGCCCGAGAAGGGGATCAACGCCATCCAGGCCGCATCAAAGGCCATTGCCTCCCTGCGCCTCGGCAGACTCGACGAGAACACGACAGCCAACGTGGGAATCATCGAGGGCGGCATGATCAGGAACGGCGTGCCGGATAAATGCAGGTTCATGGCCGAGTGCAGGAGCTCCGTTCACGAGAAGGCGGTCGCTCTCGACGAGGAGATGCGCAAGATCATCGTCGAGCAGGTGGAGTCGGTGGGCGCGAAGGTCGAGATCAAATCGGAGAACCTGTGCAAGGCCGTGGATATCCCCGAGGACTCCTGGTCGGTCGAGATCTCCAAAAAGGCCCTGGCCACGATCGGGATCGACGCGAAGTGCATCTTCATCACCGGGTTCACCGATGCGTCGATATACAACAACCAGGGCATCGAGATGGCGGTCGTGGGGATAGGCGCGAAGGACGAGCACTCCACGGACGAGTCCATTTCTGTTGCGGATATGAAATCGGCTCTCGCCATGCTTCTGGAGATTTTGAGGTTATCGGCTCAGGGGTAGGGTCCTGCTCCGCTCGCCAGCGAGCTACAGCAGGATGGCACGATGATGGAAGCCGGCGTCTTACGGCATCCTGATGAAGCCTTTTTCCTGTCGCATGTCCATCTCGGCGCGGGCGCGCTTGATGATAGTCTCAGCGGTTTCAAATGCCTGCGCCGGGGTGAGCTTGCGCTGGGCCACGCCCTGCTCGATGGCCATCTGACCGACGGCGACAGCCTCCCTGGGGAATACCGTCCACTCGTCCATTGTGGGGATGAGGAAGTCGTCGCGAAGCCCGATTTCCTCGGCCACCGTGGCCAGCTCGCGCGCTGCGGCGATGCACATCTCGTCGGTGATGGTGGTGGCCATCACATCGAGGGTACCGCGGAAGATGCCCGGGAATCCGAGAGAGTTGTTCACCTGGTTGTCGAAGTCGCTGCGGCCGGTCGCCACAATACGCGCGCCGGCTTTCTTGGCCTCCCACGGCCAGATCTCGGGGACAGGGTTGGCGCACGTGAACACAATGGAGTCCTTGTTCATGGACTTGATCCACTCGGGCTTGACCGTGTTGGGGCCGGGCTGGGACAGAGCGATCAT
>JAUXHN010000136.1 GCA_030621515.1 Deltaproteobacteria bacterium | reverse complement strand
GATATGTTTCAGCCTTTCAGGCTGATGACGATCAAAAACGACTACCTTTTTTTTCTACTGACGCGACCAGATCATGTCCCTGAGGCCGGAGAACCTGGTTACGGTGGTGAGAATCGCGTCGCGTACAACTTCCCGCGTAGCGTAGACGGTCAGGCTCTTTTTTGCCCTTGTCACCGCTGTGTACAGTAGCTCTGCGGTCAAGACGGGAGATAACTTTTGGGGCAACACGAGCGCCACATGATCGAACTCGGATCCCTGGGACTTGTGCACCGTCAGGGCAAACGCCGTCTCCAACTCCCCCAGGCGAGCCGGCGATATGAGCCTCACACCGCCCTGCGAGTCGAAGGCCACCCCCATGTCGTCGCCGCCGCTTGCGGCGCATAGAACACCCATGTCACCGTTGAACAACCTCAGTTTGTAGTCATTCCTGGTGATCATCACCGGCCTCCCGTCGTACCATCCATCCCTGGCGCTCACCCTCTCGCGCCCCAACACCTCGCGCTCCACCAGCCTGTTGATCTCATCCGCGCCCACAGGCCCGTTCCTCAAACCGCACAGAACACCGTAATCCTTCAACATCGCCAGCCGCCTCGACGGATCGCCTTCATCCAGCAGCGCCCTTCGCCTGTCGAGCACCTCTTTTGCGATGGCGCGCGCCAGGCTCGCCGGGTTCGGGATATGGATCAATCCGACATCGTCGAACCGGTCGCCCTCGAGGATGTCCAGAGCCTCGTCCGGCTTTTGGGAATTGATCGCCCTGGACAGGTTTCCTATCCCGCTGTTTTCACCGAATCTGTAGTTGTGAACGAGATGGACGATGGACCTCGATAACCCGGAATTCGCGCGATCTTCGTCACTCTCACGCCCACCCGCGTTGCAGATATCCCCGAGCACGGCGCCGGCCTCCACCGACGCAAGCTGATCCTTGTCTCCGATCAGGATCAACCTGGCTTCCCGTGGCACAGCCTCCACGAGCTTGGTCATCAGAGCCAGATCGATCATCGACGCCTCGTCCGCCACGACCACGTCTGCTGCGAGCGGGTTGTCCGCGTTGTGGAAAAACCGGGTGGGGTTGGCGGATGACCACCCGAGCGCCCGGTGAACGGTGAGCGCCTCCTCGGGTATGCGTTCGATCACATTCCTTTTGCAATCGATCGCCGCGTCCCCTTTTGCCAGCTTCGCCTCGGCGATGGAGTCCCTCAATCGGGCGGCGGCCTTGCCCGTGGGCGCAACGAGCAGCACCCGTGGTGGATCTTCACGGCGTTCGTCGGCGTTCTGTATCAATCGGGCGAGTATCCTCGCTACCGTGTAGGTCTTGCCTGTCCCCGGACCGCCGGAGATAACCGTGAATCGAGACCCGTGCTCCATCTCAACCGCGCGATCCAGGATCTGTCCGGCCAGGCGCCGCTGGTAGTCCCAGTATCGGAACAGATAGAGCCTTCCATGGTCATCCAGTATCAGCGGATTGTAGTCTCCCGGGCTCCCCACAACGGGGCTGCTCGCCAACGTCGCCAGCCATTCTCTGGGCTCGGGCAATACGAGCCCTTCGAGAGATCCCGCCCCGAACAAGTGAGCGCCGCCTTGTGCGATGGCGTTCATATCCGCGCAGGTGTGACCTCTTCCTGTAAGGTTGCTGACAATTGCCGCCGCGAGGACGACCTCGTCGCGATCCTCCCCGGACAGCCGACAGACGGACCGGGCAAATCCTGCGTCGATGTCGCGAAACACACCGGCATCCATGAACTGGTTCATTACAGATTTCATGGATCGACCCCCATTATCGACCCCTCCTCGAAGAGGGCGGAGATCTCCTCCACCAGCTTATCCGACGGCCTGTCCGAAAACACGCCGTACCGGGCTCCCGTTCGTGGCGTCATCCCGCGAATGAAGAGGTAAAACACCCCCCCGCAGTGCCTGTTGTAATCGTAGTCGCGAATCCTGTAGCGCAGGTAACGGTGCAGGGCGGCAACGTACAAATGATACTGCAAGTAATAATGGTGCTGTGCCATGGCCCGACGCAACGAGGTCGTGGAGTAGTCGCTCACCGAGTCGCCGAGATGATTGGATTTATAGTCCACGAGGAACCACTTGCCACCGTGCTCGAACACGAGATCGATGAACCCCTTGAAGAAACCCCGCAAGGGTCGAAATCCGAGGTCTGCAACCCGCTCGGTGTAATCCTCCGGCAGGCTCGCCTTCATGTTCCTCGACAAGATATCGGCCAGGCGCGCTCCGTCAACCGAAGAGGTTTCATTCACGGGCAGCAGAAACTCCAGCTCCGTCAGGCGCCTGTCCAGGCCCACCTTTCTCAAAATGATATCGCTCTTTTCCCCTCCAAGGGGCGCATCCAGAACGGCTCCCACCGCCTCACACACGGGATCCTTCCAGTCGTCCGCGCGGAACCCGTACTTCTCCAGCCCGGTCGCCACGATGCCGGACAAAGCCACTCCCTTCGCATCCGTGAAATCGAGTCGCTCGAATATTTCGTGAAGACAGCTTCCCGCATTCGCAGAGGCCTCGAAGTCGTGCAACAATGCGTCTTTCGAACCCACATGAGTTTCCATCGACAGGTGCTCAATGCGCGAGGTCATGCCAGAAAAGCTGGACAGATATAAGGCTCGGGGCATACCGCCGTGAAAACGTTTGCACTCGAGCGCAAGGGACTCGACGGAAACCGAGCCCGGCCTGGAAACCTCGCCTTCTTCCAGCGGGCAGACGCAAATCGCGCCTTTGGACCGAGTCTCGAGATCGTGAAGCTGTCGGACAATCGCGTCGTCGTCCAGATCTCCAACATGGGTGAACACCTCGTCGAAACCGGCGCCGCCGCCGGGATTATGGAGTAGGTACCCCAGCGGGCTGGATTCGAAGCTATTGAAACCGCCCCATACGACCTTGCAAAGATGCTGCGCCCGCGTGAGCGCCACGTACAGGAGCCGCAGGTTCTCCGCCATCTCCTCGCGGCGGGCAATCAGTTTTCGTTCGGCCAGGCTTGCGGTTCCCAGGTCGTAGCGAGGGCGGTTGTTCAGCGCGGGATCGTGAAACCTGGCCTGTGAGCCCTTCATTGTTCGCAGTGCGCCGTCCCACAGGTACGGCAGATAGACCACCGGATACTGCAACCCCTTGCTCTTGTGAATGGTGACTATCTTCACCGCATCGTCATCGCTCTCCAGCCTGATCTGCGCGGAGTCTCCGAACTCGCCGCCGGTCGCGCGCTGCTGCTCGAACCACCTGGACAGCTCCATGATCCCGAAGCCCTCCTCCTGACTCCTGGCGTGAAGTAGCTCTGCCAGGTGCAACCAGTTGGTCATCCTCCTCTCTCCGTGCGGTCCGAGAAGCAGCAATGAACTCGCCGATGTCGATTCCTCGTCCCGGCGAAAATCCAGGAGGTTGCGCATCATCCGAAAAAAACCTCGCGCAGCCCATTCGCCACGCCAGCCCAAGAAGCGTTCCACCCAGGCGTTCCACACGGACTCGTCCTGATCGAGGTCGAAAAGATCCCGCGATCCCAGCCCGAAAAGATCGGTGCTCAACGCGCCCTTGATCTTCGAGGAACTCGACGGGAGGGCAATCCCTTCCATCACCTGCGCCAGATCGGCGGCCTCTCCCGTCTGAAAGACGCTGTCATCGCTCCACCGAATGCTCGCGACGCCCTGCTCGCGCAAGGCATCCTGCACGACCATGCCCTGTCTGTTCTGCGGCACCAGCACCGCAATGTCCCGGGGCGCAACCTCCGGGCTGTCCCTGCCCTCAATGATCGCATCTCCCGCAAGCAACCGCGCAATGTCCCTCGCGACGAAATCCGCCACGCCGGGCACCGCCCACTTCTTGGTGATCTTTCCACTGGTGGTGGGGCGCTGGTCGCGGCGCACGAACAGTATCTGCATCGGGGCCGACCGCTTGTCCCCTACCCGCATCCTGTCTTTCGCATCCACGCGAGGGGAGACAGCGGGAAAACCGATCTCCTCGAAGATGAAGGGGTTGTCCACGTGGCCGAACAGCTCTCCCACCGCCCTCACCAGTCCGGGATCGGAGCGCCAGTTCACATCCAGGGTAAAGGCCCTGGTCCCCTTCTCGCCCGCGGCTTCGAGGTAGGTGAAGATGTCGCCGCCACGAAACGCGTAAATGGATTGTTTCGGATCGCCGATCAGGAAGAGCGGTACGTCGCCGCCTCCGAAGAGGCGCTTGAAGATCCGGTATTGCACCCGATCCGTATCCTGGAACTCGTCGATCAGGACTCCCCTGAACCTGGTCTCCACCTCTCGCACCAGCCGATCTCCAAATGGACCCCGCAACGCGCGATCGAGCCGGTGCAGGAGATCGTCGAAGGACTGGACCCCCATTCGCTCATTGTGCGCGGGAAGCTCCTTGCGGGCGTAGTCGATCAACCTCTTCTTGAAGGCCATGATCTCGCCGTCCATTTTCGCGCCGGCCTCAATGAGATCCTGGCCGACGCCAAAGAACCTGTGCTCCGGCGGCTCGTGGCCCTTCTTTGTGCTGTCCGCCAGCCTGCGCGTTGAGAAGGCCACCACACCGTCACGGGATTTGCCGTTTGTCTGTGACCAGTCGGGAACCGCGCGAGGCTCGTCGTGGGAAAAGTAGCGATCTGCCTTCTCGATCCAGCCCGCAAGGCTTCCTGGCCTGTACTTGTTTCGGTTCAGAGCGGGAGACTCGCTCACGAGATCCGCGATGACCTCGCGGTCGGCCAGCCATATCTCCCGCGCTGCGGCGAACGCCCCTTCAAACTCGTCGATGCTCCACTTGCTGTCGTCCGTCAACACCTCCAGATCCGGTTGGGCCGTCGTCGTTCCGACGAGGCCGGCCAGTGATTCAGGGCTGACATCGGCATCATTGAGGGCCTCTACCAACACCGGAGGGGCGTTGTATGTCTCGCGAGCCCAATAGTCCCGAGCGATCTCCAGGTAGATGGGGGCCTGTTCGCCAATCAACTCCACCTTGAAGGGCGTTCCGCATTCGAACGCGTTCTCTTCGAGTATACGCTTGCAAAACCCGTGGATTGTCGAGACGGACGCCTGATCGAAATCACGAAGCGCTCGCTCGATTCTGCCAAGGGCTTCCTCCTCGCGCCCATCCAGGCCCGCCACGAACTGGGCCATGAGATCGTCAGGCTCCCCCCCCGGTAACGAAAGAGCCCGCCTGGCCTCCTTTAGCCTCTCCCGAAGCTCGGACCTCAATTCGGCGGTGGCCGCCTCCGTGAAAGTGACCACCAGCACCTGGTTTACATCGAGTCCCGTCTCGACGATAAGCCGCAGGAACAAGAACGTGATATTGAACGTCTTGCCGGTTCCGGCGCTCGCCTCTATCAGATTGAGCCCCTTCAGATCCATGCCCGGAAGATCGAGTTTCTTCACTTGCCCCCCCCTGCCCGCAGGGCATCAATCAGCGGCTTGCACACCGTCCACGAGAGCTTCGCGAACCCTGCCTCGGGCCGCTTCGGGTCCCATGCGAGAGGATCCACGCCCCTGAACGCCAGTCGCACCGCCGGGCTGGTCGCCTCCCTGGAGTCGCTCCACTCGCCGACGACACGAGCCATCGCATCCTTCGCCGGGTCTGGTCCGTCGCTCCTGTCTGCGACCCGTGCGTATTCATATGAAGCGCTCGGAAAAAAGCGAAGAGGCTCTCGGCGGCCCATCCAGTACAGCCGAACCAGATCCTCGAGCAAGGGCCGTGCATCGGGACCCATGGACTCGTAAATTAACGTCTGTACTCCGGCGTCCCTTCCCCTCGGGGGCCTTCCGATCAACACACTCGTTCCGAGGTGTTCCCCGGAGACAACGCAATTCAACGCAAGGTGGGAGATCCAACTCCTGAGCCTTCGCGCGGGGTTGACTCTGACGTAACCGCAAAGAACCCTGCCCCCCTCGTAAAGATCCGAGATCCTGCCGGTGAGCCGGGTTCGCTCCTCGCCTGACCCGAGCTCGAGGTCCAGATCGAGGGGTTCCAGCCGATCTCCCCACCGGTCATCCAGCCTGGCCTCCGCGATGGGCGCGACCATCTTCGCTACCCTGTCAAATGCCGAGCGACCCGTCGTGCCGAGCGGCAGCATCCCACGCGCCCGCAGCGAAGACATGGAGTCCTCGATCGGATCCCCCGCAAGCATCCCTTCCAGAATACCGGATCCAACCTCATAGCCGGCCAGAGAGCTCAGATCGAAGGGCTCCCTGTCTTCGAGCATGTCAGCCTCGCCCGGCAGGGACACTCCAAGAAGCCTTCGCACGAAGTACGCGCACGGCATGTCGAAGAACTCGATCAACTCCCGGATACTGACTGCGCGGATTTCATCCGCGTCCAGCTCAAGAGGCGCATCGACGAAGCAACCGGCCGGCGCCTCTCCCCCCGCCCCCGCGATGACTCTCGCTCCCTCCAGACACCCTGACGCATAGCTGAACAGTTCCGGGGTTTTCGCGTCATAGTAAAGCGCGCTGAAGGGCTGGAGCGGATGATGCACAACCACGGACTCCCTCGCGAAGCCCGCTCCTCCGTCGACTTCGTAACTCTCGTCTATCACGTCGATCAACTCGCTCACCGGCACCGAGGGCGGGATCTCGCGGTTGCTCTGGACGCTCCGCCCCACGTACGAGATGTACAACCTTTCGCGCGCCGCGAGGATCGATTCCAGAAACATGGACAGATCGTCGTTCCGCACGGAGCGATCGCCTGGCCTCGGACTCCTCGCCATGAGGTCGAATCCGGGCGCAACGCGAAAGCGGGGAAAAGTTCCGTCGTTCATTCCCAGCAGGCAAACGACCTTGAAGGGAATGTTCCTCACGGGAAGAATGTCGCAAAAACTGACTCCCCCCAGAAGGCCGCCAAAAAGCTTTCTCTCCTCCAGATTCTCCCCGAGGGCATCGCGAACAACCTCGAGATCCACCTCGCCGGTAAACCCGGCGGAGCCGCACGTCTCGGCCAGCTTGAAGAGCGCTTCACGAACGACCTGATGTTGATGAGCATTTTTCCAGTTCGCGTGGACCAGGCGCTCCAGCGCGCGCAGAAGCGCGTCTTTCCACTCCGGGATCTTTCGCGAGGCGGCAAAGTGAGCGACCGTATCGAAAAGAACAGCGCAGAACCGGGCCACACGCCCGAGCACCTCTGCTTCGAGGCCCTCCACCCGATCGAAGGGCGCAACTCCCCTGAAAGTCTTTGAACCATCCGCCTGAAGAGCGTAGCCCAGCATCAGACGGTCGAGCCCGAACTGCCAGGTGTTCTCGTAAAAACCGGGCTGTCCCAACTCTTCCCGATGAGCGCGATCGATCCCCCACCTGATCCCGCTGCCCACGATCCATTCCCGGGTCGCCTCCACATCCGAAAGACTCAGATCGAACCGCGCTCGCACAGGTTCCATCTGAAGAAAATCGAACACCTCCTGCACGGTCATCCGTGCGCGCACCATCTTCAGGAGAACAAGCAACGCATCAATTACCGAGTTATCCGCGGTCGAGCCGCCGACGCTCACCCGATACGGAATGGCGGGATGATCGCCCGACCCACCGGAAAAGACCGCCTCCACCAACGGAGCGTACAGCTTCATGTCCGGCGCTGTGACCACCACGTCTTGCGGTCGCAGACCAGGTGACCGATCGTCGAACATGGACAGGAGCTGGTCCTTCAGCACCTCCACCTCCCGCATGGGGCTGTGACATACGTGGATTGAAATCGATTTATCATCGGGATCCAGGGGCAACACCGGCGCTACAACATCGTATTGGCTAACCTGATCCTCGCGGCGAACTCGCAGTTCGAGTATATCCGACTGAATCGTCGATAGAATGTTTTTCGTCGGGTGATCGGAGTCCCGGTACAATTCTTTCTCGACCTCCTTGTCACCATCGGCCTCCAGCATCGCCACCTGGAAATCCCGCGTGAGGCGCCCGAGAGATGCGAGCAGCGGATTCCCCTCCCGCAGGCCCTCTTCGTGATCCCCCCCCTTCTTGCGAATGTCCGCGAAGTATTCCCTTGAAGGACTCAGAACGAACAGATTCACCTCGATGCCGGCGGGAAGTCCCGCGAATATCTCCAGGTGCGCAGGCGGCAACATGGAGATCCCGAACAGGGACAGCCTGGCCGGCAATGACCCTTCATCGATCCTTCCTGCGCCGGACGCCTCCATGAATCGCCTGTACAACGAAGCAAAATGATCCGTTCCCTGCTTGCTCACCAACTCGCGAAAAAGAACCGGTTGCCATTCGCTCCCTGTGCCCTCCTGCCAGTCGAGCACCATCTCCGGACGGTAGAGAATGTATTCGTCGAACGCCTGTCCTATTCGCTTTGCGAGCTGATAGCCCTTGTCCCCACGGGGGTCGTCCGCGAGATAAGCTTTCAGCGGAGTAAACTCCGGGCGTCCGATCATCGCCGGAAGGATCTCCATGATGGACCAGACCATGACATCCGGCGAAAAGGAGTCCGCAGATCCACTCCCCGAGCCGACTACCACCCTGAACAGTTCATCCACGAGTGTCCTGGGAAACACCAGCCTGGAGTTGGAGAAAATTCCAAGGCGCCGCGACAGCTCCATGCCGAGCCATGATCGCATCCCGGCGCTCTGCACGGCGATTCGCTCGCGGTCGAAGGGATTGTCCAGAGGAGATCGGAGCTTGTTCGCCAGCTCATCGACCAGAACCTCCAGACGGTTGCTCAGGTAGACCTTCAACATGGAATCACAGTAGAGATTCCTGAGAAGAAAGTCACCCCAGGCAAACACCAGACGGTGTCAACACTCTTTTTGAAGGAGGCTAGCTTCTTCTGCGGCGTACCTCGAAAAGAAACCCCATACCCACGAGGGCCATGAACGCGGCCAGGCCGATTTCTGAAGCCCCGCCTACCGAGGAAATCGAACAAGAAGATGAGTCCAGGCACGGGTCGTTCACCGGCTCCAGATCAAAAATGTAGAAGGCAAACCCTTCCTGAGTGGGTATGCCGTTTTCGTCCAGCTCGTATTCATCGAAATCGGACTCGTCCCACAAGTTGTACATCACATGATCCGAGGCCACACATTCATCGACAAAATGATACCAATAGGCGGTTCCACAGATTCCCCCGCACTCGTTCGTTCCGTTTCCATCGCAGTCTTCTGCAGGATCCATGTTGGCGTCAAGACTGATACAACCGAATTCGATCACTTCATCCGCTTGTTCTTTTTCGAACTTCTTCTCTTTGAAAATAACCTCATAATCTTCACCAAGGTTATACCGAACCAACATGAAGGTCGTGTCAAAACTGGGAATATCCTCCTCTATCAACTGCAGGGTAATATGCAGGTCACGCCCTTCCTGCCTCACCTCGTGAAACCAGCGGTTCGATTGCATGTTGGCTGCGGCCCCAAACGCAACCGAGGAAGTCAATACAAAGGCGACCATCGTTATCCCAACTCTTTTAAGCATAAGCACCTCTCTTCATCGCAATATCTATACAACAATGATACGCCAGAAATTCGTCCCACACTCAAAAAAAAGAGCCGATCACCTCTGTGAAAGAATCACAGTATTCCCATTTCCCGAAGCTGTCGGTCGACCTGGGGCGCCCATCCCCTGTTGGCGGCTGGGCTTGCGGGGCTGGGGTGAAGGATCCTTTCCACGCGAATGTCCGTCGATTCAAACGCATCGCGGCATCTCGCCTGCGCAAAGACACCTATCCCGATAACCATGCTCGACCCGAGCGCGCTCAGGGTCTTCCTCAGGGCGTCATCACACACAGGAAACAGGGCATCGCGCTCATGACGAGGCAGCTTGTCCGGGGTTCGATTTCTCCCGCTGTCCTCAAGAAAAACCAGCGGGCAATAATTGACAACGAAGAACCGCTGAAAAAAACTCTCCGCCGAACCGAACCTGTCCCTCGCCCAACTCCACACCCGGGTTCCGCTCACCTCGCCACGGCTGCATGCGAAGCCGTCGATCCGGCGCTTTGAATGCTCCGCGCGCGGTTTGCCGACCGCCCCCTCGATACCGAGAAACTCCCTTGTCATCGTGACGTCGCCAAATGGAACGCCCGTCTGCGCCATCCCGAAAGGACCCGGGTTCATACCCACCAGTATTGCCTCGGGCCTCCCCGAACCGAATTTCTCCAGGTATTTTTCGTGTGGCTCCCGCGCGTAGATCAGCGGGTTGTACACATGGGCCACCGGCGCCTCAAACTTCAACCCGTCCACCTTGCGGGCCAGATCGCGAGAGATCTTTGTAAGCTGATTCATGGTTTTGCAAGGGACCTTCAGGGGCAATCGGTAACGTGTACCAGGTAGGAAATGGTTGGGCTGATGCCGGTGATCTCCACCTCGTAGGTGGTGTTCGCCTCTGCATCCCAGCCCTGTGGAATCATCGATATTGCATAGGTGCTACCGTAGTTGCCCGCCAGGTTGGTGACGGTCATCGGCTTGTTCACGCTTCCTGCGGTGATAGACACGTTGGCCCCCGACAGATTGATGGAGTCGCTCTGGACAGTCCAGCCGGTATTGTCCATCGAGGTCCAAGATACGCTATCGGGTGAAAACGCCTCCAGCGGCACCACACCGGGGGAGGGCCACGCGGTCCAAGAAGCGCCCGCGCTGCCGCTACCTCCCAGAACCTTCATGCACGAATAGGAGTCGGTGGAGCCCAGGCCTATGGGCCCCAGGCTGTTGGAGAGGATCCATCGCCGATGGCCGAGGGTTGAGGTGTTACCGGGATCCACCATGTACAGATCCACCCCCTGGACCCCGGGTGTCGTCGAGATGTTGCTCGCGCCGGCTCCGGTCGACCCGTCCGCCGTGTAGCAGGTCCAGCTGGCCGGTGGATAGTGGCTAAGGCTGTTGTTGGCGTCCATTAGCAGCGAGCAGGCCTGGGCGTGATTATTGTTGTATGCGGAATGACTCACGGCGGGGAGGCCGGCCAGCCAGCGATACAGATTCACCAGCTTGAGGGCGTTTTCCCGTCCGGTGCTGGAGATATCGCCCTGCACGCAGCCGCTCACGCTCCCGCTCCAGGATCCCTCGGACATATCGGCTCTGTCACCGTTCCAGCGATCGCATACCTCATCGGTGTCCCATTCAGTATCGGTGTCAGAGTCGGAATCGGTGTCAGAGTCGGTGTCAGAGTCGGTATCGGAATCGGTATCCGAATCGGAGTCGGAATCGGAGTCGGAGTCGGAATCACTGTCGCCGCCCGCCTCCCAGCCATCGTCATCAGAGCAACCGGCCAGAACTGGTACCAAACCCAGGGCGAGTGCCAGCAAAGAAATCGCAAGAAAGCTCCGGCACAACATGGTTTCTCCCTTCATCACTGACCGGTGATATGGAACTCGACGCGCCTGTTGGTCGCGCGTCCGGCCTTGGTGGCATTTGAACTGATGGGCTCGTCCGGTCCGAGGCCCACGGGCTCCATGCGCCCGCCGTCGATACCCTTCCTTGTCAGGTAACGCTTGACGGACCTGGCCCGGCGTTTCGACAGCTTCATGTTGTGTTTGCGCGTACCTCTGGTATCGGTGTGGCCCTCGATACGAACCTTCATCGACCCGCTGGCGTCGAGCACCTTGAACACCGCATCGAGAATGTCGAAAGACCTGTTCCCGACTATCTTGTCGGAGTTGGTCGCGAACTGGATCTTCTCATTGATCTGGATCTTGTCTTTCTTGACCTCGACGAGTTGCTTGCCCTTGTCCGGACAACCGTCCTCGTCCTCGAACCCGTTGAAGACCTCTTTCTCGTTTGGGCATTTGTCATCAACATCCAGGATGCCGTCACCGTCGTTGTCCGGATCCGGACAGCCGTTGTCGTCCTCGAACCCGTCAACATCCTCCGGATCCGTCGGGCATTTGTCATCGGCATCCAGAAAAGTCGGATCGTAGCCATGTCGTTCTGTGAGCCAAG
>JAUXHN010000064.1 GCA_030621515.1 Deltaproteobacteria bacterium | reverse complement strand
ATGTTCGCGTGGGACAACGCTGCCTGCATCCCGGCGGGACCGCCGCCGATGACCACCACTTTCCCGGTTACAGCATGTGACGTGGCGAGTATCGGATCCGTGCCCGCTTCGGGGTTGAGCGAGCAGCGCAAAGGGCTTTTTGAAAAAACCCGATCGAAGCAGGAACCGCAGGCCATACATGTGACCAACCCGTCGGTGTCGCCATTCGCGGCCTTTTGGGGCCATCTGGGATCGACCAGAAGAGCGCGACCCATGTTGACCAGTTCGGCGCCCGATGTCGCGAGCGCTTCTGTGGCCTGCGATGGTGTACGCAACCGGCCGCCATAGAAGATGGGAATGTCCAACCTGTTTGAGATGCGCCTCGCCAGATGCGCGAATGCCAGCGCGGGAATTTGCGCGGTGAGCTGCGGAAGGCTTGTTCTGTGGCCCGCGCCGGTCACGTTGATGGCGTCAATTCCCCCGTCGGCCAGCGCCTTTGCAATAATCACGGCGCCCTCGACCCCGTATCCCCCCTCGATGAACTCATGGCAGTGAATGCGGGCCGTGATCGCCAGCCGATCGCCGACTTCCTTCCTTGTGGCATCGAGCGCTTCGAGGGGCGCCGCAAGGCGTTCGTCCCATCCATCGCTGTATCCCTTGATCTTCCATCTGTTGTGAACCGGAGACACGAACAGGCTCAGCAGGGCGCCTCCGCTGAGCATGAGCTCGACGAAATCGAACCCGGCCTTCATCGCGCGGCCGGCGGCCATGCCGATACTCGAAATGATATCCCCGATCTCGGCGGTGTCCGGAATCCAGCGCGGATCATTGTAGCCAACCAGCGGAGATATCTGAACGCCCGCGATTGCGCCGTGGTTTTTTATCCTGGAGGCCAGATCGGACATGCCCGCGATGTGACCGTCTTCGCAAAGAGAGAGCGCACCGACGAGCCTTGAATCGGGCGAGATCCAGGTATTGCACACTCCAACTGTTATCGTGCCCGCGCCGCCGATGGCGCGTTGCTCGTAAAAATGGAGCATTGCCTCTGACGGCCGACCATCCACCGCGAGGCCCAGATGAAGCGCCGGCATCGCGATACGATTTGCCGTCTCGATCTTCCCGAATCTTCCCTTCGAAAACAGAGGGGCGAACGTAGTCATCGAACCTCCTCGATCTTCGGTTTTCTTCCGGTAACAGCGAACAGAGAGTATGGCGATCTACAATCCCACCCCGCACACGTGGCGACGTAAATCTCATCCTCGGGACCAACGTATGGCCCCGCCGAAAGACGTCCGGGAAGAGAGACAGACCAGAGTACGTTCTCACGTGCGTCGCGTGCGGTGAGATCGGTCTGGTGCTCGTCGGAGGAGCTGGCTACAACCATGCCGCCATCATCGTAAGCGGTGAAATTGAGATGACCCTTGATATGGCGTTGAAGCACATAGAAGTCGTGTTTCTCGTCGGCGGTAATCAGCGTGTTGAAAGGTCCGCGCGTACCCGAGGGTCTGGAGCACGGGCTCGAGATATCCATGCAAATACCAATCACATGTCGAGAAACATCCTGCTTGTTCAAAACTTCGAGGTCCGTCATTAGACCCGAAACAGGTAGATTCGTGGACCAGGCGATGTTGCCGTTGTCACGCACCGACTCCAGCAGGACGGGTCTTTCGATCCCGGCGGATGCCAGGATGAACCCCCCGTCGATTCGCTTCGCCATCGGCTCCGCCGGCATGCCCCTGTGCCAGACGTACAATCCACGGTTGTCGAGGAGGCCGATCTCGGATCCGTTCCACACCAGTGGTGTACAGTTTGGGCCTGCTCCCAGGACAATGGCTCCGCGTTCGAGGGTGGTTTCACGCACGACGACGCCGCGGTTGGAGATGTTGACGGCTACACCCTCCATGCCTCGCATGCCGTGGAAGAGGCTCCCCTCAGCGCAGGGGAAAGGGCCTTCCAGGCGTCTCAACCCCTCGATGGCCGAACGCCACCTGTCCTTCCCGTCCGGTCCGATAGCGGACACGGTGGCGGCGTCTACCAGGAAGAAACCTCCGCTACCATCGTCTTTCAGGTCGGAGGTCCACTCTCTTTTCCATCCGCGGCGCCCCCTCCTCTGGATCTGGGACAGGTACCCGAAAGCCGGGGACCATGCGACCTCCTGATCGGCCACAACAAACATCTGGTGATCATCCCCGGCGACGAATCTCCAGCGATCGACTCCGCGGCTGGTGATGTTGTGCACGTTGGGGCCTGCGGAGACAACGAGGCCTGCCAGCGGTGTCCAGCGGATGAATGTGATCGGTTTTTCGAGCGAAACTTTCCAGCGAACTGACCCCGGGGTAGAGAAGCGAATCGCTGGGGGACGCTTGAGCATTCTTGCCAACGCGTCAGGCAAAAGAGTGGAAGGTCGCTCCTTGTTTCCGTCCGGTGTAGCGCGGTGGTGTGTGCCGGTTTTCTCGGGAATGGGTGTGCTGATCGGTTTTAGCGGCGGCGGCGATTGTGCGGTTTCATGGCAGGATACACAGCACAGTACCAGCGCCCCGAGGAGGGCTGTCCTAACGAAGCCTGGCATCCTCTATGCAGACCGGTTGGATTTTGATTTTCTTCCTCGATGCGCCATACGAGGTGGATGTGCAAGTGTATCCCGGATCGCATGCGGAATCGTCACCGAAACAGCCCTTCATGCATGCGCGGGGGTCATCCCCGTATTGGGCGCATCTATAGCCCTTCTTGCATTCCCTGGTGAGGGCGCACTGCTCTCCCTGGATCTTGTCGCCACGGCTGTCTTCATCGTGGCCGGACAGGCGCGTGAGAATGAGGGCGCCGATCATCAGCGCCACGAAGACACCGACAACTATCTTGATGGCGCCGAATCCCGCGTCCGTCTCCTGTATTCTCTGTGGCATGCCGGGTTTTTCCGTGACCGGCACGGTCGCAGCCTGCTCCCTTTTTTCTGGTTTGGGCTTGTTTTCCTCGCGTCGGGCGATCCGTTTGCCACTGCCGCTCTTTTTTTTCTTGGAGACCATTTCTTCTCCGTCAGGGGCACAGGCTCGCGGGTGTGCACCAGTGTCCGCCCATGAGCTCCTTGCAACAGCCGTTGGTGAACGCCGCGTTGTACGTGGAGCACGGCTCCCCCGACGGCGACGGATCGCAATTGAAGGCCAGGCTGCAGAAGTAGGTGATGTCTATGTGGAGGCAAATGGTGTTGTACGTCAGAGTGGTTCCGCTACAAATGGGCGCGCAGCGCTCGGCGCTGCTCGGCCATGTGGTGCTCATATCGCAGGACTGGCCCAGCAGGGCGGTCGAGGGGATGCACTTAACGCTCATGGTTGTGGGTACCCAGAACCTCATCGGATCGCAGACATCGGCAAATTCCCCGCAGCACCAGTCGTTTTGTACACCAGCCGACGTGTTGATCTCTCCGGTGATTCCGCAAGTGGTCGTGCACCACGCTTCCACGTCGTTTCCGATGCATACCAGACCGCTTTCGCAACCGGGAAGTCCGAAGTTGGGATGGACGTTCTGGAAGGAATCGTTCCAGCAGGCGTCTCCGAGCTCTCCCGGGCTGCCGGGGTCGGTGTCCGTATCCGTGTCGGTATCGGCGTCAGTGTCCGTGTCCACGTCGGTGTCCGTGCTCGCATCGGCGCCGCTGTCGGTACCGGCGTCTTTGAGCGTGACGTTCGAATCGCCGCCGCAGCCTGCAAAGAAGACCGTCAGCACGACACCGAACAGTGTATTGAAAGGTATAGTGTAAGGTTTCATGGCCTGTCCTTTTTTTCTGCGTTCCGACCCGGAATGATATCACATATCTCGCACGATGGCCCAGTTTGTATTTCTGACCAATCTCTTGGCGTTACTTGAAAATGACATCCACAATGCGATCCCGCGCACACGACATCTATCAAGGAAGACAAGGCGCCGATTTTTGGCTTGCTGGAGGTGAAAATGTATTGGAAACGGAATGTGATTCTGGTCGTCCTCCTCGTATTGGCGTGTGTTGCGTGCGAGCAATCAAAAGACCCGTCGGTCGGGGATTCCGGGCCTGACACAGACACCGATACCGACGCTGATTCGGATAGCGACACCGATACAGACACTGACTTCGAGGAATGCGCCGGCATCTCCGAGTGCGCAGAGAACCAGATATTGCCGGTGGATATAATCTTCCTGGTCGACACCTCGGCGTCGATGATGGAGGAGGCGCTGGCGGTGAGAAACAACCTCAACCTCGTTTCGCAGCAAATAGTCGCTGCGGGCATCGACGTTCGCATCGTGATGATCGGAGAGACCGGCGGCTTCTTCGGGAACCCGATGATATACGTCTGCGTGGAACCGCCGCTTGGAGCGGGCAACTGCCCGGCCGGTCCCGACACCAACCTCCCAATCTACCTGCACATCACCGAGGACGTTGGCAGTAGCGACAGCCTTCAGGTCTTTCTCGATACCTACACCCAATGGAGCGGACAGCTTCGAACGGACAGTATCCGGCACATCGTCGTGGTATCGGATGACAACTCCGCGATGACCGGCGACGATTTCAAGGACGCCCTGCTCACGCTGAGCCCCGCGTTCGGCAATTTTATCTTCCATGGAATCGTTTCGGCGACGGACTGTCCTCCAGCGGCGTCGGTGGGGCAGGTATACATCGACCTGATCGCCGAGACCGGCGGAGTGCTCGGTGATCTTTGCCTCCAGCAGTTCGCGCCGGTATTCAACGAGATCTCCCAGAATGTGAGCCAGGTTGCCATAGCATGCTCGTGGCTGATCCCCGAGCCGCCGGAGGGCGAGGTCTTCGATCCCAACATGGTGAACATGGAGATTGATATTGACGGAGACATTACCGAAATAGGTTATGTGGAAGATCAGTCTCTTTGCGATTCGGTCGAGCACGGCTGGTACTACGATGATCCAGTAAATCCCACAGAAATTTTCGTATGCCCGCAGACCTGCGACATGTTCCAGGAGGCAGTCGATACCGCACAGGTGACGATTATATTCGGTTGCGAGACAATTCCCGCCGAAATAGAGTAGCAACGTCTCTTGTAGGGGCTCCCGGGACGTGAGAAAACATTCTCTGTACTATTTACAAGGATAGAGATTTTTCCATGCCGGACTCAACTGAAATTGAAAATACGGTTTTTCCCTCCAACCTCAAGAGAGGGGCGAAGAACGCCATCTTGTCGTGCCTCTCCGTCACGCCGGATGATGTGGCGACGTTGATCTGCGACGAGGCGTCGTTGACGGTCGCTGCGGCGCTCCTGGAGCAACTGTCACAGGCGGGCGCGAAGACGAAGGTCTTCATCATGGAACGCAGAACTCTGCGGCCCGCCGTGGATCTTCCCCCGGAGATCGCCCGCGCTCTTTCAGGTTCGACCGTCAGTATCTACACCCTTCGCCCGATGGAGGGCGAGTACACCCATCGAAAGGAAATCATCGGCATGGTGGGGCCGAACAAGCTCCGGCATGCGCACATGATCGGTATCAGCGAGGATTCCATGCTTCAGGGAATGCTTTCCGATTATCGACTGATGTCAAAACTCAATGAAGTAATGGTCGAAAAACTACGCAACGCGAGATCCCTTCGCGTTACGTGCCCCAAGGGTACCGACGTAAACGTGACCCTGGATCTTGCGGAAAAGATCGAGAGCGCGGCCGGCATCATCGAGCCCGGTAGCTGGGAAAACCTGCCGAGCGGCGAGATCTACACATGTCCGAGGTCGGTTGACGGGGTGTACATATGCGACGGCATACCTCCCACCGAGGACGAGGTCGATCGCTTTGAACTCGGCCAAAAACCCCTTCGGATCGAGTTGAGCGGTGGTCGCGTGACCAACATAAGCGGCGGCCCCGGAAGCCTGGCCAACAAGGTGCTGGCTGCCGTCAGGAGCGGCACAAACGTCGATCGGATCGGCATGCTGGGTATAGGCACCAACTACGATCTGCTCATGCCCATCGGGGACCGGGTGCAGGATCAGTTTGTCCCCGGGGCGTACTTCTCCATGGGGCGTCCCGCTGCCGTTGAAGCCACCTCCTGGACGTCGAGCCAGCAACTCACCTTCTCCGCGCGCAAGACCTCCCTTGAGATTGACGGCAAGATCATCATCAACAACGGTCGCTATGTGCAGGAGATCCTGGACCTGGCGATGGACTGACAGGCTACTCGAAGTGTAGCGCCCTTTCAAAGTCGGCCGGGTTGCTGGCCGCGCGCTTGGCCACATCGAGAGTGATGAGTTCCCCCCTGTACAGGTCTGTCAGGCATTGATCGAAAGATACCATCCCGTATTGCTCCCTGCCTTTTTCGATGAAATCCTTGAGGGTGGCTGTCGCCTCCGGATTCCCGATGGCGTCCCTTATTGTGCCGGTCACCTTCATCAACTCCACCGCGAGGATCATTCCCTCGCCGTCGGCTCGCGGAAGAAGGCGCTGGCTCATGGTCGCGCGCAGGTTCTCGGCCAGGCGGATCCGCACCATATGTTGCTCTTCAGGCGGGAAGACGGCGATAAGCCGCCCCACGGTTTTTGCGGCGTCCGGAGTGTGGACCGTGGAGTAAACCATGTGGCCGGTCTCGGCCGCCTTGAGGGCGATATCGATGGTCTCCAGATCGCGCATCTCGCCCACGAGGATGACGTCCGGATCCTGACGGAGCGCGGCGCGCAGCGCCTTGTTGAAGCTGGAGGTGTCGGGCCCGACCTCCCGCTGGGAGATGGAGGAGCGGTTATCCTTGTGCAGGAACTCTATGGGATCCTCGATGGTGATAATGTGAGAGGCTTGCGTCTGGTTGATGTGGTTGATGATCGCCGCGAGTGTTGACGACTTGCCGGTTCCCGCCGCCCCGGTGATCAGCACGAGCCCGCGGTTGTACTCGGCGAGATCCTTTGTTTGAGGAGGGAGCAACAGGTCTTCGAAGTCGGGTATTTTGTCGGGGATCACGCGCAGTATCAATGACAGGGAACCCCTCTGACGAAAGATATTCACCCTGAACCTGCAGTGTTTCGGGAGGGTGTAGGAGGTGTCGTGGTCGTTCAGGTTATCCAGATCGTCGAGGATCTTCTTGTCGCGGATGATGAACCGGCACAGATCGACGGTATCCTCCGGGGTCAGGGTTTCCTCCCGGGCCGGTCGCAGAGTTTTCTTGATGCGAAAAGAGGGTGGCGATCCGACCTTGAAGTGGATATCAGAGGCGCTTAACTGAATTGCGCCCAGGAGGTACCTGTTGAATTGCTCTTGTTCCATCCGGCCGACTCCAGGAGTTACGCATGGTTCTTCAAGAAGATAGTAACGGTACGCGGGTGGTTTTCCAAGCGCTGTCATCCGGGTGCTGTCGTCGGCTTGGTAGAAATGGAATTTCGCGGTAACTTCTTGACAAACATTCGGGAGGATCGAGTTCATGATTTACTGTGTACACTGCAAGAAGCCATCCGCGCGTGAGAGCGGGGTGTGCCCACATTGCGGCAAGGATCTCAAGGGGAAGCCCCGGTCGGCTCGCGAAGCGCCTGTGGTAAAATCGGAAAGAGCGATGCCCGCTGCGGACATCGATCTCGGTGACGCCTCTGGCAGCGGTCTGGAGCTGGCCACCGATTCCTATATGCCTCCCGTCAAGGACCAGGCGCCGGCAGCTGCGGCGAAGACGGGAAAAGGCCTGATACCCATCGACGATGGGGGCAAGGCTCTCGAGACCGAGTCCCTCGAGGGTGTGCCCGAGCTTGCGGATGTCGACAACTCCGCCCCCCCAAAGCCCCTGACCCCTTCCTTGCGGGAGGGGTTGGATGACAGTGAGATCAATCGGATCTCGGGGTTCGGCAAGCCCGGGGAGGGTATTGTTGCAGGGGTGAAGTACTGGCTCAAGGTGAGAGAGCGTCACCAGGCTATCTTGAAAGATATCGAGGGAGCCAGGGAGGAATCTGAGTCGTCGAAGAACAGGCTCGCCGCCGTGCAGGCCGAGCTCGGGAAGAAGGGCCATTCACTTGGTGTGACCACCGATTCAATCAAGAACCTGGTTTCGAGCGCGCTCGTTGCAGATGGCGAGTTCATGAGCGTTCGAAAGCGGCGAATTGGTCTTGAGTCAGATCACCGGGACAGCGTTCGCGCCCTGGAGCAGACTATACGCGATCTTGAAAAAGAGACGGCAGAGGTCAGGAGGGATGAGACGGCTGCGAGCCTGAGGCTCGATGGGTTGAAGAAGGATCACCGGAGAGTCGAGGGCCAGCAGAAACGGGCCCAGATCGAGCACAGAAACCTTGTGGAGATGATCGAAAGACACCAGGAGGAATACGCCGATCTCGAGAAACCGAAGCAGGAGCGGGACGGGTTACTCGCCCGGATATCAGAGCTGGACAGGCAGCAACCCGCGATCGTCGAGCGAATGAATGCACACGGCGAAGCTCTCAAGAAGCTCGTTGTTCCCCTTACGCAAGCGGAGGAGGAGGCGAAGGTCGTCCGGGATCGGCTCTTCGAATTCACCGAGCGGATAGCGGCGGTCAGAGCTGAGAAGGCCGACCTCAATAAGGTTTTTTCACAGGCGGACGGCTCCGTCTCGCGGCAGATAGACGCGGAGCGGGGGCAGATCACGGCGGCCTGGGCCGCAGTGGGCGAGCGTATGATCGCCGAGCGTTTGTGCGACGGGGATAACCTGAGGGATAACGCGCAGGTCGTTGTGGGCGCCATGGAGGCGGCGCACGATGTTTCTCGGAAGGTGGAGTTGCTGGTGAGAGCGATGGACGCCTACGACAAGGGGGTTTTCATCAAAGGCAGGAACGTGGTAATCGCGGGGGCAATCGGCCTGGCAATGCTCATCGCCGCATTGCTGGGTGTATTTGTGGTGTAAGGAGGACGGTCATGGCGTCAACCAATGAGATAGTTGAATATCTGGACGACCGCCTGAGAATTCGAGAGTTCGAGGACGTGTCCATGAACGGGTTACAGGTGCAGGGCGCCCCCGTGGTCAACCGGGTCGCGGTGGCGACCGACGCGGCAATGGCCACCTACCGGCGAGCGGCGCTTGAGGAGTGCGAGATGCTGGTAACCCACCACGGTCTCATATGGGGTGGGTTGAAGTACGTGACCGGAAGAAATTACGCCCATCTCAAATTTCTCATGGACCATGATATCAATCTCTACGCGGCGCATCTTCCCCTGGACGCGCACCCGGAACTCGGCAACAACGCCATCCTGGCGAAGCAGGCGGGGCTCCTGGAGAAGGAGCCGTTCGGCAGTTACCACGGGACCATGCTCGGATATCGCGGGAGCCTGCCGTCGCCCATGACCCCCGACGAACTGGCGGGCATCTGGAAGGGTCACCTGGGCTGCGATCCGACGATCCTGTCGTTCGGCAAGAAGAAGATCGAGTCTGTGGGCATCGTTTCCGGCAGGGGCGGCGCCCTCACCGAGGCAATAGAGCGAGGCGTCGATTGCCTGGTGACGGGAGAGGGATCGCACGAGAATCACCACGAGGCCCTCGAGGCCGGGATCAACATCATTTTTCTGGGGCATTACTATTCGGAGATCGTGGGTGTGCGGGCCGTGGGCGCCGAGCTCGAGGAGAAGTTTGGCGTGGAGGCGGTGTTCATCGACGAGCCGACCGCGTTCTGATCTGCGCAATTCGCCCTTGTTGATTCACAAGATAAACGGAATGATCGCTTTGCGTTTTTTGGGGTAGTCGTCGAACCTCTCCTGGTACCATTTGTGGTTGGACAGTGCTCGTGGAACAAGGTTCGCAGCGGTGAACACGGCGAACGCGAGCCCCGGGATCGACCATGTGGCCACGGCCCATCCGGCCCACTCCAGCAGTTCTCCAAAGTAGTTGGGCATGGACACGAAGCGAAACAGCCCTCCTTTTGGGATGACGTATCCTTGCCCATCTGGGGGGCGAAGATTGAGGAGGATGTTGTCGGAGTGGTGGTTGATAGCCATGCCGGTCAGGAACAGCGCGCCGCCGACAATGAACCTAGGATCGGCCATCCATTCGATCCCTCGCGCAGGGCAAAGGGTGTATAGCCAGTATCCGTTGAGGTAGCCGTTCCAGGCATTGAACAGGATGGCCAACCCGACGACAGCCATCGGCATCTGTTTGTTTCCGTCGCGTCTGCGTATAGGGTAGATGAATGTGCGGTTGACGTAGTGCAGTTGCCACATGGTCAGGAATACAATGGCCATCAGATCGCAAGTACGATCACTGATGAAAAAAAAGACCGCGATCGTTCCCACTGCGAAAGACTCCATCAGGATCCAACCGGCGGTGCTCGATATAGTGGGACCCCATCCCCGGCGCAGATGGCGACCATATGGAGCGGTCATGAAAAGGAGCGCCAGGGCGGTCACTCCCGCCACCGCAAAGATACCCACCAGGGCTATTTCGTAGAAGGTTATTTCATTCATTGCGGGCGTGTTTCGGATAAAAAAAGGCCCTCCGTAAAGAGCCGTAACAAGTGACGGCCAACCCCGCCGACTGAACGTGGGATCCATATAGCCGTTTCAGGCTTCCGGTTCATGACCGGCTTGCACACCACGACCAGTGACGGTTCCCTGGGGTTAGATACAGCGGGACTATATTTCGCCGTGCTACAAACACCACAGAGGACCCAATTACAATTCTGGACAAAAATCGATTTTCTTGCAAGGCGAACAAAGCAGTTTATGAAAAAGAATATGCCTGAAGGGCGAAACAGCGTGCACGGATCCGGCAGGGCATGGAGAACAGGGGAAGAGGAACAGGTCGTGAAGTATTTGCTGTATGTTGCTGTCTTGCTGATCGTCACTGGTTGCATTTCGCGTCATCCCGTCAATACAACCCGACCGGACCTCGACGACAGCCCGTGGGAAGAGCGGCACGTCACGTCCGGGGACACCGGGCAACAATACAAATATCTCTTCCTCGCGGGACCGTCTTCGGAGGCGCCGGCGATACTGCTGTTGCCAGGCGGGATCTTCGACAATCGCATCTGGCTCTATACTGCAGAGCTTGGGACGTACTTCAATGTGTACGCACTCGACTGGCCGCACGATAGCCCCATGTATCACGGGGGCGTCAACGATTATGGAGATGTCGCTCACGATTTCCTGGTCGCGCTCGGATTGAGAGAGTTGTTCGTGGCCGGGATCTCCGCCGGAGCGTACGCCGCGATAGATCTGGTTTCCAGGAAGGAGGATCTGGACGTACGTGCGCTCTTCATCTACTCGGCGGTGATGTTCGCTATTTCGAAAGAGGAGGTGAAGGAGCGCACGAGGATGTCGAAGTTTGCGTTGAGAATGAAGCCCGAACGACTTCGTTCGTTTATTGAATGGAGGGTGAGCCGTTCCGAATTCGACGAGTCACCGGGCGAGATCGAGCAGAAGGATATCTTCTACGTGAGGCCATACAGCTATTATGCTCAGCTATTCGGCATGTCGTTCAATCAGGGAGACCAACCCCAGGCAACCGGGAAGATCGAGTGTCCGGTGCTGGTTCTGCAGGGCGCGGACGATGACATCATGCCGGTTGAAGTGGCGAAGGAAACACCGGAGGTATTCGGTGACGCGAAGTTCATGTCGTTCGACGGCCTGGGACACGCAATGGTGTTCAGCCACGGGCCGCAACTCGTGGAGGCCATGATAGATTTCCTCGAAGAGAAAGACCTTCTGGGAACCGGGGCTACTCGATACCCCGGTTCTTGACGATGGCTCAGTTAACACTTTGATTGGGTGTTAAACGGCGTTACGGTGAGAAGATGAAATTCTTACCTTTGACCATTGTTGCTGTTTTTCTTGTTTGCTGCTCGGATCAAACCATCTCGCGCGTCGATGATGATGACGACGATGCGGGATCAGACACGGATACCGATGTCGATACCGATACGGATACTGATACCGATACCGACACCGATACGGGCCCATGGGAGCCACCGCAAAACAGCCTGGTTTACGTAAACACTCAAACCAGCTTGCATTACATCGATCCCTCCGCAGGCGGAACTCTTGAGCTGGTTGGTCCTTTCAGCGGGCCATGCACTGCAGGGTCGGGTTTCTACGACATCGCCATTTCCGGCGATGGAGATATGGTGGGGATCTCGGCGGAAGGTCTGTACACTGTGGACGCGGACACGGCGGCTTGTTCGCTGCTGTGCGACTTTCCGACGGGTTCGCCACACTTCTTCTCGCTTTCGTACGTCGAGGGTGTTGACCCCCAGGATCCCGGCGAGGAAAAGCTCGTGGCCGCGTCGGTCGAGGAGGGGGAGTGGGTGCTTGTGGATCCCACGGGGCAGACGATTCCCGAGATATTCATTCATCTGGGATATCACGATCCCCCAGATTACGATTTCGTCTCTTCGGGGGATGTGGTGTCAATTCAGGTAGGTGCTGTCGAGCACAAGACTTACGCGACGCTGAAGTGCGCCGCCGGCTATAGTCAGCCGGGGTGCGAATCCGATTGGCTGGCCGAGATCGATCCTGAAACCGGCGCGGCGACGATGATTGGCTCAACCGGCTTCATACAGATCTTCGGGCTGGGTTTCTGGGGAGATCAGATCTACGGATTCACCGGAGAGAACGAGTACATAACAATCGATGTGAATACCGGCCAGGGTACGGAAGTGGAGTCGTACATCGACATCGACTTCTGGGGCGCCGGGACCACGACCAAGCCATACGTGATAATCGAGTAGCGCCGACGGCCCGGGTGGGCAACAGGTCGTCAGTGCCCGACCCCAATTCGACCCTTTTTTGAACCCGTGGCGTCTTTTCCTGAACACTGTTAAAATGCTCTTACATTTATAACGAAAGGTCAGGGTAATGAAGTACTTACTTTTAATGGTGCTTGCAATCGTTCTGGTTTTGGGCGGGTGCTCGGACGGTAGCGGCGGTGGTGGCGGGGACGCCGGTACCGATACGGACACGGATACGGACACCGATTCCGACACGGACACGGACTCCGACACGGATTCCGATACGGACACCGGGTGCACATCGGACCCCGACTGCGCGGCCACTCCGGCAACTCCGTACTGCCAGACGTCCACCGGTATCTGCGTGGAGTGCGAGGAGGGCGATCCCGTTCACGTTTGCAGTGGCGGGCTCGAATGTTGCGATATCGAATGTTTCGACACGCAAAACGACCTCGACAACTGTGGATCGTGCGATTATGAATGCGATCTCGACGACGCGACAGCTGAATGCAACGCCGGTGTCTGTGAGATAATGGACTGCGACCCCGGATACTACGACTGCGATCTGTTGGACGACACCGGATGCGAACAGGCCGATACCTGTGAGTGTGTGCCCGGTTCGACCACCGCCTGCTACACCGGCGATCCCAACGACCTCCTGGTTGGCGGCACCTGTCCCGCCGCAGAGGGCACCAAGGAATGCAATACCTTTGGAACCGGCTACTGGGGTTGTGTCGGCGAGGTTCTGCCGACCTCCGAGGGCATCCTGGCGGGCAATTGCACCGACGGCATCGACAACGACTGCGACGGAACGCCGGACAACGGCGAGAATCTGGACGGAGATATCTGGAGCACCTGCGACGGCGACTGCTGTGACACGGCGGGCCCGTGCGGAGCCGATCCAGAGCTTATCAACCCGGGCGCCTTCGAAGTGATCGGCAACGGGGTGGACGACGACTGCAACCCCGCAACTTCCGATACGGTCGCGCCGGCGGACTGCAGCACAGGAGCCGACTTCTCCGTGACAGCGCTGAACATGGCCCAGGCGATGGATCTCTGCCAGAACACCGTTCTCGCCCCACCCGACATGGCAGACCTCACGTGGGGGCTCATCAGCGCCGAGTTCCGCACGCCCGCGGGGAGCGTGCCCGCCGCAGCACAACTGAATTCTCATCAGAACAGTCAAAGCGCAGTGCTGGTAGATTACGGAGACGTCATCACACCCCAGTTCGGCGCGACAATGGCGGGAATCTCGTCGGGGTGGATGAGGGACGAGGGCGACTCCGGATACCCCGGCTCCCCGAGTTCATCAATGGGCTACTATCAGCAACCTCCGGCGAGCTATCTGGCCGCTCACGGCGGTTCCCTCCCCGCGTCAGCAGGATGCAGCGGCTCCTGTCCCTCGGGCAGCGGCGCCAACGACGGCGTGAATGTCAGGCTGACCATTCGAGCACCTTCCAACGCCCTTTCGTTCTCGTACGATTTCCGCTTCTTCTCGTATGAGTACTGGGTATATTCGTGCACTTCCTATAACGACTTCTATCTGGCTCTCCTGGACTCGGGGGCGTTGGGTCTTCCCGCCGATGGAAACATTTCATTCGACTCCCTGCTCAACCCGGTTTCGGTGAACAACGGCTTCTTCGAGGTCTGTATCCCCAAGGGCTGTTACACCTGCCCCTCCGGCAACGCCGAACTCAGCGGCACGGGAATGTGCAGTTCATTCCCCTCCAGCTGCTACGGCGGCGGCACGGTGTGGCTCACCACCACCGCGCCAGTGGTCCCCGGCGAGATAATCACCCTCGACCTGATGATCTTCGACGTTTCCGATACCGTCCTCGATTCGCTGGCCTTGATGGATAACTTCCAGTGGTCTATCAACGCCTCCGGTGTCGGCACCACCCCCTCCAAGTAGAATTCTTCCGGTAAGATTTCACGACCCCGTTTCCTCTGAGTGACGAATCTACCATACGAAAATCTGCTTATGGTACACTGAATCTATGGAGATTAGGCACAATCCCATGATGCTCATGTTCCTCGTCCTTGTTTTTTCAGTCGCCGCCGCCTGTAGTTCAAATAGCGGAAAGGATACCTACTGGGGAATGGACGCAGCTACTGACGCGGACACAGATTCCGACACCGACACAGATTCCGATACCGACACCGACACAGATGCCGATACAGATACCGACACAGATACCGACACAGATACCGACACGGACACATATCTGGACAGTGGACCCGACGTGTATGTCGACGCCGGGCCATTTTTTTGCGGCGGTACATTCTGGGATCCACGCGACTGGAAAGGCTACGCCACAGTTCAGATAGGCTCGAAATGCTGGTTTGCTCAGAACCTCAACATCGGCACAATGATCTCGAGCACCGGTGCGCCAACCGACAATTCCATCATCGAGAAATACTGTTTCAACGACACCGGCGCCGGCTGCGCAGCCTACGGTGGGTTCTACACTTGGGATGAGATGATAGAATACAATCCATCCGACACGGCAGATCCATCTACGACACAAGGTATCTGTCCGTCGGGATGGCACGTCCCAAGCGACGAGGAGATCAAGTCCCTCGAGGTGGAACTCGGAATGACTGTCGCCGACGCGGATTTGTCGAACACCTGGCGCGGTGACGGTGTAGGAACGGCGATGAAAGTCGGCGGGTCATCGGGGCTGGATTACATTCTGGCGGGTCGATTTTTCGGGGGCATTTTCGTCTTGCAAGGATCATACGAGTTCTTCTGGACCGCCACGGACTATGGTTCGAACGCGTGGCGACGATGCCTGAACGCAAGTATGACGCAGGTCGGGCGCTACAACTCGTTTGCCAAGTCCACCGGACTCACTGCCCGCTGCGCAATGGACTGACAGCCTGCGCTGCGCTGATTCCCGATTGACACGATAGCCCTGATTCCACAACACTTGCACGGCCATGAGTAAAGACAGCTCCATCGAAGCGCGGAAAAACTACCTGGCGGCGTGTTCCGTGGCTGTCCTGGCCGCAGTGTTCGGCGTGGCGTTCAATCCAACGGATGATAACGGGGTACTTGCGGGCGGCGTAAAGTTGATCATCGTGGGAATCGTCGCAGTAGGGATACTGGGCTGGGTAGTATTCAAGTTGCGAAACATGTCCGCAGACAGCGGCCCCGACCATCCGACGGACCGGTTGCGGAAAATGACGTTTCTGTGGCTTGGCCTCGCTGCGGTGCTGGGCGTGGCGCTGGTGCGTGTTCCTGTGATGGAGTTGATCGATGGTCGGTTAGCAGATCTATCGTGGCGACAATGGGGTTCGGGAGTGGCGGGCATAGTTGTTGTCGCGGCGGTGACATGGCGAGGGATTGTGGCCATGAAGAGGAGTTGAGAGGTCTGATGACAAGATACGCAAAGTGCGCGACGGTTCTGGTCCTGACCCTCTCCTCATGCGGGCCAGTCGACGAGGTGCGTGAACCAGAAACAAAGATCGAGGAGGGAGGCCCCATGTCCTTCGAAGATGTTGTGGCAATGCGACGCTCCGTAAGGGAGTTTTCGGATGAGCGGTTGAGCGAAAAGGAGTTGTTGAAGATTCTTTTTGCGGCGCAGGGTATCACCGACCCGGGAACCGGGCACAGGTCGGTCCCCTCGGCTGGGGCGACATATCCCCTGGAGGCGTATATCGTCAATGCTGACGGCGTGTTGCATTACGATCCATCGTCGAATTCACTGAAGGAGGTAGTGCAGGGGGATCTGCGCGCGGACCTGTCGGAGGCGGCGCTTGGGCAGCGCGTGGTCAGAAACGCTCCGGCGAGCGTGGTGATCACCGGCCTTGCGACACGGACCACTCAGAAATACGGTGAACGAGGGCACCGATATGTATACATGGAGGCCGGTCATGCGGCGCAGAATGTGCTACTCCAGGCGGTGAGCCTCGGCCTGGCGGGGGTTCCCATCGGCGCCTTCGACGATCGGGAGGTGGAGGGTATTCTGGGGTGCGGGCCCGGAGAGAAAGCGCTGTATATCTTGCCTGTCGGGCACCCTGTAAAGTGAAGATCTCTCGATGGCGTTCTACTTGACCGGGGTGGCCTTGAGGGATGCCTTGCCGTCCTTCTCGTGAACCTTGAACGTCACCGACTTGCATCCGTATCGGGCAATCAGCGTGTCCCGGTTTTTCTTGAGAGTGACCTCGAAGCGCTCGAAGGTGAGCTGATCCACGGGCTCACCGAGTTTCTGCTTGAGAGCTACGAAATCCGAATGGGTCTTCTTGAAGTATGCAAGCTCCTCCTCCGGGCTCATGGCGGCTGCCGGCGCAGGTGGCGGCATGGGAGGTTTTTTGGAGCCGGATGGCGGCGTGGGCGGGATGGGCGCTCGGCCTCCTCCAGGGGGGATCGGCGCGGCAGGAGGCGCTTTTTGCGGCGCGGCGCCCGGCGGGGGCGGCGCATCGGGGATGTCGGAAACCGACGCCTCGGCGAACTTGAACGAAGCGGAGGACAACCTGCCGGGCTGCTGGTTTCCGAGGATAGAGTCGATGCTCTTGGAGGAGCTTCCCGCAGCCTCGAGGATGGCCTTGGTCTTGATGTCCATCACCTTGTTGATAGCCGATGCGACATTGCGCATTCGCCTGCGGAATCGATAGACGTTCAACTGGTCTTTGGCATCTGCCGTCTCCAGCGCTTTGATGTTCTTCATGAGCCTGCCGACCGGTCGTTCGGCCTCCAGATAGTTCCACCCCCAACCGAACAGGATCGCGAGCAGGATTCCGGTGATGATCATGCCCCTGGGAAGGTTGTTGATGTCTTGGGTGCCGGCCTGGTTGTAGAAAGAGGTCGCATCTGCCATGAGTTCGATGGGGGTGACGATGACGAACCCGACGTCATTGGAAGATGCTTCCCCCCGAGTATTGGAATAGATGGCCAGGAAATCGCCGTCCTGTGTGGAAATTTTTTGAACCTGGCTGTACCCCTTTTCCCTGAACTGCTTGTCGGAAAGGACGCTGTCGAGGGGTTGGCCGATGTAGGCGCCCTGGGCGTGCTTTGTTCCCTCGGCCTTCTTGGGTGTCCCCACGGCGATCACCAGGTTTCCCGCAAAGAACCCGAGCTGGACCCTCGGAGAGATCTCGCTGGCGAAATTGTTTGAGAGCTTCATGGCGTGAACCACGGCACCCACGTACCGCGAGTTGTTGATGACCGGCCTCGCGGCGATCATGTACACCTCGTTGTCGATCTTCCACATGTCGTCCCTGACATAGCCGCGCAAGGCGCTGTCAACCACCGGGAAGCCGCCGATGTTATGTCCATGGTTGCGCTGGTTCTTGCCTACCTGAACCACAACGTCTCCCCGCATATCCACGGCGATGAGCATGTCTGCGGCGTACTGCTTGAGCTCCTTGTTTCGCTCCCGCAACACCGTCAGGAGTTTTTGACGATGCTTTTCGGCCTTTTCCGCATCCTTGGAAACGTCCGCCAGTATCTTCCTGACGTCGACGTCGACCGCCACGGCGAGCAGCACGTCGAGGCGCTTTCTGGCATGCAGGTTCAGTGCGATGTCCGTTTTGTCCAGCTCCTTGAACAGGATCGCGGTCGCGTTTTCCTCACGCTCGCGGTTGATGTGATTCTTGGCCAGCAAGACTACCGACAGCAGCGCGCCGACGGCCAGTGCGAGTAATAGAGTCCAGAATCTGGATACAAACATATAACCTCTTCAGATCGAGCAAGTGACTACTTGTCCTTGCGCCTCTTCTTCTTTCCGTTTTTCTTTTTTCCCTTGTCGGTGTCGGAGTTCTTCTCCTCGGTTGCCTTGCCCTTGCCTCCCGGAGTGAGCTTGATCTCTACCTGGATCTCGCGCTCCTTGGTGATCTCGAAGGATTGCTCATGGATCCATGAGCCTCGATGGGACACCTTGATTGTGTACTTGCCCGGCTCCATGTCCTCGAGGGTGAACGCGCCCTTGGAGTCCACTGTGAGAACGTCGGTCGACCTGGTCACGACTATCCACGCCTTGAAATGGGAGAACAGCTTGCAGTGGACATCGAAGACGCCTTCCACTGGAAAATCGATGGGGCGAAACGCGTTTCTGGATTGCCTCTCCGGCAGGAAGTTCTTCATTCCCGGCGAGTACAACTCGTGATCGTAGGGGTCGACGCTTACGAACTTGATCCTCGTGCCCGGCTCAATGACGACGAGGTTCTTTTCAAGCGAGCCCGCCAGCACTTTGACGGTGACCACATCGTTCGGACCCCGATCCGCGGCGCCGTCCTTGATGAGTACCACACCGAGATCCCTGGACGGATTGACGAAAGGCAGAACGACCTGGATCACGCCGTTGGGCTCGTTCCAGTAGCCGGTGTTTACCGCAGTTCGATTTTTGCCCTCCAGTTCGGACAAGGATTCTCGCAGCTCCTTGGTAACAACGATCTTGCCCTGGACCCTGGTGGCGAGTGTTGGATTGCCGCTCAGGCAGAACGCCAGGACAGCGACAAGCGCCACGAATCGCAGCATGAAAACCTCCTCAAAAACGGCCGAAGGGTATTGCCCCGGGCCAGAGTGTCAAAAGCGGGGAAAAGGCCCCGTCAAACAATTAAATTCGAACAAACGCGGCATCGACGATGGCCCTGGCCTGTTCGCCCTGGTAGTAGCTCAAGTAATGATCTTCGAGACTGATGAAACTGTCGCTGATGGCTTTCGAGTCCATTGTGTACGAAAAAGTAACCGCCTCGACCTGTGTCTGTCCCCCGCCCGGAGCTTCTACCATGATGTTGGGGTCAAACGTGTATGTGCAGCCCTGCATGGAGCCCTCTGAGGTGGTGGTGGTACCGTTGAGGGTGATGGTGTACGAGTAGGTGCCCTCGCAGGTGTCCGCGCCGCTGATTTGATATTCGTATGCCTCGTCGCGTCGCTCCACCTCATTGGCCGTTGCATCCGCACCTTCAGAGAGAATCAGATGGGCCTCGCGCCTGTACACGTTGTTGCCCATGTTCATGAGGAGGGTGTATCCGTCCCTGCTCTTGCCCTCGGAATCTTGCGTGTAAATGGAGCCATTGTGAAAATCCGGGCCGAAGAAGAGCAGATCCCTGGCTTCGTCATGCAACAACATAGTTTCCTGCGTGAACGTGAAGAAGTTGCCGTCCAGGTCGGCGAGCGCCGTTACCTCGGACGTCATGTCCAGCCAGTCGCCCTCGATGGTTATGACGCCGTTGCTGTCAACAGAGTACAGTCCCTGCCTGCTCGCCACCGGAGCAAGGGGAGTTTCTTCTTCGTTGTCGGTGTGCTGGTAAAGTAAAAGGAAGGTGCCGTCCTTCTCGAAGGTGAGCGTCCATGTGTCTTTTCGAACATTGTTGACCACCTTGAGGGCCTTCACGCGCAACCACGTTCCGACCAGATCCCCTGCGCCGTCGCCGCCATCGTCATCGCATCCTGCGTTGAGGCCAAAGCCGAGCAAGACAATGAGTGCAAGAGAAATAGGCCATATTCTCATCGGGCTCCTCCGTAACGTGCGTTTCCAGCTCGCGAAAGCCGGGTCCGATTCAGACGGCAGTTTATCCTGTCGTAACCCGTGACTCAAGCCCCCATCTGAAATTCAAGCAATGTCAACCTTGCTATTTTTTTCTTGGCGCCTGTCCGGACGGTCGAATCGCCGATGAAGCCACATCCAGCTGGAGGGGAGATCCCGGACCCAATTCTCCAGGACGCCGTTGATCTCGGTCGTCACTCGGGCCACCTGATCGTTTGCGGAAAAACCGTTCGGTATCTTGATTTCCTTTTCAACAAACAGGTCGTGGTCACCGTCTTCACGGCGCTCGATCCGCACCGGAAGCAGGGTCGCGCCGGTCCTCGATGCGAGCTTCGCCGGGGCGGTCGAGGTCCAGACGTCCTGTCCGAGGAAGGGGGAGATGATCCCGCCCTCCGATGGGCCCGTACGCTGGTCGACCACCAGCCCCAGCACGTTGCCGGAACGGAGCCATTTCACGATTGGCCGGGCCGAGCCGATGTCCGGAAAGATGGTCAGTCCGCTGGATTGCCGTGTCTCCATCCAGAAACGGTTGCTGCCCTTGCCGTGAAGATCTCTCGAGACGATCGCCAATCGGACGCCGCGCAGCGCCTGGGAGCACGCAAGAAGGTCGAAGTTGCCGAAATGCCCGGTCACAACGATGATTCCTCGGCCCCGAGCCAGGGCTTCCTCGTATCCCTCCAGGCCGTGGTTACGGACCTTTCCAAGTATGTCCGCGCCGCTCATCGATCGCATCTTGAACAGCTCGATGCCCGAGATCCCCATGTTTCGATAGACGGCACGGGAGATCCGGTAGTGCTCGTTTACGCGATGGGGCAGGGCCAGCGCGAGATTGTATCGCACCTGGCCTCTTCGAATCCTCAACAGATGGAACCAGACGAGCCCGAGAAAGGCGCCCAGAGACTGCGCTCCCTTCCATGAAAGAAGGGATATGAGACGGGCGATGCCCCTGAGCAACCAGGTCGACATGATTAATATCCCTTGTTATTCTTGAATGCCGATAGTGTTTTTCGCAAAGGACGTTCGGGCATGTGCAATGCTCTCAACATTTTTGTCG
>JAUXHN010000145.1 GCA_030621515.1 Deltaproteobacteria bacterium | reverse complement strand
TGGGGTTAAAAACCCCAGGCTATATTCCCCCGCCGCTTCGCGGCGAAAAAAAGAAGGAACCACAGGAGTCCTGAGTCAGCGATTAGCAGTCGTTCGGGCAGCTGTCGGCCAGGTTGGTGACGATACACACCGAGCCGGTCAGGGTGGTGACCTGGTCCCTGAGGGCCGTGGCCTGACAGGTGGGCAGCGCGGTGTTGAAAGTGATATCGAAGTCGCCCAGGACGGTGGTCAGAGAGGTCATCCCCAGGGTATCGAGGGCGTCGTTCATCGTTATGTCGAGGGCGCCGTTGATCGAAGTGACGCCGCCCAGTCCCGAGAGATCATCGAGCGCTGCCGTAGCCTCCACGTGCAGGGTGCCGCCGATCGAGGTGAGGCTTGCGAGGCCGTCCACGTCCGCGAGGGCGTCCGCGTCCCAGATGTCGAGGTAGCCGCCGAGGGTCGTGAGGTTGGCCAGCCCGTCCAGGTTGGTCAGGGCGTCGCTGCTGGTCTTGACGTACAGGTGTCCGCCGATCGACGTGAGGCAGATCAGCTGTGCCACGTTGGTGCACGCGGCGCAGCCGATGTCGATGTTGCCCGTGATCGACGTGTAGCCGGCGAGTGTCTCCAGATCGACCGGGGAGGTCACATCCAGATTGCCCGAGTAGGTGCCCATCGTGCACAGGTCAGTGTCCCCGTCCGAGTCGGTGTCCGAGTCGGTGTCCGAGTCGGTGTCCGAGTCGGTGTCCGAGTCGGTGTCTGAGTCGGTGTCTGAGTCGGTGTCTGAGTCGGTGTCACTGTCGGTGTCGCTGTCGGAGTCGGAATCCGAGTCGGAATCTGAGTCACTCGATCCACCGCCACCGCTATCGCCCCCGCAGCCGCCAAAAACCAGCGCGGTGGCGAGCGTCGTCAAAAGCAAGTACCTCATTGCTCTGCCTTTCGTTGTGAACGTGGGATTATCTTAACATTGATAGGGGTTGTTTGTCCGTGACGATTGTCCGCCTCCGCAGACTACGGCGGGATGAACGAGACGGGCGATCTATTCTCCGAACTTTTCCTCTTTGAACTCGGATCCGTCGAAGGTCGCGATGATGTGCTCCCCGTCGGCTTTCGTCCCGATCGAGACGGCCCTCTTCCAGAACTCGTAGAGGTTCGTCAGGACCTCTCTGGTGTAGGCGGGATCCAGATCTATCCCCCTGTGATCGTGCTCGAGCACCAGCTCGCCGCGGTTTGAACCGTTGGCGTCTACCACGGTGATCGGCGGTTGTCCCATGTTCGTGAGCTGCGAGAGGAGTTGCTGCTTTACCTCCTCGAACTGCCTGGATTCTATCTCGTAGCGGCGGTGGCGCGGGTTGTAGCCGAACGCGAACATCTTCTGCTCGCGCACGAACTCGTGGGTCAGAAACTCGTCGATGAAAGTGATATCGTTGTGGGTCCGTCGGATCTGGAAGATCTTCTCCATCCCCAATCCGTTCCCCGTGTCCCACGCACAGCGAGCATCCATATCGTCGCAGTCGTCCCAGGCCTTGCCATACCGACCCTTGTCCCAGCACATGACGATGTGTCTGAACAGTTCGACGCCCATCTTGTAGGGATTGAGCTGCTTGCCCGACGTGGCTGTGACCATGGAGGCGTGATCCGCGTAGTCCACGATCTCGGAGGCATTGAGCGCCTTTTCGGTCATGATCCTCGAATGCCAGTAGGTTGCCCAGCCCTCGTTCATTATCTTGGTCTGACCCTGGGGCGCAAAATAGTACGCCTCCTCTCTCACGATCTCCAGCACGCTGCGCTGCCACTGTTTGAGAGGCGCGTGCGTCATGAGAAATTCCATCACGTCCCGCTGTGGCCTTGACGGAAACGAGGCGTCCTGTATCGACTCCTCCCTGAGTCGCTCTTTTTGCTCCTCGATGAACTCCGGTGGGTTGATGTAGCTCTCCATGTAGGGCTTGGCGGTGAGCTTTGGTACGTCGCCCGGCCCCAGGGTGTCATCCATCTCGTCGTCCCGGTCGGCCCGATCGGGTCGCACCAGGGGCGGATTGTGAATATCAATCAAGTTGTCGATTGACAGGCACAGGTCCAGAAACCGCTCGACCTTTTCCACGCCGAAACGGTTCATGTACCGCCGAATGCGGGCAGCGTGGTTGGCCATCTCGTCTATCATGTGGCGGTTGGTGTGGGCGAACCACTGGTTGTTCTTGAAAAAATCACAATGGGCATACACGTGGGCCATGACCAGCTTCTGGTCCACCGTCGAGTTGCCCTCCAGGAGATAGGCGGTGCACGGATCGTTGTTGATGACCAGCTCGTAGATCTTCGACAGGCCGTAAGTGCTCGACTTGCGAAGCTTGTCGTACTCCATTCCATGGCGCCAGTGGGGATATCTGGTCGGAAAACCCCCGTAGGCGGCGATCTCGTTCATCTGGTCGTAGTTGAGCACCTCGAAAAAAGTCGGAAAGAAATCGAGGCCGCATTTCACGGCATATTCCCGTATCTCCACCCGTATCTCCTCGAGGTATCTGGGCAGCCCTCCGGTCCATCTACTCGAGCGCAGCATCGGCCTCACCTCCCCTTGCCCAGGAAAGTTTTGATCGAATCGGCGATTCCTTCGCGATCCGGGATCTCCGAAGTGACGATCTTTTCTTCGTCGGGGAAATGCGCGACGAGATCCTTGATGAACTGGCCGGAACCGTACGGGCTGTGAACCTGCCCGTAGCAGAACATGTTGGACACGGGGACCAGCCTGTTTTCCAGGATATCCAGGCTCAACCTGGTGTCATCGGTGGACCAGTTGTCGCCATCGGAGAAATGGAACGGGTAGACGTTCCAATCCTGCTCAGGGTATTCCCTGTCGATGATCTCCGCGCAGAGCTTGTAGGCCGAGGATATCATCGTTCCGCCCGACTCCCTCGTGTGGAAGAAGGTATCCCGGTCAACCTCCCGGGCAGTTGCGTCGTGTATGATGTATCGCTTTTCCAGCCCCTGGTATTGGGTCGAGAGCCACGCGTCGATCCAGAAGGATTCGATGCGGACCATTTGCTTTTGCTCCTCGCCCATGGAGCCGGACACATCCATCATGTAAATTATCAGCGCGTTGGCTTCGAAAACCGACTCGGTCTTCCATGATCGATATCTCTTGTCGTCTCGTATGGGTATGATCATCGGTCGCTTCGGATCATAGATTCCAGCGGCAATCTGTCGTTTGAGCGCCTCCCTGAAAGTTCGCTTGAAGTGGCGAAGGGACTCGGGACCCACCCGCCGGATCCCCACATACCGATCCCGGGTAGATACCAGCCGGTCCTTGCCCTTGTCCTCAAGGTTCGGGAGCTCCAACTCCTCACCGAGGATCTCCGCGAGCTCCTCGATGCTCACATCCACCTCGAGGATGTGCTGACCCTCCTGATCGCCGGCTTCGCCCTCCGAACTCCCGTCCTGCTCGCCTTGCGACAGGGGATCTCCGGGCTCTCCTTCCCCCTGGCCGACACCACCCTTCGAGCGATCGCCGAACCTGAACCTGGGGATGTCGATCTGGGGCAGCGGGATCGAAACGAGCTTGTCGCCCTCTTTGCCGATAAGCTCCCCCGAGGAGATGAACCTGCGCAACTCCTTTCGTATCCGGCCCTTGACTATCTGCCGGAAACGGGCGTGATCCTGGTGGATCTTAAGATTCATCCCTGGCGTCTCCGCGAGCGAAGATCGAGGCGACGAAGTTGAGCACGTCGGTAGCGCATACCTCGCAATAGCCGTACTTCTCCTTGAGTCGGTTTTTCACCACGTCGATCTTGTCCTGGGTCTCGCGATCTATGACCTGGCTAACGAGTGATGACAGCTTGATGGAATCCTTCTGATCCTCGAAGAGCTTCATTTCGAGAGCGCGGCGCAACCGGTCGTTGGTATCGTACTTGAATTCCTTGCCCTCCACCGCGAGGGCGCCGATGAAGTTCATTATCTCCTTGCGGAAGTCGTCCTTTCGCCCATCGGGGATATCGATCTTTTCCTCGATGGACCGCATGAGTCGCTCGTCCGGAGACTCGTCCTGACCGGTGTAGCGATTCCTGACCTTCTCCTTGAGGGTGTACGCTTTTATGTTGTCGATGTAGTTCATGGCCAGGTTGTTGATGGCCTCTTCGTCGGCCGAGATGGCGCGCTGGACCTGATTCTTGACTATCTCTTCGTACTCCTGCTTGACCACCGAGATCATCTCCGAGTAATGCGTACGCTTTTCAGGGTCGGTGATGAGCCCGTGGCTCTTGAGTCCCTTGCCCAGCTCGTTGAGCACCATGAACGGGTTCAGGCAGCCCTCCGCCTCGGAGACAAGCGCGTTGGAGACTTTGTCCTGAACGTACCTTGGAGAGATACCGTCCATACCCTCCCGGGAGGTTTCCTTGCGCAGTTCCTTCACGTTGTCCTGAGTGAACCCCGGGAGCATCTTGCCGTCGTAGAGCTTGAGTTTCTGCAGCAGGGTGAGCCCTGCCTTCTTGGGCTCCTCCAGCCGCGTGAGAATCGCCCACATGGCCGCGACTTCCAGTGTATGTGGCGCGATATGTACGTTCTTCACTCGCTCCTGGGCGAAATCCTTTTGATAGATCTTCACCTCTTCGGACAATTTGGTGATGTACGGTATGTCTATCTTGATGGTCCGATCCCGCAGCGCCTCCATGTACTCGTTTGCCAGGAGCTTCTGGTACTCGGCCTCGTTGGTGTGGCCGATGATCACCTCGTCGATGTCGGTCTGGGCAAACTTCTTGGGTTTGATCATGTGCTCCTGGCTGGCGCCGAGCAGATCGTAAAGGAACGCCACGTCGAGCTTGAACACTTCCACGAACTCGATGATACCGCGATTGGCGATGTTGAACTCGCCGTCGAAATTGAACGCGCGTGGATCCGAGTCCGATCCGTATTCAGCGATCTTGCGGTAATTGATGTCCCCCGTGAGCTCCGTTGAATCCTGGTTTTTCTCGTCCTTGGGCTGAAAAGTGCCGATGCCGATCCTGTCTTGCTCGGACATGACCACCCGCACTATCTTGATGTGCCCGATGATCCTGGACCAGTCGCCATCGTATTTCATCATGAGTTCATTGAAGGTATGTCGGCACGCCGGGCATAGATCCCCCTCCACGTGGACCTGGTAGCCCTCCGCCGGTAGCCCGAGAGCCTCGAGCGCCTTCTCACGCCACGCCACGGGGAAGAGCTTGAGGGGCTCCTCGTTCATCGGGCAGCGCATCACCTCTTCGTGCCCGCCGGGCACGTGCCATTCATGCGTGTAGAGTGTGCCGTCCGGCGTTCTGGTGTGTGCCTCGAGGCCCTTCTTGATCAGCCTGACGATGGTGCTCTTGGACGAACCCACCGGTCCGTGAAGGAGCAAAACACGCTTCTCGGGCCCATATCCCTCGGCGGCCGCCTTTAACACGTTTACGAAACGCATCAGCGGGATATCCAGGCCATAGATCGCGTCATTGTTTCCCTTCTTTGGATTCTCAAAGAAGCGATACCTGGTGATCCGTTTTCTGTTGTCGATGTACTCCTCGGTGCCCTGCGCAACGATCATGTCGTATATTCGCTGGAACGCAGTTTGAGTTACTTCGGGCTTGCGTTTCACAATTTCCAGATAGTCAGTGAATGTGCCGGACCAGTGCAACTCCTTGTATTCGTCGGCGTTTTGCAGTTTTGCGATCGCCTGGACTATATCCCCGATACCCTTGTCGCTCATTGTGCTCCTCCGAGTTGGCGCAAGCATGAGAGATCAGTTTACGGTGGTTCCGCTCTCAAGCATAGGCATTTCGGGTGCAGTATTATATCGGCTCACGCGATTTTTATTATTTACTTTACAAGCACATGTGAACATAATACCCTGGAAAGATTAAGGAAACAGAGAAACGGCCCACGGTGGCACCATGTCCGGTTCGTCTTTAGAAAAAGATTCGCCTGCCCGGAAGCTCAACTGGTTGAACGCCCGTGGCGCTCATGTGCGCATGTTGATGGAGCAGGCGACCGTTGAGGAGATCGCCGATCTATGGAAGCAGATCGACATTTCCGCTATCTACCACGACTGCGCCCTGGAGGGTCAGGTGATCAGCCCGGACGAGCTCGAATCCGCATTCGATCCGCGTGCGATCACCGATGCCGCCAACCTGGCGCTATATACGTCGTTACGTTCCCATCGATCAGCGTTCGACCTGATGCGGCAGCTTGCCTCCAGCCCCAACCCGGTATTTTCCATGAGCATGTTCAAGGAGTTCCACGTGCTGTTCGCCACCAAAAACGAAGAAGCGAATGCCGCCGATTTTCGTAGAGAGATACCCCTTCATCGATCATATTTTCAGGAGATAAACGAGCCGACCATCATCAAAACAAACATGCGCAAGCTGATCTCATGGTTGAACGATACCCATGAAACGGACAAGCTGCATCCGGTGGTCTTCGCCTCGCGTTTTCACGCTCAGTTCATGAATATCTTCCCTTTTCGGAACACTTCCGGAAAGGTGGGTAGGATCGTGATGAACCTCATCCTGACGAGAAACGGGTGTCTTCCGGCGGTCATTCACGCCACGGAGCGACAACGCTACTACGAGGCGCTCCGGCAACCGGAGGAGCCGGCCCTGACCGATCTCGTCATCGAGTCGGTCATGGCGTCTTTTGATGCGGTCGTCAGATTCTTCAGGCGAAATTAAGAGAAATGGCTCGCTCAAAAACCGATGTTGCGGACAAACTGCTGGCTGACGGGACAATCACCGAGATTCAACACAGCGGAGCGATGCAGCATTTCGCCAACTACGGTGGTTTCATCGAGGAATCCCTTATCGAAACCGGCGCTGTTACCGAGGAAGTGCTTCTCAAGGCTCTGGCTCGATATTACAAGACCCGCTTCGTGATCACGGAGAAGCTCAAGGTAGCCGATATCAACGTGAAAGTCCTGGACATGATCTCGGTGGAGCTGGCCCAGAAACACACGGTGTTTCCCATCCTGTTGGACGCGGGAAGTAGAACTCTTTCCATCGTCGCCGTCGATCCACTCGATCTGGACATGGAACAGGAAATCTGCCGCGCTGCCAGGCTATCCACAGTGCGTTCCTTCGTTTCCCGCCCGGCCGCCATCAGGGCGGCCATCGCCAAGTTTTACAAGGGTGACCTCCACGCGTTTACACAGATCGACAAGGAGGGGATCAAGGCCTTCCAGTCGATGATGGATGTCTACGAACGAAACCTTCTCGACGAGGGTGCCATGGTGGCCGCGGTCGCCTCGAGCGGCACATCCAAACGCGAACGCATCCTGTCCGCCGACGAGATCGACCAACGCGACAAACGAGTTATGGATACGGGCAGGTTCAGCGTGGTGGCGTCCAAGAACCTATCTCTCGATATTGTGCGTGTTCTCATCTCCCTGCTGGAAAGCAGCCGGAAGGATCTGTCCGGGCACTCGGTGCTCACCGCGAACTATACGGAAACGATGTGCGCGCGCATCGGCGTCTCCAAGTGGGAGGCGGGCGCAATAACCCTCGCGGCATTGTTGCACGATCTCGGAAAGGGCGATCCGTACCATCTGACAGCGTTCAACGTTGCCGAGTGGGATGGACACCGGACGACGGCGATGAAACGTTTTGAAACGCCCTTGAGATTGCTGGAGTCCGCCAACGTTCCTCTGGAGACAACGCAGGCCATTCGCCATATGTACGAGCGGATCGACGGGAGCGGTTTCCCGGACGGGCTGAAAAGGACTGAGATTCCGCTGGGGTCACGGATCTTGGCGATCACCGACACGTTCTCAGATCTCACTTCCAATTCGCGCAACCCGTTTCGCCGTATCCTGTCGCCTTCCGAGGCCATTGAGGCGATCAAGAAGTCCGCCAAGCCGGTTTTCGACTCGAACCTGCTCGATCTCTTCGGCATAGTGGTGGCGGGAGACGATATCAAGCGCCAGCTACTCACCGGCGCCAAGTCGGTGCTCGTGGTCGATTCCGACGCGGAGCAGTGCGCGGTCCTCGAGATGCAACTGATCACTCACGGCTTCAACGTTCGCACCGCCAGAACGGCGGAGGAAACCATCAAGACGCTGATGGACGATCCGGTCGACATCATTGTATCCGAAGTCGATCTCAGGCCGTTCGACGGTTTCGAGATGAAGAAACGCCTCAACGAGCAAGAAAGCACCAAAACCATCCCGTTCATTTATTTCACGTCAAGATCCGCCTCGGGCGATGTGAAAATGGGTTTCGATCTGGGGGCCCAGGACTACCTGCTCAAGCCTTCCGCCATAGAAGTGCTCGTAACAAAGATCCAGCTGTTCCTCGGTCGGGTCCGGACGAGTGTGGCCCCCGGTGGTGTCTCCGGATCACTGAAAGAGATGTCGATTCCGGACCTGGTACAGATCCTTGGCCACGGGCGCAAGACCGGCCGGCTCAAGTTGGTTTCGGGCGCCCACTCGGGCGAGATCCATTTTGTGGAAGGCAACATTTACGACGCCATTTTCGAGGCCCAGCGCGGCGAGGAGGCGTTCTTTTCCATGCTCCGGTTCAGAGACGGCAAGTTCTCCCTCGATCCCGGCTTCACCGCCTCGGAACGAATAATCAACGGAACCCCGGAGATGCTTCTCCTCGAGGGGCTCCGCCGAATGGACGAGGACAATCGGTAGATCTATTTCCTGCCGCGGTTGCGGACGTGTCCGATGAAGGCCTCAAGGAGTCGTGCGCGATCCTTGTACGTGGACTGACGGGCAAACACAGCGTAAACCTCCTGGATCTTCTTCACCAGCTCGTCGCCGCCCTCGGGAGTGAGCAGGTCGAGAGATCGCACGTTGGCCTGGATGGCCACCTTTGACGGGTTGTTCAGGTTGTCTGACAGAACCTTGACCACGGCCTCGCGTTTGCTGGGATCGTCACGAGCAATCCTGAAGGCGGTGACGATGGCTCTCTCGACGTTCTTGTTGGTGTGCTCGCCGATGACCTTGAGATAGCAGTCCAGATCGTTTCCACACTCCACGCCGAACTTGATCCTGTCCATGTACCCGGTGATGCGCTTTTTCATGATGTCGCATTCGTTGCGGGCCTGCTTTTCCTCATCCTTGCTGGCGCCTTCCGGGAACCGTTGCTCAACGATCTTGTCGCAATTGATCTTCTTGTGCGCCTTTTTCATGTCCTTGATGAACTCGTTGCCGCATATCAACGACGCGTTGTAGAAGCTCTTGTCGCGCATGGAGTCGTCGCCGGCTCGGGAGACCTCCAGCATGATGGGACACGACTCTTTTGGGTAAAGAAGAAGACCCAATGCGCGGATATAGCCCACCGCCTCTTCGGCCTGAAGCTGAAGAGTCTTGACCTTGCCCTTCTTGTCAAAAACGAGGCGCTTCTTGATGACGTCAAGCAGGGGCTTGTGACCCAGCTTGGCCAGTGCCACCGCCGCCCAATTCCGGCGCATGGTCGCCCAGCCTTCCGGAGCGAAGTTGACCGGCAAGCCTTCGATCTTGGCCGCGGCCTCGTCGGCTGCGTCCGGCTCGGAGTGATTCAACTCGCTCTCAAGGTACTGGATGACCACGGGTGACGAGTAGGCAAGCGTTCCCAGGAAATCAACCGCCTGTTGGATGTACCAGGTGGGGTTTTTCATGGCGGCGTCGTTCTTTATTTCTTTTTCGAACGCCTTGTTGAACGCCGCATCCTTTTGCAGCCCGAAGTTGATGATGCCGGTCACAACCGCGTCCCGATCGTGGATCTGCTGCAAAGAGGCAAAGGCAATCTGGCCGAGGCCGACGGGTTGCCGCTCGCCCTTCATGGCGATGCCGCGGATGAGCACGGGGACGGCAGCCGGATCACCGATCCTGCCGAGCCCCTTCATGGCCTTCATGTTCAGGCGCAGCTCCTGCAGTGTGTCGGGAGTGTCTACGATCTGTATGAGCGCATCGACCGCTTTGCCCTTGTGAGGCGTGGTCGGGTGTTCCACCACAATGGACGTGAGGGACGAGATGATCGACTGGGCGATCACGTTCTCCTCCGCAGTGAACGGAGCACCGGGCCTGCGATCCCGCGCCGTGGTGATCTTGTTGAAGGCCTTGAGGAGCTCCGGCAGCGCCTCCTCCACCTTCTGACGCTGGACCGCGTTGGCGGCGACGCTGAACATGGACGCGTCCACCGCTTCCTCCAGATCCAGGGCCTGCAGGTAAACAGGGACCGACGCCGGATCGTTCATCTGAGCGAGCAACTCGATGACGGTCTTCCGGTTGAACTTGTCGCGGTTCCATTTGTTAAAGCCGTCGATGAGGCCTGGAACCAGGATCTTCGTCAGCTCCTTGACCTTGGGGTTTTCCAGGTCGTTATCGTTTTCTTGCATGGCGTTGTTGAAAAGCTCTTTGATATTCTTCAACGCCGACTCCCGCCACGGCCGATCGTGCATCTGTTCGAGCAGGAACTCCGGATCATCCTCGTCACGACAACCGACAACGAGACTCGAGATCGCAAAAGCCGTGATCAAAATTACAATGGGTACCCTCTTCATGAACCCACCTGCGTCTTTCTGCGCCGTTCGCGCGGTTGACGATTTTCCTTTTAAATACAAGCCGTTACGGTTCTGCAGTATGAAGGCGAGTATAGAAGACGTACCGTTCAGTGTCAAGCGGGGTTGGGCATTGAAAATGAACATGTCACGTGCTCATGTAATCCACCCGATCACTTCACCTGATCGAGAAAAAAACTCGATCGCAAAGGATGATCGAGTTGTTGTTCCACAAACTTGTTTATCGCTGAACAAGCCTCTTCGAAAACCGTATCATCGAATGTCATCGTGGAAATTGCAACCAGGTCGCGCTTTTCTATAAAGGTCAGCGCGGTCGCCGCGCCGGCGCACAGGAGAATGGGGCCACCGCCGCACGGAGTGCAGACGATCCCCCCACGAAGGGGATCGAAGTATGCCTTTTTACCCTGAGGCACCGGTGTTCCGCAGGCCGTGCAACGTCCGATCCCGACTGCCACGCCACAGAATGCGAGCACGCGAAGCACGGCGCACAACGCGAGCGCTTTCACGGACACTGTCTTTGTGGAAGACATCAGGGACA
>JAUXHN010000281.1 GCA_030621515.1 Deltaproteobacteria bacterium | reverse complement strand
ACCGAATAACGTGAACCTTTTTGAAAAGACGCTACACTAACAAATCATGACCCGCTATCTCTCCAGGGGCGCGCAGATATTCACGGACCTGTTTTCACTTTCCGTGGCGTTCTGGTTTGCGTTCTTGTTCCGGTTCGAGTTCGACCCGGAGTTCGAAACCTACAAGCTGTTGTTCTTCTCGTGGCCGTACGTGGTGCTCTTTCAGTACCTGTTGATGGTGATGTTCGGGGTTCCCCGGTTTGCCTGGCGGTACGTGGGCCTCAAGGAGATGACCCGCATCCTGGCCGCGCTGGGGATAGCCTCCGCGGTGCTGGTCTGTTTCAGGCTCGGCCTGGTGCACGTGGGTGGGTACGCCAAGTACGTTATCATCCCGCTCAGCGTCCTCGCCATGAATTTCATAATGGCGTTCATGTTCATAACGGGAACCCGGGTGCTGCGCCGAATACTGGCGGAGCGCGAGGAGCGCGGGCAGCGGGCCAGGGAGACCGACGTCGTGGCACAGCGGACGTTGCTGATAGGCGCGGGCCGCGCCGGGGTGATGGTGGCCAAGGAGGTTTCGCAAAACCCCAACCTCGGCATGGACGTCGTGGGTTTCATAGACGACGACCCCGTCAAGATAGGCACGACCATCCAGGGTCACAGGGTGCTGGGCGATACGGCGTCCATGGGGGCCCTGGTTGCAAAACACCGGGTGGAGCAGGCGATCATCACCATCGCGGCGGCCAGCGGGTCGTCGATTCGAGCGATTGTGACCCGGTGCGAAGAGATCCCGCTGCCGGTCAAGATCATCCCGGGGATCTACGAGATACTGGACGGGCGGGTAAACCTGTCGCGCATTCGCCCGGTGACAATAGAGGACCTGCTCGGCCGCGAGGCGGTGAAGCTCGACCTCAAGGCAATAGGCGAGTTCCTGACCGGCAAGCGCGTGATGGTGACCGGCGCGGGGGGCTCCATCGGCTCCGAGATATGCCGGCAGGCGGCCAGGTTCAATCCCGAGAAGATCGTCCTGGTGGAGCAGGCGGAGAACGTTCTGTTCGATATCCACCGGGAGCTGGTGCGCACGGCGCCGGATATACCCTGCGTGCCGTGCATCGCCGATATTTGCGACGAGAAACGGGTCGACGAGCTCTTCACCCTGCACGCGCCACAGGTCGTCTTTCACGCGGCGGCGCACAAGCACGTGCCGATGATGGAGTGGAACCCGGGCGAGGCCGTAAAGAACAACGTGTTCGGCACCAGGACAGCGGCCGACGCGGCGGACAGGCACGGCGCGAAGGCCTTCGTGATGATCTCCACGGACAAGGCGGTCAACCCCACGTCCATAATGGGCGCCTCCAAGCGGGTGGCGGAGATCTACGTGCAGGGTTTGTCCCAACGCTCGAAGACAAAGTTCACGGCCGTGCGTTTCGGCAACGTTCTGGGCTCCGCGGGCTCGGTGATTCCCGTCTTCAAGGAGCAGATAGCCTCGGGCGGGCCGGTGACGGTCACCCATCCCGACATGCAGCGGTACTTCATGACCATCCCCGAGGCGTGCCAGCTGGTCATGCAGTCGGCGACAATGGGGGAGGGTGGTGAGATATTCGTGCTGGGCATGGGGGAGCCGGTGTTCATCAAGGATCTGGCAAAAGATCTGATCAGACTGTCCGGGTTCTCGGAGGAAGAAATACCCGTTGAATACACCGGCCTTCGCCCCGGAGAGAAGCTCTTTGAAGAGCTGTCCTGCGAGGGTGAAAATATGACAAAGACCCGTCACCCCAAGATCTTCATTGGCAAGATCGATTCCTATCCTCTGGCAGAGGTTGAGCGGGGGCTGAAAGAGCTGGCCGCCGTTACAAACTCTACTGATGGTGAGGTTGTACGGAAGGTGCTGGGATCTATTGTTCCGGAGATGACCGCGCCGCACCAGGCGTGAGGCACGGGACGGGCTTGACCCGCGCCTACGACGAGACGCTCCCCTATGTGAAAACCTATTCCCCCGGCCCCTCGGTCCGACCCCACCCCCTCGGTCCCCCTCCCCACTGCAGGGAGGGGGAAGAAAAGGGAAACGCCGATCACCTCCCCCCGCAATGGGGGGAGGCTGGGAGGGGGGTCGCAGGGTCGTTTGCCCTGCTTCGCCCGCCTTCGGCTTGGCTTCGCAGGGTGGCACGAATTGGAATTGACGACGACAGGGCAACCACAGGGGGGTTGCCCCTACAGACGATGACGTATATCCATTTGTAGGGGCGGGTCACTGTGCCCGCCCTGACCTCAAACATTTGTAGGGGCGGGTCTATGTACCCGCCCTGACCTCATCCAGGAGACCCAGATGAAATTGTGCATTGCGGGAACAGGGTACGTCGGGCTGGTGTCCGGAGCGTGTTTCGCCGAGATGGGCAACGCTGTTCACTGCGTGGACACGGACGAGGAGAAGATCTCCATGCTCCGGTCCGGCGGTATCCCCATCTACGAGCCCGGCCTCGAAAAGCTGGTGAAGACCAACGTGGATCGGGGCACCCTCCACTTCACCACGAGCATCGAGGAGGCCGTGGCACAAACCGATATCGTCTTCATCGCGGTGGGCACTCCCCCCGGGGAGGACGGCTCCGCCGACCTGAAGTACGTGCTGCAGGTGGCCAAGAGCATTGGCGAGCACATGGTCCACCGCATGATTGTGGTCGACAAGTCCACCGTGCCGGTCGGTACCGCAGATAAAGTGAAAGACGTCATTCGAGGCGAGCTCGACAGGCGCGGCAGCGACCTCGAGTTTTCCGTGGTCAGCAACCCGGAGTTCCTCAAGGAGGGCGCGGCGGTCGCCGATTGCATGCGCCCCGAGCGCGTGGTCATCGGCACCGATGACGAGTGGGCCGTTCGGGTGATGGAGGAGCTGTACGCCCCGTTCCTGATCAAGCGCCCACGGGTGGTCTCCATGGACGTGCGCTCCGCAGAGATGACCAAGTACGCGGCCAACGCCATGCTGGCCACCAAGATCAGCTTCATGAACGAGATGGCCGGCATCTGCGAAAAGGTGGGCGCCGACGTCAACAAGGTGAGGATAGGCATCGGCAGCGACAGCCGCATAGGGTTCAGCTTTATCTATCCGGGTTGCGGCTACGGGGGCAGCTGCTTTCCGAAGGATGTGCAGGCGTTGATCAGAATAGCCGCGCAAAGCGGCTACGAGCCCCGGATCCTTGCGGCGGTGGAGAGAGTGAACAACGATCAGAAGCGGGTTCTGGCGGCGAAGATCGTGAAACGTTTCGGTGAGGACCTTGCGGGAAAGGTGTTCGCCGTGTGGGGGCTGGCGTTCAAGCCCGGAACGGACGACATGCGCGAGGCGCCCAGCCTGGCGGTCATCGAAGAGCTGGTGGGGAGGGGCGCGCTGATACGGGCCTACGATCCCCAGGCGATGGAACAGGCGCGGGACGTGTACTTGAAGGGCAACAAAAGCGTCGAGTATTTTTCAAGCAAGTACGATGCCCTCGACGGCGCCCACGCGATGATCCTCGTAACCGAGTGGAACGAGTTTCGAAGTCCGGATTTCCGCGAGATGGCCAGGCGCATGAAGGGCGTGGTCATCTTCGACGGGCGCAACCAGTACAGCTCGGACAGGCTGAAGGAGCTGGGGTTCGAACACTTCCAGATCGGGGTGAAGTAGACCCCACCCCCTCGGTCCCCCTCCCCACTGCAGGGAGGGGGAAGAAAAGGGAAACGCCGATCTGAATTGAATCTGAGCTAGCCCCTCCCCGCAATGGGGAGGGGTTGGGGTGGGGTCTCCTCCGGAAGTGGGGTCTCACAGGACAAGAAACGACAGACAACAACAATGACCAATCCACAGCACATCATCCTGTTTCACCATTTTCGCCGGCTGCTCGAAGCGGCGGCGGCGGAGGGGATAGACGTGGCGCCGCTGAAGGGGGCGCACCTGCTGACCGGCGTCTACCCCGATGGCGAGGATCGCGGCGTCATGTCCGACGTGGATTTCCTGGTGCGAAAGAGGGACTGGACGCGAACGCTGGAGCTGATGAACGAGCTGGGGTTCGAGCGCAGAGACCACTTCGCGGACGAATCCCAGACCCACGAGGCCGGGTTCTATCTGCAGGTGGACGACACGAGAAAGATCCTCTTCGAGGCCCATAGATATCTGTTCGAGCCCGGCAGGTTCGTCATCGATCACGACGCACTGTGGGAGAGATCGTTCGAGTCCACCTTCGACGATACGGTCTGTCGTCGCCTGGCGCCCGAGGATCATTTCTGTCACATCGCCTTTCACGCGACGATTCACCGGCTGATCTTCCTGGAGCGGACGGTGCGCGACCTGGATCTGTTACTGCGCTCCCAAAATGCCGGTCTCCAACAACTTCCCCTCCCCTCCCCGCAATTGGGAGGGGCCGGCCTGCCCGCCGTAGCCTTGGCGAAGGAGGGGGGTGGGGTAACCGACATCGCGGAGAAAATCATCGCGCGCGCCCGAGAATGGAAGGTAACCCGTTCGGTGTGGTTGTTTTTTTCCCTCATCGGCGAGGTTCGCGGCGATCCGGATCTGGGCGCGGCAGTTGCGTCCATCGCTCCGTCGCGACCCATCCGCGCCTCCATTCGACTGATGGTCCCCGACTCGCGCGGGACCAGGCTCGCAAGATTGCCTCATCGCATTGCGGCCGCTGTTCTGTGGCCCGTGTTGTTCGACAACCCCCTCCTCGTGGCCCGCTTCGTGGCCAACCATCCCCTTATCTCGAGTAGGGGCGGGTCCCCGTGCCCGCCCTGACGCCGTGCCCGCCCTGACGACCCCACCCCAAC
>JAUXHN010000264.1 GCA_030621515.1 Deltaproteobacteria bacterium | reverse complement strand
GTGATGATCTCGAGACGGTGCTGGAAGCTGCTCCCGATGTCTTTGCCCACAACATCGAGGTTGTGAAAAGACTGACACCGTCCATGAGGCATGCCGGGTTCAGTTACGAGAGATCCCTCGAGTGCCTTTCGCAGGCGCGGGCCTTCGATCGCAACCTCAAGACCAAGTCGTCCATAATGCTCGGCCTGGGAGAGAGCGATGCGGAGATCGAAGACGCAATGGCGGATCTTCTCGATATGGGTGTGGAGATCCTGGTGCTCGGCCAGTACCTTCAACCGACCAGGGATCACGTGGAGGTTGTCGATTATGTTCATCCTGACAGGTTCGAGGAGTGGGCGCTTCTCGGTCGCGCAATGGGGTTTGGATACGTGGCGGCCGGCCCGCTGGTCAGGACGTCGTACAGGGCTGCGGAGGCCTACGTTCGCGGGGCGAGGGATGCCGGATGAGCGGCGGGGCATGCCGGCTGGTGATCCTCGACGGTCTCACTCCGTACGACGAGGCCCACGCGCTCCAGCTGGATGTCGTGGAGCGGCGAAGGCGCTCAGGAGCTTCGGATACCCTCATTCTCCTCGAACATACGCCGGTGGTCACTCTCGGGAGAAACGCCGACGAGCAGGGGGTGGTCGCGTCCGCGGACCTGCTGAAGCTGCGCGGTATCGACGTGCGACGGATCGAGCGAGGTGGGCAGGTCACATACCACGGGCCGGGGCAGATTGTCGGCTATCCCATTTTGGACCTCCATGGGCTGGGTCTGGGAGTGGCAAGGTACGTGGCCGCCCTGGAGGACGTGATGATCCTGGCCGCGCGCACCCTGGGTGTTGAGAGCGATCGCAAGGAGGGGACCACCGGTGTCTTTTCGATCTCCGATTCAGGCGGGAAGATCGGCGCCGTCGGTGTGCGGGTGACCCGCGGGGTGACCTATCACGGGTTCGCGTTCAACGTCGACCCGGATCTCTCACACTACGATTTCATAGTACCGTGCGGCATGGGCGATACTCCCGTCACCTCCATCGCAGCGATTTTGGGAGAGGCTCCTCCAATGAAGGCGGCGCGCGACGCCATCGTGGAGTCGTTTGCGGAAGTGTTCGGGATGGGTTTTATCAGGCCAGAATCCGGGTCACGCCGAGTCCTCCAAGGAGGAGCGCCGCGTTGATGTTCGATTCGGTACCACCTATTGCGCAGAGGTAGAGGGTTCCCCATTCGGTCTTGATCGGGGCGATGGTGATGAGCTTGCCGACCCCGTCCTCGTCGCGGACCCGTCCTTGCCAGAATTTATTTCCCGGGGCGAGCTGGGGGCTCAGGGCGGCAATTTCCTCGCAGGGTTGTATGTGACCGGTTGCCACCACGGTGAGACCCTGCTCCTCGGTCAGGATGAGGGTTGAGAAACGGGCCCTGCGTGCGGTCGCTTCGAGTTGTAGCTCCAGGGCATCGTTGATGTTGTCGCTGCGGTTGATTCGTCGTTCCTCGGGCATCTCACCCTCCGTGTAGTTAATACACACACATTGTAGCAGGATGCCCTACACGGCGCAAGATTTGTTTTTCAAGTGTTTTTCAAGAGAATCCGGTGGTAGCAAAGGACCGTGCGTTTCTCGTCGTTGTCCCACAGGTGGAGGGAGTTGCCCTTGCAGCGGTTCCATTCGCCGCAGTCGATGCAGTTATCGGTTTTCATCCATTCCCTGTTGCGGAACCGCTCGAACCGCTCCTCCCAGACCGTGAGGAAGTCGTCGTCCCTGATATTGCCCTGGACGAGATCTCGGGTGATGTTGGGACAGGCGCCGATGGCGCCGTCGCAGAGAACCGATCCGATACAGATCCCGGCGCGACAGAAGTACGGCTCATTTCTGACCGCGTGATCCACGGCGGCGGGGAGATAGCCCTCGCAGCTGAAGTCCAGGGTGAATCCGGTGCCTTCGAGTTTGGTTCTGGTGTCGCGGATCCAGTCGAGCAGGACCACCAGCTGTTCGTCGGTGAGGAGCAGCTCCTCGTTGTCCTTTGCCCGCCCCTTGGGAAAGATGGAGAAGATGCGCCATCGCCTGACGCCCGCGTCTTGCAAGATCTCCAGCACGGCGGGTAGCTCTGTGAGATTGCGTGGGTTGGAGCAAGTGACCACGTCGAGGAAACGGATGGGTTGTTTCGCCAGGATCCGGAGGCCCGCCACGGCCCGGTCGAAGGATCCCGGTACGCCCCGCAGCCAGTCATGGGAGTCGCGCATTCCGTCGAGGCTCACGGTGATGCTTGAGATGCCTCGGTCGACGAGGGTGGCGACGGTCCGATCACCGAGTAAATAGCCATTGGTGACCATTCCATATGGAAAGCCGTGCTCGTTTATCGCGTCGAGGATCCGTGGCAGCTCCGGATGGCACAGTGGCTCGCCGCCGGTGATGACGAGGAACAGCCCCTTCTTTTTTTTAACCCGCGCGCCCAGGTAGTGGACGAAATCGATCCATTCGTCCGTGGTCAATTCCCCCGGTCGCGCCTGTCTGCCGCAATCGCTTCCGCAGTGCAGGCAGTTGAGGTTGCACCGCTGGGTTATCTCCAAGAAGAGATATCGCAGGGGGTGGACGGTGGTTTCCAGGCGGCGATAGATCGGGTGGGCCGCCCGGCGAAGAGCGCCCGAAAAGCGAGATTCAGACAAGGCTCAATCCAGGGGGAAGAGCTCCACGACAGTCTCCTCGAGCGTGTCGTCGAACTGCACTGTCTTTGAGGCGTACTCGCCGTTTTCCGCGCCGTCGACGTCCTCGAAAACGAGACGGTCGCAGGGGTTGTCGTCCGTGTACCAGAGCTCGAAGTGACCGTCCCCGGGGAGTGAGTAGGTGGAATCGATCACGCCGTCGCCACCGTCCACATAGTCGCCGCCGTCCACGTGCCCGGGCGCCACGCAGCTCACCTTGATCTGAGTGATGCTCACGCCGGTCAAAGCGTTGAGCACTTTTCCCGTGGCGCTGAGCTGGTTGGCGCCGCCGCCGGCGTCATCGATCTCGTAGTAGCCGCCGTAGCACGCGGCAATGAAAACCGGAATGGCGAAGGTGAAGAACCAGAGGAACGGCCTGGCGATGATCTGCCCCACGGTCTTGCCCTTTTTCTTGATTATTTCAGTCATGCTTTGAATCCTATCATTTTTTTTCCCACCGTGCTCATTCCTCGCAGGTGGCCGTATCGTCGTTGCCGTGAATATCGATGGTGCCGGTGAAGCCCGTGAGGAGGATCCTGTCGATGAGATCATCCGCCTCGCACGCGGGGAAGACGATATTGTTGGAGATTTCCAGGAGATCCCCGTCGAGTACGAGAAGCTTGTCGAGCCCTTCGATATCCATGAGTTCCGAGTTCAATGTTATCCGCAGATCGCCGCCGATGAAGAGCAGGCTGTCACTTCCCTCGAGGCTCTCGAGGGAGTCGTTTGCGGAAATCACCAGGTTGCCGCCGATTTCGATGAGAGTGGTGAGGTGATTGAGATCCCACAGGCTGTTGTTGTCGGAGATGTAGCAGTTGCCCTCTACTTCCATCAGGCTGTCGAGCCCTTGTAGAGAGGTCAGATTGTTGTTGTGCTCGATCCTGAGATCACCTCCGACGGTCAACAGGTCGTGCAGGGGATAGAGGTTTGTGAAGTCGCCGTAGGCCACGTGGAGGTTGCCCTGGATGTAACGGCAGCCCTGGAGCTTCTGCATGTCGTCGATATGCTCCACTACCACGTCTCCGGGCCAGAATCCGTCCTCGCAGCCGGAGAAGTCCGCGTCGGAGTCGGAGTCAGGGTCGTAGTAGATCGATTCGCCGTCATCCATGTCGTCGTCGCCCCCGAAAAGCCAGAAACAGCCCGAAGACAGGGCTCCCGTGATGAGCATGGTCATGATGGTGATAAATAATGTTTTGAAAGGTTTCATTGTCTTTTTTCTCCAGATAAAAATACCGACCTGCCGAACAGGTCGTAATATAAGCAGCGTTCGTGCCAAAACGTACTATACCGTAAAAATTGAATAATTTGTATATCGGGTCTCCTTGTGTGTGGTGCAGCCACGACAATGACGGCCGGTTTGCGATCCATTTGTCACTCCGTTGTTTGGACACCCGAGGGCTCTCGAAACGGTCGAGTTTCTACTTCTTGTCGATCATGCCCTTGAGGCTGGTCAACAGCGCGAGGGCTTCGAGGGGCGTGACCCGATCCAGGTTGATATCGGATAGCACGCGCTCCACCTCGGAGGGTTTTGAGGGGTTGAACAGATCGAGCTGGGATTCGTCCGATCTGGTGGCGCTCCTGGGCATGCCCGCCGGGGCCGGTCGCTCCTCGTCGAGGCCCGACAGCACGTCCCTGGCCCGTTGCACGACCACCTCCGGAAGTCCGGCCATCGCGGCCACGTGGATCCCGAACGATCGGGATGTCCCCCCCTCCACCAGCGTTCGCAAAAATACCACTTCGTCCCCGTATTCACGCGCGGCCACGTGATAGTTTGCGGCGTGTGCCTTGAGGTTGGCCAGCTCCACGAGCTCGTGAAAGTGGGTCGCGAACATGACCTTGCAGCCCACCGAGTCGTGCAGGTATTCGCCCACGGCCCACGCGATGGACAGCCCGTCGTGAGTGCTTGTGCCCCGTCCCACCTCGTCGAGTATCACCAGGCTGTCACGGGTGGCGCCGCGCAGAATTGCCGATGTTTCGTTCATCTCCACCATGAACGTCGAGGCGCCCCGCGCGATGTTGTCGGAGGCTCCGACCCTGGTGAACAGGCGGTCGCACACGGAGATGCGCGCGCGGCCGGCCGGGACAAAAGAGCCCATCTGCGTCAGGATCACTATCAGCGCCACCTGTCGCATGACCGTGGATTTCCCTGCCATGTTGGGGCCGGTGATGATTAGCAATCGCTCCCCTTCGGGATCGAGCTTGACATCGTTGGGGACGAACGGGTTGTCCGGCTGCATTGCTTCCACGAGGGGGTGGCGGCCGTTCCCGATGTCGATCACCCCGTCCGTGTCCACGTCCGGTCTCACCAGCTCACGCACGCGGGCAATCTCGGCCAGGGCTGCGGCGCAATCGATCTCGGCGACCCGGGCGGCGAGGGCCGACAGGCGGGAGACGTGGGCGGATAGATCGGTCACCAGCGCTGCGAAGAGACTCTGCTCCAGTTCCCTGCGGCGCTCGTCCGCCGTGAGCACCTTTGCCTCCCACTCCTCAAGCTCGGGGGTGATGAAGCGTTCGCCGTTGACCAG
>JAUXHN010000137.1 GCA_030621515.1 Deltaproteobacteria bacterium | reverse complement strand
CTGTTGTGGATTGACGCCAGTGACGGTACCTATTCCGACCGTATTGTGCTGGAGTGGCATAATGGAGGAGCAGGTCACGGATACTGCCTCTGGCGATCCGAATTCGAAGATGGTCCATTTCTGCATGTCTACCTGGATAATGAAGAACAGGCCAACTGCGAGGACACCGACGTCGAGCCCGGCAAAACTTACTGGTACCGCGTAAGTTACTGGGACGAAGGCTGGCCGGCAGAGAGCGAGCTCAGCCCGGCGGATTCCGGATACGCTCAATAGATAAGCGAGAGGGTCAAAGCGGGTCAGACGCAGCCGGGGCCGTTTGATGTTCCGATCACGTCGGCCCCCGCCTCGATCATGGCCACGGCCGTCGCCTTATCCCGGATGCCACCGGACGCCTTGACCCCCATCCTGTCCGAAGCGATCGCGCGCATAGTCGCCACGTCTTCGATGCTCGCCCCACGGGCGCCGAATCCGGTGGATGTCTTGACGAATGCGGCGCCCCCGGACTCGGCCACCGCGATCGCGCGCGCCACCTGCTCGGGCGTGAGCGCTCCGGTCTCGAGGATCACCTTGACCGGAACATTCGCGGCGGCTTCCACCACCCTTGCCACGCCGTCTCGGGCCGCCGTGAACTCGCCCTGAACTATGGCGCGAATGTCCACGACCATGTCGACCTCCGAGGCGCCGAGATCGATCACCATGCGACACTGAGATGCAGCGGCCCCGCCGATACCGCCGCCGAGGGGAAAATCGATCACGGAAACCACGAGCACGGACGATGCGCCAAGCGCGCGGGCGCAACGCTCCACGTCACGAGGCATGCAGCACACGGCTCGAAACGAGTGCTCCATCGCCTCTTCGCAAAGGCGTTCCACGTCACGGTCCGTGGCCGACACGCCCAGCAGGGTGTGCTCGATCCTCCCGGCCATGAAGTCGGGTGCGGCGGGACGACGCCGTGAACCGATGTCCGGATTGAAGGCCAGCGAGATGCACGCCTCTTTCCACTCCACGCGCAAGGCGATCGTATCGATTGATTTTTTCTGCGTGTTCATATCGCACCATATAGCATGGAAGGCCCACATTGGCGTAAGATGTGGAAACGCAGGCGGGAACGGGAGGCTTTCAATAATGAAAACAAAGCGCAAGCACCGAAAGAGAACGGATCTGACGCTGCAACTGGATCGCTCTACGCTCATCGAACAGATGCGGGAATCCGTGGGAAGACAGGCCTCTCTGATCGTGATCGGCGGAATCGACCTGGGCTGCTCCTTCCCGCTGTCCACGACCGAGAGTATCGTCCTGGGTCGAGACAATGACTGTGGGGGCGTTATTCACGATGATGGAATATCCAAACGCCACGCGGAGGTGGTTTGCGAAAACAGGGAAAGGTACGTCATCAGAGACTTGGGCTCCACTAACGGAATCTACGTGGACGGACACAAGATACGGCAGCACGTTTTGAAAGATGGCGACAAGATCCTGATCGGGCGCAGGACCATCCTCAAGTTCATGTTGCAAGATCCCGTGGAGATGGAGTTTCAAAGGCAGATGTACCAATCCTCCGTGCGGGATCCGCTTACCGGAGCTTATAATAGAAAGCACTTCGACGAACGGATATCCTCCGAGATCTCCTTCACCAGGCGTCACCGAGTACCGCTTACCCTCATCATGATCGATCTGGACTACTTCAAGAAGGTCAACGACACTTTTGGCCACCAGGTGGGGGATCAGATGCTGATTGCGGTCTCCGACACGATCATGGACGCGCTGCGAGAGGAGGATATCTTCTCCAGATACGGGGGCGAGGAATTCATGGTGATGGCCCGTGGGATCAACGAGATCGGTGGAATTGCCCTGGGAGAGCGCCTGAGATGCATGATCGAAGAGATGAAGATCACCACCCCGGACGGAGTGAACATCCCGGTGACCATCAGCCTCGGGGTCGGGACGGTTCCCGGTGGTGTGGCAGCCAGCTCAACCCATCTGCTGAAGCTGGTAGACGACAACCTGTACAAGGCCAAGAAAAAAGGGCGCAATTGCGTTGTGACCGGCTGCATCAAGATGGAGTTGAGAGAGGATTCGAAATGACGGACGAAAAAATCAACACCGGATCACTCCTCGGGCAAAAAAGCGAATTTAAGGGCAAGCTGACCTTCATGGGCACCGTCCGCATCGAGGGCCGCTTCGAGGGCGAGATCTTCTCCGACGAAACCCTGGTGGTGGGAACCGGCGCCGAGATCCACGGGACCATAAACGTGGACACCCTCATCGTGACCGGCGGGGTGGTGGAGGCAAAGATCAATGCCAGAACCTGCGTGGAGCTGTATCCCCCCGGGCAGATCAACGGCGAGGTCACCACGCCGTCCTTCCAGATGGAGAAGGGCGCCGTCTTCCGGGGGCAATGCGTCATGCCCGACGCCCTGCCCGATCCACAAGACACCCCTTCCTGAGGGGTGGCGTTTCGGTTTACCGTTTGCAAGAAAACCGCTAGACTTCCTCGTTGCGGGTATTGGCTATACTTGGCCAATAATAAAAAGAAAAGCAGCAACCCATGTCGACACTCAGCTGGAAGCCCAAGGGCGGCGACAGGATGGTGTACAGCGTCACCAAGAGCATCACCACCATCGGAGCCCACCGGAGCAACGATGTGGTTATCGCCAAGATGGAGCTGGAGCCATACCACGCACGGATAGTGTTCGACGGTCGCGATTTCAATCTCGCCGAGGGGGAGGGTTCGGGGCAGATCCTGGTCAATGGCAAGAAACGCCGCAAGACCAAGATCGGCCACGAGGACCGCATCACACTGGGGAACGCCCAGCTCACCTTCAGCATGCTGGATCTGCCTCTCGGAAACGTCTCCGATGATCGGTCCAGTCGCGTGCAGCTGGAGGCCCTGCGGCGGCTACAGCAGTTCTCGTCCAAGCTGATGAACAGCGAATCTCTGACCGTGCTTCTGGACGAACTGATGGACGCTGTGGTGGAGATCACCGGCGCCGCAAAGGGATTTCTGGTGCTTTTCGAGAACGGCAAGCCGGTGATAAAGGTGGCCCGCAACATGAACCGGGAGAAGATGGCCGAGTCGGTGGCGGAGTTGTCGGACAGCATTGTTGCCAGGGTTGTGGAGACCAGGAAACCGTTGATCGTTTCGGATGCACAGAGCGACGACAAGTTCTCCGGAGCTGCGTCGGTGATCAATCTTCGTCTGAGCTCGGTCATGTGCGTTCCATTGCTCGAGAGGGGACGACTGCTGGGCCTGGTCTATTTGGGAAACGATTCCGTGGCGGGGCTTTTCGAGGCCTCCACCATGGATCTCCTCACCGTGTTCGCCTCCCAGGCGTCTCTTCTTTTACAAAACGCATTGCTCGTGGATGACCTGAAATTGAAAGCGCTGTCGCTCAGCAACAAGCTTAAAAATCAACGGTTCGGCGAAATAATCGGCAGCTCTCCCTCAATGGTCGAAGTCTTCAACAGGGTTGAGAAAGTGGCCAATACGGAGGTCTCGGTCCTGATAAGCGGAGAGACCGGAACCGGCAAGGAGCTTATCGCCCGGGAGATTCACAGGAGAAGCCGGCGAGCCAAGGGTCCGTTCGTGACGGTCAACTGCGGCGCCATTCCCGAGAGCCTGATGGAGAGCGAATTCTTCGGGCACGTTCGGGGGGCGTTCACCGGCGCCGTTTCCACCAACGTGGGGAAGTTCAAGGCGGCGGATTCGGGCACCATCTTTCTGGATGAGATCGGGGAGATGCCCCTGTCACTCCAGGTGAAGATGTTGCGCGTCTTGCAGGAACGCCAGGTGGTAAAGGTGGGCGCTGCCAAATCGGAGACACTCGATATCCGCGTGATAGCTGCCTCCAATCGCGATCTCGAGCAGGAGGTTCAACACGGGCATTTCCGGGAAGATCTCTTCTATCGCCTCAACGTGTTCCATGTGGTCTTGCCCCCGATGCGAGAAAGGGGTGACGATATCATCCTTCTGGCCCGATATCTGCTCGGTAAATTTGCCAAGGAATTCGAGGCCAAGGCCAAGGGGTTTACGCCGAATGCCATCATTGCCATGAAGAAACACGCCTGGCCGGGCAACGTGCGCGAGCTGGAAAACAAGATCAAGAAGGCGGTCATTCTGTGCGAAGGAAACATGATTGGATCCGGTGATCTGGATCTTGGCGAGGAGGTTCTGCCGCAGACGCTCTCCCTGGCGGAGGCCAGGGACAACTTCCAGCGCAATTACGTGCTCGACGTTCTGGGACGCAACAACGGAAACCGCACCAAGACAGCCAGGGATCTCGATGTGGATCCGAGAACCATCTATCGATATCTGGAAAAGGCCTGAGGGTAACGTGTCCATCAAGGCATCAGCATCTCTAGTCCTGGCCCTGATTGTCGCAACCGGGTGCGTAGTGACGGATACCATCGAGTTTGAGGACAAGGTCAATTACCCCATGCAGGTGATATTCCTGTCTCCGGCGAACGATGAGATCGAGCTGGTCTGCAAGGAGCATAGGACTTTTACACTGAAGGTCTGGGATCCGGATGAGGAGGACGTGGCCACCTACGACGCCAAGATCTACCTCTGGCCGGACCCCTACAAACCCATCGGGAAAATTGAGGCGGGTAATTGCGTCGCGGCGGAACTGTCCGGCGCCGAAGAGGTGGACGAAGCCCACGAGACCGGGTTGCAGATGACGGTCACGTGCGATCTGGACCTGACATACCTCGGTGGTGTCAACGAGGGGGACGTGATGCTCACCCAGATCATCGTTTCCGATCGTCGTTTCATACAACAGGAACTGCCGGACGACGCCAGGACGGCGGAGGTTTTCTGGGCCCTGGAGCTCCTTCCCAGTATTTCCTGCGATACACAGGGGACCCAGTGAAGATCCGGTTGGTTTTTCTTTTTGCCCTTCTCGTTTCCTGCGCCGAGATGGCCGGCGATTACGCAGGCTGGAGCTACGACGGGCCGGTCAACTCCTGCGACGGAGATCAGGATTGCTCGCAGGGCACTTGTCATCCCCAGCTTGGTCTCTGCTCCATCGCGCCGCCCTCCGACGGCAGCGATCTGGTCGTAAAGGTCATTCCTGATCCGTCCACCGGGGCGCCTCCACAAACCTTCGATGTAACACTGAACGAGAGCGGTAACATCGACGTGCCGCTGGAGATAGGGGTTTCGGTGATCGTCAACGCCATGACAATAGCGAAGACGGACGAGGATCACACCTCAGCCCTGGAAGCCCGGGTGATATTCACCGATACGGGAAACCAATTGCCTGGGCGCTCCGCGCGAATAACCGTATACGAAGCTCACAACAGCATGAGTTTCGATCTGGAAATGCTGCCCGGGAAGTACCGGGTCATGGTCATACCCGAGTCACTGCAGGCTATTAGCTTTCCTGTACTTTACATAGATGAGGTGGTCATCGATTCATCGGGTATTATCTACGATTCAAACGACGAAGCCATGGACCTGATCCTCCCCGTGGGCACGGCTTCAGTGGAGGGTGTGGTGTTGCAAGGCGGGCTTCCGATGAACGGGCTCGACGTGGTGGCCGTGGATCCCACGAACGGGCGCATCGTATCCACCGCGAGCACGACCGAGTGCATCGTCGACGAGGACCTCTTCGAGGAATGCGGCAAGTTCGAAATCAAGATCGCCTCGGGGACTGAAGATTTCTCATTGAAGATCTCGCGGCCTTTCGAGCCGCACCATCCCGAATTCGTTATCGACGGTTTTTCCATGACATCCGCTGTTGACAACATACTGGATCTCACTGGAGACCCGGCTCTCTCCCTCGATCCACTGGGTGTTCCGGTCCAGTACCTTGCGAAGGTGAACAAGCCGGTGAAAACCCACGACGGCTTGTTCTTCCAGGATCCGGCGCCCGGGTGTTTCGTCCTTTTCGAGTCGAATGATGTGGGTGGTGGGCGCGTGGAAAAATGGGTCACCACAAACGAGAGCGGAGCGCTCGAGGAGATCGAGGGTGTTACCGGAATAAACCTTTATCCGGGCGACTACAAGGTCACCATCATACCCGCGTTTATCACGGCCTCATCGGCCACCGACTACACGGCGTATACGACCGACGAGCCCATTGCGATCTCGGAAGCATCACAGGGGGAAGAACAGGTCTTCACCCTTTCGTGGCGCCCGCTCCTCGAAGGCACCGTTGTGGCAAACGGCAAGAACGTTCCTGTCAGCACCCTTACCGCCGAAGCTGTGGGAGACGTTCCGCAGACCGTCAGGCCTGGTACATCGTCCACCGGATTCGACGGGAGTTTTTCCATGTGGCTCGACGAGGCCGACTACCACGTTGCAGCAGAGGCGCCTGTGGAGAGCAACTTCGCATGGGGAACAGAAGTGATCACGATCTTGGGGAACGGGACCGCCTCCATCGAGCTGCCCATCCCATTCGTCGCGCACGGCACCATAACGCCCTCAAATGATCAGGCGAATCCCATCGATGTGGGCGGCTCGATAATAGAGTGGTATCGAGTGGTCGAAGGTCGGGCCTACGCGGTGGGGAGGTCGACCGCCGATTCGTCGGGACATTTCACGACACTTCTGGCTCCCTGAACACGCATGTACCGGTTTACCATAGGTGTGTTGTTGCTGGTGGGCTGCACGGGGCTGATGCCGCGAATGGGAGCGGGCTCCGGGGGCGCGAGCGGCGTTGAACCCGAGCATGAGCCACAGGATCTCGACGAAGAGGAAGACGTCCACGAGGATCCGGATGCCATAGCGGCGTTCATCTCCGGGCTGGAATTGGAGTCGGACGGGGGGATCCCGCAGCCGGCGCCGCCGCCCGTGGAGGAGGCTGTGGTGGAAACGGTCCAGCCGGATCAACCGGATCAACAGGAGCCCGTGCCCGTGGCTTTCGAGAATTGGAAACAGACCGACGAGCAGTGCATGGAAGCCCTCGCCCGGTTCGGGGTGAAGACGAGAATACCCGATTTCGACACGCCGTTCGTAAATGCGCCCGTGCTCCTCGACGGGCCCATAGAAGGTGTTGAAATCCGCCCCAGATGGCCTCGGTCGCAACGGGTGAACGCGGTGATGGATTGCCGGCTCGCGCTGGCCCTTGTCAACCTGGCTCGCGAGGCAAAGCGCCACGGCGTCACGCAGGTTCTTTTCTATTCCACCTACAGGCCAATCAAGGTCCACGACGGCCCGTGTGCCCGGGGTAAAAAGGGGCGAGCGTGCAGGGCGGCGAAGAAGGCGTACAAGAAAGCCCAAAAGGGCAAGATGAGCCAGCATCGGCGCGCTCTGGCCATCGATATCCGCTGGTTCGTCATGGAGGACGGCGAGACCATCGATTTACTCGAGGCCTACGAGCGTCACTCCAAAAAACCTCCATGCAAGGACGAACCCGAAACTTCGAGCGGGCGTTTCCTGAAGGAATTCGCTTGCGCGCTTCATGAGGCCAAAACATTCAACGTCATGCTCACGCCGAACGCCAACAAGGCCCACCACAATCATTTTCATTTCGACATAACCCCCGACGCAAAGTGGTACATAATCAGGTAGGTAGGGACCTTCGGCGCTAATCCGGGCCAACTATTGAAGAAAATCCCCATATAGTACTAAGCTGGCCTTCATTATCATTCGGGAAAAATGATCGATCCGGGTTGCCCGGGCAACTTATCAGGCCGAGGGAGGAGAACGCCTGTTGAATCGTGAATCGGTGGTGAAGGGCCTCATGGCCCTGGCAGTGGTGACCCCGTGTCTCGCCCTGGGGGTCGTGCATTCGTTCGTGCTGGGTATCTACCTGGTTCTCGCTGCGGCCCTCCTCTTTTTTCTGGCCGCCGATCGGCACGGCAGGTCCCTCGCCAGACTCGATCTGCCCGGCGCGTTACTGCTCGGAATGGTCCTGTTCACTGCATTTCAGCTGTTACCGCTCCCCTCGGGAATAGTTGAGCTGATTTCCCCGTCGGCCTTTGAGGTCCGAGTGGGGGCCCTCATTCCCCTGGGCGATGTGAAACCGTCATTCATGCCCCTCACCCTGGATGTGCCCATGACTCTGGTCGAGCTGGGCAAGCTGCTCCTGTATCTGGCCGTCTACTGGACCTGCATACTGTGGACCAGGCGAAAGGGGCTCGAGGACGTGCTCAACCTGGTCGTACTGGCCGGTGTCCTGGCCTCGTTCGTGATGCTGGCGCACAAGATCCTCCTGCTGGATGAGATCTATGGGTTTTACCAGCCGATTCACGCGCACGCCGGCCACGAGAGGGTGAGCGCCCCGCTACTAAACGAGAATCACATGGCCGCAGCACTAAGTCTCGCGGCGGCGGTGGCAATAGGGATGGCCATATCGGCCCGCGAGCTCAGTCGCCGTATCCTACTGACCGGTGTCGCCGCCCTGATCGGCGGTTCCGTTTTGCTGACCCTGTCACGAGGGGGGATCGCCGCTTTCATTGCCGGCCAGTGCGTCTTCATCGTCCTTCGGTTCGTGCAAAAAGCGTTCGCCAAACAGGACGACGGAGAACCGCGAAGACAGCTCGCCTGGCTCCCTCTCGGGCTGGCTCTTTCTCTCGGGCTGGGCCTTTTCGTGGCCCAAGATGCGATCGTCGGCGAGTTCATGACCGGCGATCACCATAAAATCGAGATGCTCTCCGAGGGGCTCCCATTGGTCGGCCGGTTCCCGGCGACGGGAGTGGGACGCGGCGCCTTCTGGGTTGGTTTCTCGCTGGTCAGCGACTGGACATCAAATATAACGTTCACCCACGCCGAGAACATCATCGTCCAGTTGCTGGTGGACTACGGGGCCGTTATCGGCGCGTTCGTGCTGCTTGGTTTCGGTCTGGTGATGGCCCGTCGTCTCGTGGTGCCACCCCGGCAAATTCGCCAGGCGGCTTCACTTGCCGCGCTTGTGGCTTTCGGGCTTCACAACCTGGTGGACTTCAACATCGAGATCCCCGGTGTGGCGGTGATGGCGGTCGCCCTGCTCGCGGCCCTGGAGGGTTCGTGGCGCGAAGATAAATCTACCCGGACCACCACGAGGCGAGGCCGCAAGATACCGGCGGTTTCCATGTATGTGCTCGCCGCAAGTTCGCTGGCCATGGCGGTGGTCATGGTGCTGTACGTGAACAGGTATGACCTGGACACGGAGGAGCGCAACCTCAATGCAGCGCTGTTGAGGGCGGGGAACGACGGGTTCACGGACGATGAGCTGAGGCCGATGCTCGAGCGTCATCCGGCAGCGTGGTACCTCCCGTTCCTGGCGGGAGTGGACCGGTTCAAGACCGGCCGTGGAAACCCGCTTCCGTGGCTCGCGCGCGCTCTGGAAATCAATCCGTCGTCGGCATCGGCGCACCTTTACGTGGGTCGTACGTTGCTGCGGACAGGGCACCTGGATCAGGCCATGCTGGAGTTCAGGCTTGCCTCCCGTTCCAATCCGACCTTCGCGAGGCCCGTCGCCCGATATCTCGTGAGCACCGTCGCCCGATTCGAGTCACTGGCGAAGATGGCTGTCGACAAGGAGGACAAGGCTCTATTATGGGCGGCGCTGGCAGACGAGTTTGCCGGCAGGAACATGGACGAGGAGGCGCTGGCAGCCGATCTGGCGGTGATCTCCCTCAATCCGCCCGGTCACAGATCCCTCGCGAGGCATGCGCGAAGATTGTCCGCGCGCCACAAGATCCCGGAGGCCCTCAAGCTCGCTCACAGGCTCGGTGCGCTTGCGGATCGCGGACCGGCGGCGGCGATGCTCGAGTCGGAGATTCATCACAAGGCCGGCGATCACGGAAAGGAAATATCCTCGCTCACGAGCGCCCTCGAAAAGACCCCGGATCATCCGATGCTCCTTCGGAATCTCGCACGTGCCCATAACAGGGCCGGTGAGCGCGAGGCCGCGAGGAAAATCCTCGGCAGGTTGAAGGGGATCTCGACGAATACCCGAGCCCGGGCCTCGGTAGCGATCATGGAGGGGGATTTCGAGAGGTCGAACGGTCGGTTCCGGGCCGCGCTGGCGTGTTATCGCCAGGCCTTTGCGCTCACTCCGACCGATACCCGCCTGCTGGCGAAGATCGCCGATCTGGCGCAAGCAAACGGGGACAACGCGAGCGCCCTGGACGCCCTTCGGAAGATGGTTGACCTGGAGCCTGAGGACGAAAAATGGAAAAAGCGCCTGGACGATCTGGAGAAGAAACTGAAATTGAAGTCGGCATTTCATGAATGAACTTTGCAATATGGAAGAACAATCCATTATGGGAATCGAGTGAGTGAGCAAATGAGCCTGCACGAACAGAACAGCACTACACAGGCATCCACGGCGCCGATCATGGCGGATCAGCCCGGGGTGGATCTCTGGGAATACCTGCGCATCATCAGACGTCGCTGGTTGTTGATTGTCCTTACTGTAACGGTTGTTCTGGGTCTCACCGCGTTCGTCACCCTTCGCATGACCAAGATCTACCGTGCGACGGTAACGTTGCAGATAGAGACCCAGGCTCCTCAGGTTCTGGGGAAGAGTGTCGAGGATGTTGTGGAGATGGGCACGGGCTCGTTCTGGTCCAACGTGGAGTACTACGAAACACAGTATCGGATAATCGAGAGCCGGGACGTATCCGCGCGAGTGGTCAAGGAATACAAGCTCAACGAAGATCCGGATTTTATGGACGTGCGCAAGGAGGAGCGCGCCGAGTTCAAGCCGGCGAGCGTCGACGAGGCAGCCGGGGTTCTTCAGGGGATGATCACGGTGGAGCCGGTCAAGGATTCGAGGCTCACCATGGTTCATGTGGATCACCGTGATCCCCGCAAGGCCATGTTTCTTGCCAACGCCCTGGCCAAATCGTACGAGAAGAAGAACCTGGATACCATGCTGCAGAGCACTATTGACGCCGTGGACTGGTTGTCTAACCAGCTCGACGACGCCCAGGGGAAACTCTCCGATTCCGAGGAGAAACTTCGAAAATACAAGAAGGAAAACGACATCCTGTCCATCTCTCTCGAGGATCGCCAGAATCTCATCACTGCCCAGATGACAGAGGTCGCGCGGAGGCTCACCGAGGCCAGGGCAAACCGCATCGCGATACAGGCGCGCAAGAACGCCATCGCCAAGGTATCAAAGACGGAAGATCCCATGTCCATACCGGTGGAGTCGCTCAATTCCAACCAGTTGATACAGAACCTCAAACAGAGCTACGCGGAGCTGAGCCAGGAGTACGGTGAGCTGTCCGCCAAGTACGGTGACAGTTTCCCCAAGATCGTGGAGATCAAGGCGAAGATGTTCCGGATCAAGGTGGACATCACACGCGAGGTTCGCAACGTCATCAAGGCAGTGGACGCCGAGCTCGGCGCCGCTCGCTCCACGGAAGCCGGTCTGGCGGCAACCCTCGAGGATTTCAAGGGGCAGGCACAGGAGCTCGTCGGCAAGGAGGGTTTATACAACAGCCTGGCGCGTGAGCTGGACAACAACGAGAAGATCTACGAGTTCCTCCTCGGCCGCATCAAGGAGGCTGATCTTTCCAGGCTGCTCAAGGTGAACAACGTGGATATCCTCGACCCGGCGCTTCTGCCCGAGTTTCCCATCAAGCCCCGGGTTCAGCTCAATCTGGCGCTGGCGTTCGTATTCGGCCTGATCCTCGGGATAGGGCTCGCCATCCTCCTGGAGCTCGCGGACCGCACGGTGAAGACCCAGGATGATCTGGAGGCTCTGGGTATTTCCTTCCTGGGGATAGTACCCGCCATGGATTCCTCCACATACCACGGC
>JAUXHN010000172.1 GCA_030621515.1 Deltaproteobacteria bacterium | reverse complement strand
TGATGAAGTGCTCCCTTAACTTGGTGCGAAAGACCATGTGATACAGGAGGTTCGTGAACGAATGTCGCTGCTTCATGCGGATCGACTATCCGCGAAATGTTTCATGGTCAACTGAAAAGCCCTCCGGGCTTGGGCGGTGGCTTCACTGGCTTCACTGGGACTCAAGCTCATCCTGACCGCGCCCTCATAAGGGCGCGGCACGAAGGTCGGATCGTCAGCCCTTTTTCTTTCCCTTTTTCTTTGCCTTCTGTTTTGCCTTTTCCCTCGCCCTTTTCTTCGCCTTCTTCTTTCCCTTCTTCTTCGCCTGTTCGCTCTTGATTGTCTTTATGGCGTGCTTCGCCCGGTTGGCGACCTTCTTTGATTTGTCCTTGCTTGCCTTGTCGAGGGCAGGCATCACCGCCGGATCCAGATCTCCTATCTTCGCGAGCGCCTGTACAGCTCGGAACCTGCAGTCATTGTAATCGTCGTCGAGCGCAATCACCAGCCCGTGGATGGCGTCCTTTGCGGGAGGACCGATTTCGCCGAGGATGTTGGCCGCGTTGGTTCTTATCCAGGGATCTTTGCTTTCAAGACCGGCAATGAGCGCCGGGACGGCTCTGGCGCCGAAGGAGGGCATCCTTCTACGGATCTCGATCAGAAGGGATATCTTGTTTCCTGCCTCGTCGACATACGACAGAGCCCGGGTGGGTGTGTTCTTGCCCATGTGCGGTATCAGCGCTTCGATGGCCGGGTCTCCGATCTGCACGAGAGCTTTCCATGTCCATAGACGGACCTTGCGATTCTTGTCGGCCATGTTGGTGATGAGCGGTTCTGTCGCGCTCTCGTCGCCGATGGACCCCAGGGCGCGTGCCGCAGCCGTCTGAACTCGAGGGTGATCGTCGCGCAGCGCTTTCACAAGTCGCGGGATCTCCGAGGTTGCGTCTGTTCCGAGATCCATCAGGTGAAGGGCAGCGGCACGACGAACCCGGTGATCCGAGTGTTCCAGTAAATCGGCGGCGGAGGATGCGTCGGCCCTCGAGATAATGTCGATCATCTCGGACACTTGCGCGAGGTTGCGATTTCGCTCGTCGAGGTTGGGGGCGGGCAACTCCTGCTGTGCTGTGCAACTCGTGAGCACGAGAACCGTGAAGATCGCGATCGCCTTGCACGCGCGCAATTTCGAGGGCGTTCTCATCTCGTAACGCAGACCACGCCCGCGATGATGAGTGTAAAACCGATCCACTGCAGCCAGCCTATCTGCTCCTTGAACAGGACCATCGACCCGGAGATGACGATGAGGCCGGTCATGGAGACCATTATCGGATACGCGACGGAGAGCGGTATCCTGGTGAGTGCCTGGGTGTACGCGATTACGTTCAGGGCGAAGAGGGCCAGGCCGACAATAACGGGCCACGAGGTGAGGTAGTGCTTGATGGTCTCGCCGACGCCGTTGATATTGTCTGCGCCGATCATGCCCTTCTTCATCAGGACGTTGGCGACGCCGTTGAAGACTACGGCAACGCCGAGCAGTACGAAGCCGCGATTCATGCGGGCACCTCTTTTCTCTCAAGAACCTTGTCAATAGACCGCATTGAGCAATTCCTTTCCGAAAAGGATGATCCCCGTGCAGAGCACGCCCCATACGATACCGTTGAGCAGAAGTGGGATGTCGGTGAAGACCGTTCGTGTGGGGTCGCCCCCCGATTCGGTATGATAGACCAGGTAAAGGTAGCGAAATATCCCGTAGAGGACCAGCGGCACGCTGAGGATCAACAACCTCGATCCCACGAGGGCGACCGTTCGTTCATCCACCGTGTAGAGGATGTAGCAGACCACCGTGGCTGCGGTCACGATGGAGATCATCTGATCCAGGAACGACGTGTTGTAATATGCCAGGACCTTGCGGTGCTCTCTGGCCTTGTCTCCGAGCAGAACCACCTCGGCGCGTCGCTTTGTGAAACCGAGGAAGAGAGAGATGGTGACCGCGCACAGGATCAACCAGGTGGACGGCATCACCGAGATGGCGGCAGCGCCGGCGAGGATACGAAGAACGAAGCCCGCTGCGATGATGAGCACGTCGATTATTACCAGGTGCTTGAGTCCGAGCGAGTAGGCGAGGTTGAATACGAGGTAGAGGCCGAGCACCAGGGCGGAGGTGGCGTTGAGGAGAAACAGGGCCATGGTGAGCGAGGCGACCGCGGCCAGCGCGAACCCGACAGGTCCCGTCCAGAGCGGTAGTGTACCCGCGGCAAGGGGACGTGTCTTCTTGGTCGGGTGCCGTCGATCCTCCTTCACGTCGCGGAAGTCATTGAGAAAGTAAATCGCGGTCGACGCCAGGCAGAAGGCGGCGAAGGCTATCAGCGCGTGCGATACGGCGTCGATGTCTGTGGCCCGTCCCGAGAAGATAATGGCGGTGAACACGAAGATGTTCTTTATCCATTGCTTGGGTCGGGCCAATCGTAGCAGTGCGCCTGGTTTGGTCATGGTCGGTATTGATACCATAGACTAAAGCGAAAGAGGAGAATCTAGTCCGGTGCCGATACCATCTTGCCCGGGGGGGCCAGAATCTGTATAGCAGAGAAAAGGGGACGAATCATGAAGCACGACGCTATTGCCGTGATCGATTTCGGAGGGCAATACGCTCACCTGATCACCACAAAGGTTCGCCGACATCGGGTGCTGGCAGAGATCCTTCAGCCGGAGGATCCCATCGAGAAATTCAAGCAATACAAGGGGATCATCATCTCGGGCAGCCCGGCGCTGTCGTCCCATGGGGAGGACTCCTCATATACAAAAGGGATTTACGATCTGGACATTCCCATCCTCGGCTTCTGCTTCGGGCATCAGGAGATCGCAAAGCACTACGGCGGCAAGGTGGTGCACGGGGGGCTCGAATGGGGCCGTGCCGACATGCATATCGTTCGGGATCACCCCCTGTTCAAGGGGCTCGGCAAGGTGGAAACGGTCTGGATGAGTCACTTCGACTCGGTGGCGGAGATCGGGCCGGATTTCGAGGAGCTGGGCTACACGTTCCTCGGTGATGCGGGGAAAGTGCATCACTACGCGGCCATCGGATCGGACAAGTTGCGCAGGTACGGGTTTCAGTACCACCCTGAAGTGGATGACACCCCCCACGGGGATCGGATGATCGCAAACTTCGTCAGGGAGATCTGCGGGTGCTCCGATTCGTGGACCATGGACAATTACATCGATGAGAAGGTGAACTCCATCAGGCGGCAGGTAGGCGATCAGTCCGTGTTTCTCCTCGCTTCGGGAGGTGTGGACTCCACCGTGGCCGCAAAGCTGTTCGGCATGGCGCTGGGTCCCGATCGGCTTCACCTGCTTCACGTGGATAACGGGCTTATGCGAAAGGACGAAAGCGCAGATGTCTTGCGGATGTACGAGGGGCTGGGACTCGGCAACAACCTGCATTTCGTGTCAGCGGCCGACGCCTTTCTGGAGGCGCTCGGGATGGAGGTGGAGCCCGAAAAGAAACGGGCGGCCATCGGCAATACTTTCGTGGAGGTGTTCGAGCGTGAGGCGAAGAAGCTAGGTATAGAGAACCATTTATTGGGCCAGGGCACGATCTATCCGGATACCATCGAGACCGGCGGCACGAAGCGGGCGGACACTATAAAGACACATCACAACCGCGTTCCCATCATCGACAAAATGATCGAACTCGGAAGGGTCGTAGAGCCACTCTCCGATCTGTACAAGGTGGAGGTTCGCGAGCTTGGCGAGAAGCTGGGCATCCCGCACGATATCGTCTGGCGGCACCCGTTCCCCGGTCCCGGGTTGGGAGTGAGGCTTCTGTGCTCCGACGGCAACGAGGGTTCCAACGCTTGCGACGCGCTTGCGCCCGGTCTCGACAAGGTGGCCGGTCAGTACGGCCTGAATGCGATCGTCCTGCCCATCAAGTCCGTCGGCGTCAAGGCCGATCTGCGTTCATATGAGCACCCGGTGATGTTCAGCGGCGCCGCCGACTGGGATATGTTGATCGAGGCTTCGGGCAAGGTCTTCAAGGATGTTACCGGGATCAATCGCTGCATCTGGAACCTTTCGCCAAAGCCCCCGGGGAGTGTGCGAACGCTTCGAGCCACGATTACCAAAGAGAGACTCGACCTGTTGCGCGAGGCCGATCACCTCATGATGGAAGGGCTGCAGCGGCATGGTATCTACCGGGATATCTGGCAGTGCCCCACAGTGCTGGTCCCCCTGGAGATCGACGGGGAGGGCGAGGAACTATGTATCCTTCGCCCCATTTACTCGGAGCGGGCCATGACCGCCGCCGCCGCGCCGCTGCCAGATGCGCTCATCGACGAGCTTCGCGACCAGATCCTTTCCCTGCCCGGTATTTGCGGCCTGGCGATAGATCTCACATCCAAGCCCCCTGGAACCATCGAGTGGGAGTGAGACACAGTCGCCCGTTCTTGGAGTCCGACATACGAACTATGCTATGATCCCGAGACTTAAGGGAATCGGTGCGTAAACGGTATGGCGGAGAAGCAAAAAAAACTATTTCGCAGGCACACCCTGGCGGACGCGGGTCTGCGCCCTCAAGAAGTAGTGCAACCGAACTCCGCTGTGGTGGGGACTGCGCGCCTGGGCCAGGTGGGGGTTCTCCTCGGGCGCACCATGTCCATGATCTTCACCGCCCGGACAGACAAGGGCGAGTCATGGAGGATGGCGTACCGATTCACCAACGGATCGCTGACGTTCATTTTGATCTCCATGTCGTTCGTGGGCATGATCATGGTGTACCAGTCCACGGAGCAGATGGCCCGATCCATCGGGGATACCACCCTGGTGGGGGCGTCGTTTCTCAAGATACTGGTGCGCGTGCTCGGTCCCACCGTGATAGGCCTCCTCATCGCCTGCCGGGTGGGCGCCGGAATAGCCGCAGAGATCGGCGCGATGGCGGTGACCGAACAACTGGACGCCATGCGCATGTGCGCTGCGGAGCCCATCGAGGCGCTGATAGTTCCACGGCTACGCGGGGGAATAGCCGCCGGGCTCATCCTGACGGTGATAGGGTCGGCGGCCGCGATCCTGGCGGGTCTCCTCACCGGGATGATCTGGTTCTCCATCAGCCCCAACTCGTACTGGAACCTGGAAATGATCGTCCCATCCGACGTGATCCAGGGAATGGTCAAGGCCCTGGTGTACGGAATCGCCGTGCCGATCGTATCCGGAGCGTGCGGCCTCGCTGCTCGGGGCGGCGCGCGGGGAGTGGGGCAGGCAACTACCGACGCGGTTGTGGGCTCGTCTCTTGCCATAATCGTCCTCGATTCGATTATCTCGTTGTTGGCCCATGTGGCGTCTGGTGGGGTATGATAGATTTCGATAATATTTCCATAACCCTGGGTGGTCGCCGGATATTGACCGACATTTCGATTTCCATATCGGAAGGTGAGATATTCTGCATCGTCGGGCGTTCCGGCGTCGGCAAGAGTGTCATGATCAAGCAACTTGTCGGGCTCCTCAAGCCGGATGCGGGTTCTATCCGTTTCGAGGGCGAAGAGGTAACGACGATGACCGAGCACCAGTTGACGGGGTTGCGGCGCAAGTGCGGGATGGTTTTTCAGCACGCGACCCTGTTCGATTCCATGTCATGCGTGGAGAACGTGGCTCTTCCCCTTCGAAAGCACCTGAAATTGTCGGCGGTTCGCGCACGGGAACGCGCCCTGGGGTATCTCGCACAAGTGGGTGTGGAGCACCTGGCGTATCGCGATCCGGCGACTCTCGGGCCGGGCCTCCGAAAGCTCGTCGCAATCGCCCGAACCATGACCATGGAACCGCGCGCCATTCTCTTCGACGAGCCCACCACCGGTCTGGACCCGCTGGCAGCCAGGAAATTCGACACTCTTGTGACGGGCTCTCTGGTCCGATCGCGTGTTACGCAGATCGTAGTATCACATGACGTCAGGTCCATTTTTGATATCGCGCAAAGGGTGGCGATGCTCCATGATGGGCGGCTCCGGTTTCTTGGAACTGTTCAGGAATTGGCCCAATGCACGGATTCCGTGGTACGAGGCTTCATAGAGGGAAGACCTGAGGAAGTGGGTGTGCAATGAGCGCCGGCGGGCGTGACGAAAAGCATCTGGAATTCAAGGTCGGGGCGATGATTCTCGTCGCGCTGGCCTTGTTGGTGACGTTCGTTCTCATCCTGGGCGACTGGCATTTCGGGGAGCGCAGGCAGGTGGACGTCTATTTTCAGAATCCGGGCGGGTTGACAGCCGGCGCAGTGGTGAAGGTTGCCGGTCGCAAGGTGGGTGTGATCGCCGAGATGACATTCCTGGGACAGACCGGTCCGATTCATCCGGCCTCCGGGCGACCTTCGCTGGTTCGGACCCGGGTGGAGATCGACGAGGAAGTGGCCCGGACCATGCGCAAGGACGTCAGGTTTTACATCACCACAAAGGGAATGCTCGGCGATCCTTTCCTGGAGATCGATCCCGGCGTGGATCCGGAGACGCTGGATCCAAAGATCCCGGTATTCGGCACCGACCCACCGCGTCTCGATCTCTTCCTGGCTGACGCCGCGGAGCTGGTGACCGGCCTCAACAGGCTCCTGCAAACCAACGCCGACAATATCGACATGCTCCTGGGCGGCACGGCACGGCTCGTGGGGGAGTTGGAGGCCGTGGTCGCGGAAGATGGGGGTACGGGAGAGAGGGCCAGGATCGGGAAGATCATGGACGGGGTGGAGAACCTCGTGGAGGAGACCAGGACGCTGGTCCAGGGAGCGCAGGACAAGTTCGTCGACGATCCGGGGGTTGCGCATACCCTGGACAATCTCGAGTCGATAACGACCAAGCTGGACAGGGAGATCAACCCACTCATCAGGGACACGCGCAAGGCACTCGCAATCATCGATCGTCTGGGTGACACCATAGGTCCGGAAGAACAGAAGAACATCAAGAACGCCCTGGCCAAGCTCGATGACATCGCGACTCGAGCGGACCGCACCCTCGCCAAGGTCGACACCATGGTTGCAAAGATGCGCAGGGGAGAGGGCACCGTCGGGCAGCTCATGACCGACGAGGAGATCTACGACGACCTCAAGGAACTGCTCCGCGACATCAAGCATCATCCGTGGAAGCTCATCTGGGAAGATTAGTCGTACGCGTTCGCAACCACATACTGAATGCATGAATAGATATATTGACGCGAATCACGTGAGATTATACATTTTTACAGTTCTACCGGTAACTCTGCCGGTAACGTCGGAGGCCTGATGTCCACTGAGAATCGTCTTGGAGAGCTTCTGGTCAGGGAGAACTTGATCTCCCTGGTCGAGTTGCGAAAAGCGCAGGAGCTTCAGAAAACCAGCGGGGACAATCTCGGCAAGAGCCTGGCCAAGCTGGGATTTGTTTCCGACGACGATGTGGCCGAGTTCATCGCAACACAGTACAACGTCACGTCCATCGATCTTGAGAAATACGAGATCGAACAAGGAATAATCGAACTTATCCCCAAGGAGGTGGCAGAACGCCACAAGATAATCCCCATCTCCCGGGCCGGGACCTCTCTGGTCGTCGCGATGATAGATCCCACAAACCTTCACGCCATCGACGACGTGAAGTTCCTCACCGGGTACAACGTGGAGCCCGTGGTGGCGGCCGAGGCATCCATCGAGAAGGCCATCGAGAACTACTACGCGGCCCCGCTGGCGTCATACGACGAGGTGATGGAGGGGTTCGACGACGAAGAGTTCGAGTTCGGCGCAGAAGATGAAGAAGGCACCAACGTCCTGGAGCTCGAGAAGCTAAGCGAGGATGCTCCGGTCATTCGCCTGATCAATCTGATCCTCGTCAACGCCATCAAGCTGGGCGCGTCCGACATCCACATGGAGTCCTACGAGAAAGCCATTCGCGTACGTTACCGGGTAGACGGAGTGCTTCACGAGGAGATGAAGCCGCCGTTCAAGCTCAGGAACGCGCTCATCAGCCGCCTCAAGATCATGAGCAGGCTCGATATCGCAGAGCGCAGGTTGCCCCAGGACGGTCGTATCAAACTCAAGCTCGGCAAGGGAAGAGAGATGGACTTTCGCGTGTCGGTGCTGCCGACCCTCTTCGGGGAGAAGGTGGTGCTGCGGCTTCTCGACAAGTCCAACCTGGAACTGGACATGACCAAGCTCGGATTTGATCCGCAGCCTCTCGGCGACTTCAAGAGTTCCATCCACCAGCCGTACGGGATGGTTCTGGTGACGGGGCCTACCGGTTCGGGCAAGACCACAACGCTCTATTCGGCGCTTTCCGAGTTGAACCAGATCGACGTGAACATCTCCACCGCGGAGGATCCGGTAGAGTACAACCTGCACGGGATCAACCAGGTGCAGATGCACGAGGAGATCGGCCTGAACTTTGCGACGAGCCTTCGCTCGTTCCTTCGGCAGGATCCGGATATCATCATGGTGGGCGAGATTCGAGACTTCGAGACCGCAGAGATCGCGGTAAAGGCGGCGCTCACGGGCCACCTTGTGATGTCCACTCTTCACACCAACGACGCCCCGTCGACCATCAGCCGGTTGCTGAACATGGGTATCGAGCCTTTCCTTGTGACTGCGTCAGTGATCATGGTCCTTGCGCAACGGCTCGGAAGGAGACTCTGCACCGAATGCAAGGAGCCGGTGGACTTGCCCGAGGAGTCGCTGTTGCAGGCCGGTGTCAAGCCCGAGGAGATCGCCGCGGGCTTCCAGGCCTCTGTGGGCGCCGGATGTTCCCATTGCAACGACACTGGTTTCAAGGGTCGGGTTGCGCTCTATGAGGTAATGGTATTCGGCGAGGAGTTGAAGGATCTGGTATTGCAAGGTTGTTCCACTGCCGAGCTCAAGGCCGAAGCGATTCGCCTCGGGATGACCTCCCTTCGAATGGCGGGGTTGCAGAAAGTCGGTGACGGCGTCACATCTCTGGAGGAGGTGCTTCGAGTGACGGCCGCCGACTGATATCTTTGCTGCGAAGGAGAAACGAATTGGCAAATCTTCACCAGCTACTGAAGGCGATGATCGAGAAGGGGGCGTCCGATCTTCACCTCACCACCGGATCGGCTCCACAGCTGAGGATTGACGGCGCCCTCGTGCCGCTCAAGATGGAACCGCTGGCTCCGGCGGATACAAAGCGACTTTGCTACTCCATTCTCACGGAGGAACAGAAGGTACGGTTTGAAAAGGATAACGAGCTGGATCTCTCGTTCGGCGTAAAGAATCTGGCTCGTTTCAGGGCCAACATTTTCATTCAACGCGGCGCCACGGCGGGCGCCTTTCGGGCGATCCCCTTCAAGATTCTGACAATGGAAGAGCTCGGTTTGCCCAAGGCGGCCGACGCGCTTTACCACCGCCCTCGCGGCCTGGTGTGTATCACCGGACCGACCGGCGCGGGCAAATCGACTACGTTGGCGGCCATCATCGACAAGATCAACTCCACGGAACGTTACCACATCATCACCATCGAAGATCCCATCGAGTACCTGCACCCCCACAAGCGCAGTATCGTGAACCAGCGCGAGATAGGGACGGATACCGGGGGGTTCAAGGAGGCGCTGAAGTATGTGTTGCGACAGGATCCCGACGTGGTGCTGATCGGCGAGTTGCGGGATCGCGAGACGGTGGAGGCCGCGCTGACCATTTCGGAGACAGGCCATCTGGTCTTCACCACGCTTCATACCAACAGTTGTGTGCAGACAATCCACCGAATACTCGATCTCTTTCCGCCGCACCAGCAGGCGCAGATCAGGGCGCAGATCTCACTCGTGCT
>JAUXHN010000133.1 GCA_030621515.1 Deltaproteobacteria bacterium | reverse complement strand
CCCGAGCTGCTGGACGTGGGGTCCTCGCCGGTAATCTGAGGATCAGTATCACTATCGGCGTCCGAGTCGGTGTCCCCGTCGGCGTCGGAATCGGCGTCACCCTCGCCAAACAGATCCTCCATCTCGTACCCCGGTATGCCGCCTTCGAGCTCCTCAGGCAGGTTGAAGGTAATGCCGTTTTCGAAATCGCCCTTGTAGAATACCGTGAAGTCCAGAGTCTCGAGGTCGTAAAACAGCGAGTAGACCGTGAAGCCTCCCCAGAATGTGCCGTGGGCTTCTTCGATCACTGACGTCAGGTACTCGTCGCTCTTCTCGACGTCATCGCTCAACAGCTCCACGATCAACTCGTATCTTGGGCAGGGCCATCCGCCGAGATCGGGAGCCGACTGCAGGTAGTTGGTGATCACCTGGAAGTCACCCTCCTTGAGGATCGTCACGTCGCCTTCCACGACCATCGACGCGCCGCTGGCGTCGGTCCAGATCATAACACCCTGCTCAAAGTAGCCCTCGATCGAGCCGAGATCGTACAGACCGAGGTAGGCCAGCACGTCTTCGACCGTGGAGCAGGTGGCGAACAGCTCGTCCCAGAAGTCGAGCCCCATGTCGAGCCCATCCGGGTTGCCGGTGATCTCCTTGTACGGCGTGGCGGTCATCCCGAGCACCAGCCCCTGGTTGTTCATCCCGCCCTGGGGCCAGATGTGGTCGTAGATGCCGAAAAAGACCGCCCCGTTCTTCCCACCCGCCGGCTGCATGAACTCGATCCAACCCGTGGACTCGGGGAAATAGTCCAGGTTGCGACCCACCAGCGTGCCGTCCTGCCGCGTGTAGTTGAACACCGAGCAGGGGACGGCGGGCGAGAGGTACGCTGTGAAGATAACTGCGGCAAGGCAAGCGGCAAAGTATCTCATCCTCATCCTCCACTCATCATATGGATCACATCGATCCGATCCTCGTCGGATATCGGTATTTTCTTATAGGAGTCGCGGCTCACGAGCTTGCCGTTTATCCGAACGATCAATAGCGGAAACACGAACCCCCGCTTCTCGAGCATATCGAAAACCGTAAGGCTACCTTCGTACTCTACATTTTCTCCGTTAATGGTGATCATGGCTGTGGCCTTGCTATGGCGCGATCGTCTACTTCAATATTTAGAGGTTTCAGATGGCGGCCGCAAGGACTGACAGCAGGGATGCGGGAGAAATGGTGGAAATGACCCCGCAATTGCAGGAAAATGCGCCGGTGTACGCATCGTAGAACTCGCACACGTCCCCGATGCCGTCACCATCTTCATCGGCCTGGTCCTCGTTGGCGACCGATGGACAGTTGTCGCAGGCATCCCCGAAGCCGTCGTCGTCCTCGTCCTCCTGATATTCGTTCTCTACTTCAGGGCAGTTGTCGCACACGTCGCCAACTTCGTCGTCGTCCACGTCCTTCTGCTCGAGATTTTCCACTTCCGGACAGTTGTCGCACGCGTCTCCGACGCAGTCCTGGTCCAGGTCGGCCTGATCGTCGTTCTTCACATCCGGGCAGTTGTCGCATTCGTCGGCGAATTCGTCCTCGTCCGACCAGTGGTACTCGTTCGCGTACACCGCAGGGCAGGGATCGCACAAGTCACCGAAAATATCATCGTCCTTGTTGTCCTGCTCGAAGTTGGCGTCCTCGGGGCAGTTGTCGCAGGAGTTCACGATCCCGTCGTCGTCGTCGTCTGGCTCGCCCTCGAAGAGTGGCTCACCGAACGGACAATTGTCACAGGCATCCCCGGTGCCGTCCGTGTCCTCGTCTTCCTGGCCTTCATTGGAAATCGAGGGGCAGTTGTCGCAGACGTTGCCAACTTCGTCGCTGTCCATGTCCGCCTGATCCTGATTGGAGATATTGGGGCAGTTGTCGCACGCGTCACCAAATTCGTCTTCGTCGTTGTTATCCTGCCACCAGTTGGGAACGGTCTCGCAGTTGTCGCAGATGTCCGCTATTTCGTCGTCGTCATAGTCCGATTCCATGCCGTCCTGGGCGACACCGTAATCCCAGGGGCAGTTGTCGCACGCGTCACCTATATCATCTCCATCCTGGTCGGCCTGGGTGGGGTTGTGGGTCTCCTCGCAGTTGTCGCAGATGTCGCCGACGTAGTCGCCGTCCCAGTCCGGCGGATAGGTACACAGATGATCCCAGTCGATCACGTTGCCGTCCAGAAACGCCCATACGACGCACTCGCCTGCGGGCCCGCAGTCGGAGACGCCCATGGCGCACGAGTCGAAAGCTTCTTCGTTGTTGGCGCTGCAGGCATCGCACGGTTCTCCCCAGAGGTCATAGTCGGAGTTGGCCTGATTCGAGGCCGTCTTGTCCGGGCAGTTATCGAAGGGCCCCGGATCTCCCACCAGGAACCCATCCCCGTCGTAGTCACCCACTGTGAAGCACATGCAAGTGCCCATCGAGCAATTGAAAGTCATCGCGGCGCTGTTTATCATGCCGTTGTACAGGAGCAGCTTGTCACACGGCACCAGATCGCCGGTACTGCAGTTCGTGGCCGTGCCGATAGTGTAGCAATTACCATAGTTCAGCTCGACACAGCAGTTCCCCTCCATGTTCGCGGGGACGCCGTTGCCGTTCATGTCCTGGTTGACAGCCACGGCCGCATTGCACATGGCGTTCGTCGCGTCCCCCGGAAATGAAGCCACGTAGCAGCATTGATCCACACCGTTCTCGATCCCGTCGTGATCCTGATCAGCCCAGGAGTACGTCCCTGGCGGGCAGGTCACGGCGAGGGCGACCCCCGGCAAGATCAAGACAGTGATCAACATTATGATTTTAAATGCATTCATGAGTTACCATCTTTCGCTGTAATGGATTTCATATACAATTAGTCGCCATTACCCGGATATTTTACCAATAACATTATTATCCTGTATCCACCGAAGAAACTACGAGGGTGATTAACACAACAATTTCATACATGTATACTTCTATTCTTTATCTAATATCGTAAACTCGACTCTCCTGTTTATTGCTCTTCCCTCCTCCGTCTGATTGGACGCCTTGGGCATGGTCAGGCCGTACCCCTCGAACGCCAGACGCGCCGGATCGACGCCCTTGTTGATAAGATAATTCACAACCGCCTTCGCTCTCTGTTTCGACAGATCCATGTTGTACTCTGCTGTGCCTTCGTTGTCCGTGTGCCCCTCCACCCGGACCTTCTTGATGTAAGAGTTGCCGATGAGAGCCTCCGCCAGCACGTCGAGGATGGGATAGCTGACCCTGTTGACAACTACTTTGTTGAAGTCGAAGTAAATCTTGCTCGAAAGCAAGAGCTGGGTGTCAGTGATTTTCACCGTGGGCTTGCCCGGGCCTTCCTCGGGACACCCGTCCTCGTCTTCGTAGTTATCCTTGTCCTCGGGGATCATCGGACAACTATCCAGCTGATCCGGTACGCCGTCACCGTCGTTGTCCCTGTCCGGGCAACCGTCGTCGTCCTGGTAGCCGTCCAGGTCCTCGGCCGAATCGGGGCAGTCGTCGATCTCGTCGAGCAGTCCGTCCTGATCGTTATCCGGATCCATGCAGTTGTCGTTGTCCTCGAATCCATCGAAGTCCTCAGGCCCCGTCACGCAGCTTCGCTTGATCGAATCGTAGGCCAGAGCGAAGAAAATCCTGAACGCGGGCGTACCCACAGCCGTTGAGATGCCGCCTCCGGCGCCGGCGCTGAATATCAGATCCTTTGGGGTGCGGTATTTTACCCCGGCGAGGGCCTCCATGGGCGTCTCCACCAGAGAATGGAAGCCTATCCCCACCTCCCCGTTTGTCTCGACCGCCACGCGCAATCCCCCCGGTTCACGAAAATCCTTCAGGTCAAGGGCCAGCGCCGCGTTCCAGGTCACCGCGTGATTCTGCTCGTAGTCGGCCAGCGTGCCGAAGGGCCGCACCAGGAACCCCCCGTTGAAGGCGATGAGGATCGGACCGATGGTCAGGTCCGCCAAGATCTTCGGTTCAACCGTGGGACCCACATATCCGAGCAGGTCCATGCCTGACGAGAGGTAATGACCCAGAGGAGCAGTCGCGGTGATGCCAAGCCCCCCCTGAAACGCGCCGGCATCCAGCAGCCTCGCCTTCAGGTCAAGACGCGGGTCACCGAGCCCCGCCCGCTGGATGCTCCCATTCGGTTCGCCCCCCTCCCCTGTCTGAAAAACTATTACCGGAACCGCCAGGCCGATCTCCAGAAAATCCCACAACCCCAGCGCGAACATCAGGTCCAGGTTGAGGCGCGTATTTACCGGATAGGCGATTTCAGAGGTTTCACCGGTCAGCTCCGCCGTTCTCTCTCGCCGAACAAGTCTGTGGCTGTAGAAAGCCAGACCACCCACCGACCACTCCAGATGCTTCTTGGGTTCGACCAGGGTCAGTTCGAAGATAGAATTAGTGCTCGTCGAGGGTTTGAAGGTGTCCACCGACAACCCTTCCCCGTTTTGTTGAGCCTCGACAGTCCCAATCCTTGCGGTGAAGCTCACAACGAATACAATAAGGAAAAGGATTGATAATTTGAAAAATGAGTTTGTCAGCATGATTTCATTTCCAAGAACAATTACATCCCGCGCAAAATTTCTAATATTGTACAACTTTTTCATATGTCTTTGCATTTTTGGACTGCAAATGATCGCTTCTGTGTTTCTTTGCACAGGGTGCGGAGCGGCCTCGTCCGGCACGGGACGTCAGGCCGATATCAACATTGTCGCCGAGGATATCAACACGGTTCGAGGCAACGAGAAGCTGCCGCCCCTTATTATTGATCCGTTCCTCAACCGAACAGCCGGCGACCGCGCCGCCGCTGCGGTGTCCGCCGATGGTGAGTTGTCGGAGGAGACCCCCTTGCCCAGGATCATCAAGTCGGGCTGCTACGCCCGGTTCGCCCTCTCACACGGAGCGACGGGCGCCAACGTGAAAAAGGCGGTGAAAAATCTCATCGCCGACCCTCTTGGAATCAGCAAGATTACGCACTCGGCGGTCACCCACATGGGGATCGGAATTGCAAAAAAGCGGGGCGAACGGATCGTGATCCTGGACCTTGCGAGGGTGATGGAGCCCATCAATCCCGCCGAGGCTCACGCCGAGATCGTCTCCATGGCCGCCCGCAAGCGCGACCTCAACAACGTTCCACAATTGAAAATGGACGAGAACCTGGACATGGCGGCAAGGGGAATGGCCCAGCGATTCATGGCGCGGGAGGAGACCAGCGATCGTCTCATCGAAAAAGCCCAGGCGGCCATCGAATCGAAGAAATTCGCGCTGGGCAGGGTGACCATCTCCTTCCAGGTAGCCGATGATCTGAGCTCCGTGATCGTGCCCGAGCGCACGAGCGACCCCGCTCTCGCCTTCATCGGCGTCGGCGTCGCCCAGGGAAACCACCCGGATCACGAGACCGGATCCATCGCGGTTACCCTCTTCCTCGCAGAGCCCCAGACCGCCCACGCCGCCACCCGGAAGATCACCGACCTGCCGCCTGCGAAGGCCGTTCCCCTGGGTAAATCTCAGTCCAGGGGCACCATCCTGGAGCAGGCGTGGCTGGCCACTCTGGTGGGGAAGCACGCATCGGCCGCAAGGCTCTTCGAGAAGGCGTACAGGACCTCCAAAAAGCCGATATTGCTGTACGAGGCCGCGCGGGCCCACGCTCGAAACGACAAGCTCGACAAGTCCCTCAAGCTCATGCGCAAGTACGCCAAACTCGCAGAGGGCGAGGATCTGGCCTCGGCGAAGGAAAAGATCCGACTGCTGGAGGCGGGCAAGAGCATATTCGCACAGAGCCAGGCCGCCGTGATGTCCCACGAGGCAAGACGGTTCTTCGTGATGGGGCAGCGCCTCTTTGCGCAGGGGGAATGGGAGGGGGCCATCGACGCCTTTCAGCAGGCCTTCACCTACGCCAAACATCCGGACATATTGTACAACATCGGGCTCGCTCATCTGAAGGCCGGCAGGCTCGGCACCGCCATGGATTTCTTCGCCGAGTACCAGCGCGTCGTTCCCGAGGCGCAGAACGTGGACCAGGCCAAGCAGCTCTTCGGCATCGGGGTGGAGCTGTACAGAGTGGGCCAGTTCGAGGCCGCGTCCAAGCGCTTCGCCATGGCGTACAGCTTCCTGCCCATCCCGGACCTCGTTTACAACCTGGCCCTTTGCTACAGGGCCATGGGCCGGAAGGCCGAAGCAGTAAAACTCCTCCGCGAATTCCTCGACTCCGGCCCATCCGAATCAGACGCCACCGACGCCCGCGAGATGATCAAGGAGATATCGCCTTAACTCGTACAGCGGTCCTTGTTATTGTTGATGTCGGCCTGGAGTTTGCTCGCCTTTTTGGCGAAGGGGCTGGATTTGTAACGTGAGGTGACGGCGTCGAGAAGGATCCGCGCGTCGGTGCATACCCCGAGCTTGTAGAAGGCAACCGCCATTTCGTAGAGCACCTCCGGGGTCAGCGGGCTCCTGGGATACCTGTCGGTGAAACGACGCAGGGCGCCGAGCGCCTTGGCCCATCTCTTCTGCTCCAGGTAGGATTTTCCGATCATTACCTGGGCGTCGTCGGCCTTGCCGTCCTTTGGATATCGCTGGATATACAGCTTGGCCAGGGAGCGGACCTCCCCGTATCGCCCGGCGGCGAGAGAATCCCGGATCATGGAGAAGTGTTCCTTTGCCTTTGCGGGGACTTTGGACTCGTCCACCGGCAGATCCAGCCCGGCGGCGAGGGCGAATTCGTTAACCTTTCGGTCGGTATTGTCCACTCGCGTGCCGATGAGACCCATCTCGTGCTCGATCTCGGCGAGCGACCCGTCCACAACCCTCATCTTGTCCTTCAGCGTCTCCATCTCCGCGCCGAAATCCGCAGAGTTGCGAGCGAGGATACGCGTGGCCCGCGTCAGGGTTTCCTCCAAGTTGACAACCTCGGTGCGGGCGCGCTCGATCATCTCGGTGAGGCGTTGACGCTCCTCTTCGGTCTCGCTTTCCACCTGAACCAACCTGTCCTTCAGATGCTGGACATCCTGTTTGAGGGTTTCGCCCTCTTCCCTGTTGGTCCACAGAAAACAACCATTTGAAAAAAGCGCGATGAGAACAAGCGCCGTAAGTGAAGTCCGTCTCATAACACCCATGGCAGGCTACTCGAAATCCACACGGCGATCCTTGATGCGCCCGTTCTCTCCCACTCCGGTGGCTTCCTCCTCGCCCTTGGAGATCACACGCATCTTCGATCTCTCGAACCCGAGCGCCCTCATGAGCTTGCGAGCCATCCCGCCCCTCCGCTCGCCCAAGGCCATGTTGTACTCGGTCGTTCCGCTCGCGTCACAATGGCCCTCGAGGATCACTTTTCCTCCGCGCTTGAGAAGGCACTCGTAGTTGCTCGCAAGCACCTCTCGCATATGTGGTGTCACCTCGGAGGAGTCGAACTCGAAGTAAATGGGCTCGATCTTGCAATCGCCGGCGCCGATCCCGGAAGCGGCCGATGAGTCCACCTGACACTTGTAGTTGACGCAGGAGAGCCCGGCGGGACAGTCATCCGTGCTCTTGCACTCTGCCTCTATGCAACTGCCATCGAGGCAGACCCTTCCGTCCGGGCAATCCCCGGCAGACAGGCACGGTCCGCATCTGTTGTCCCGACAGATCTGGCCCTGCGCACAATCCGCCGAGTCCTGGCAGTAGGAAGGGATATCCCTGCATGCGCCGGCGGCACACTCCTGCCCCTCGGGGCAATCCCCGTTGTCGCGGCACTGCTGGCAGATATTGTTGACGCAATATTCACCTTCGTGACAGTGCGAGTCCTTCTTGCAATTGGGGTAGTCGGGCTTGCAACCCACCACCGCGAGCGCAATCACAAACGTAAAAAACAAGTATTTCAGACATCTGGACATACTTACCTCCATGATCATTTGGTACGCTGTAGATCACCGAGTGGTCAATTTTTCTACCCTAGTTTCCATCCCAACAACGACCATACGATTCGGGCTATTCCCGAGAATCGGATCCAAACGCCAGTACGGCTTTTTATTATTCGATAGGAATAGTCCCGGCGGCCACCGGATCTTCCGACCACCTGAAGTTGTCGATGAACACAATGGAATCGTAGATACAATCGCCCTCGTCGTGGATGGAGAAGATCAGATCGAACTGGTGCCCCCCGGAGACGGGCCAGCTCGTGCGGAGCCAGCCGGTGGAGCCGGACACATCTTCCATCGAAGGCGACCATCCGGAGCCGGACTCGTCGCAGGGGTGGTCATTGTTCTCGAAGAAGTTGGTATCTACTTCGATCTCGTTGCCGTTGTCGTCGAATGCGATGTTTGTGGCGACGCTGCCATTGAGTTCGGATGACACCATGATGGCGTAGAAGGTGTCGTTGTACCCCTGGTCCATCCACTCGTCGTACTCGGCGGACCCGAACAGGAAATCGAAGGAGAACCCCAGGGCGTTCGACGGCGCGGTCAGCTCAAACTTCAGCTGGCTCACGTCGCACGCGGCCTTGGGAGTGTCCGCATTCTGATAATATCCCTGATACTCGGGGATCGGATCCAGATCGGTCTGGGCGTCGTGATCCCCCATGTCCACCGCATCGTTCGGATCCAATTGCCCCACGGGGCCGGTGCTCAGGGCGACCATCTGACACCCGTGTCTCGGCAACAGGCAATCGTTCGTGCCCATGGAATCCAGAACTTCGAAACCTTGATGGCCGTTGTCCGAGCTGAAGATTCGCTCCACCGTGAACATCTCCTGGCCCATGCAAATCGTCATGGCGCCGGCCATTTTCTGCTCCTCGGTTCCATCGGGGAAGGGGCAGTCGCAGTCGAAGACGTCGTAGGTGTCAGTTTCCGTATCGGTGTCCGTGTCCGAATCCGCGTCGGAGTCGCTGTTGCCGCCCCGGCTCTCATCGGCTGGGATGCAACCCGCTGGAACCAGGCACAAGAGCACGAGCGCGATCGTGTGGCCAGCATGAAGACGATGGCATATCATAATAAATCTCAAGTACGAGTCCATTTTGATTCCTTCATGAGAATGAGTCAAATATAATGGAGTCATCGCAAAAACGGAGAGAACATGACTTCCAAACCTTTTTTATACGCCCTGCCCTTGCTTGCAATATTTGTCACTGTGAGCTTTCCCGCACACGCTGCGGATTCCACTCCCGGACGGCTACCGGACGGCCTCTTTGATTCAGACTCTGCGATCAGGGTGACCGCGATCGCGCAGGTGGAGACAGAGAAGCTCGCGTCGGCAAGAGGAAAGCTCGCGTCGATGGCGCGCGATGATTCGTCCTCCGAGGTCAGAGAGGCCGCGTGCCGCGCCCTTGGAACACTGCAAGTCCAGGATCAACTGGATCTGCTCGATCACCTGGGGAAGTATGACGCGAACGCCGGGGTAAGGGCCCAGGCACAGAAGGCGGCCCGCATGATCCGGGGTGAACCCGAACCGGCACAGAACAAGCCGATCCTCGGAACGACGCCGGAAGGTGAAGACACCGGCGATGAGGTGGCATCGGATGACGGGTACAAAAAACCAACGATCATGGATGACGAAATCGAACTCAAAACGCGCCACATTGCGCTCGGTTTCGGAACGATGGGCGGATACGGCATCGCCGCGCTGGATGTGCGGGGTCGCATTCCAACCGGCGCCCCCGGGCTGCCGTGGATCGGATTGGAGGCGGGCGTGGGATGGACCCCTCCCAACGGTTTCCCCATCATCTCGGGGTACACGGACGATATGACCGACAGCGACACCCGCTGGAAGATCGTCTCCCCGGGCGGAGCGGTTTTACTTTACCTGCACCGGAACCACTACATCCCCCTCCGGGCAGGCTGGAACGTCGGGCAAGGCCCGTTCTTCATGTTGGGATATGGCTTTGAAATACTAAATGTAGAGGGGTTCTTTTCGTGGGGCGGCGAGCTGGGCATTCTCTACCATCCGGTCGTCGAGGACTGGATAGACAACGTCGCAAAAAAAGGAACAGAAAATCCCAACGTCTGGCCGGTGGTTCCCTTCGTGAGGCTCGTGTTGCATTTCTACCTGGTTTAGATCCTATCCACCCCACCCGGCAATGCGCGCGAACAACCACCATAACGCCCGGCCCTTGAGCACGCAGTTGAGGTTTGCCTCCGTGGGGATGTCAGAGTGGGCGCAGCCGGTGGTAATGGCCGTCAACTCGTCCAGCTCGGAACCCTGGTTTGCGCCCAACCACTCGACCGCCCAGTTGCCGCTGTCGTAGGTCAGGTTGTCCAACAAGTTGAGATCCCAGAAGTACTCGTCCTCCGGGTCGTAGGCTTCGATATCGGCGAAATCGAAGAGCCAGCGATCGTTGGCGGCGCAGTGGGCCCGGATGAGTTGGTTGTTGTAGTGCACGCTGTCCGGGGTTGTGTCCTCGCCCTGCCCCTGGGCGTGCCCGGTCATGTAGATGAACACGACATCCGGATACTCGTCGACGAGCTTGTCCATGTTGTCGACGTACCGCTGGGCGTCATGCCCGTCGATGCTGCACCATGACCACATGATCACATTGATGTGGCTATTCTCGTCGGCGTTCAAGAAAATGCGGGTACCCACTACCCAGGGCGTGTCGCCGTCGCCGTTGACCGTGTCACCCTGGCTGAGATCCTCACAACCGGCGGGTATCCCGTAGTCGTCCAGATCGAGGGCGTCCGCCTCCTGTCCGCTGTCGTCCCAGGCGTACAGATTTCCAAAAGCGGAAAAGGAGGCCAGCGTCTCCATGCCGGTGACGAGCTGGCTGCCGTGGGAAGTGTGCTGGTAAGCGATGTGCAGAGTGCTCTTTGCCTGCTCGACGGCCGACTCGGGTATGTCGGACAGGTCCGTGTGAGTGTGATCGGCAACCAGATCTCCATCCGAATCGGAGTCGGAATCGGAGTCCGAGTCGGAATCGGAGTCCGAATCGGAATCCCCGTCAGAATCAGAGTCAGTGTCGGTATCGGTGTCGGTATCGGTGTCACCGGCGCCCGGGCTGTCCTTTCCGGAACAGGAGACGGTGCCCGCAAGCGCAAACAACGCAATTAACAACCAGATCGACTTACCCATTTCGTCCTCCTCGTGAAAAAAAATAATATGGAATTTTAACATCGTCGAAACCGCTTTTACCAGTGCTTCTTATACACTACCCTCCGGAACTCTGAAGCGAGGTCAAGGAATGAACAACGCCGGCCCTTCCAGATATGTGCTGATCTTCTTGTTGGTGCTCATGCTCAATCCTTGCTGCGGCTCCAGATCTCCATCGGGACAGGACGACTCCGCCGAGGCAGCCGTAGCGGTCGGGGCAGCCCTGGCCATTGTAAACGAACCGACACAGGACGTGTTGATCTGGACCATGGATCGGGAGGATCGAATCACCTCCCACTGGCTTCGGGGAAATCGGTTCGGCGCAGTGATCCTGGCGTCCCGCGAAGGCCTGCTGTTTCCGATGACAGATGGAATATGGGAGATCGAAACCAGGACCGTCGACCTGCCCCTGTGCGATTGCGAGACGTGGACCGAGGATGGGATGGAGGGCCGTTGCCCGGTATCGGATGAAACGGCGACGGGAGAAACCATCGTCCTGGTCAACCTGCGCAACGGTGAGGAGTTGTCCCCGCTCCCTCTTGTGGTCACGGCTGACGAGGAAGGCCCCACCTTCACGGATCACTCGTTCGGCGCCGGCGTCATCGCATCCGTCGGACCGTATCTCTTCATTCGTTCGAGCGAGGAGATCCTGGCCTGCGGCGCCGCTCACAACTCCTGGTCTTCCCGATTCACTGTTTTCGATGTCGCCAGCCGCGAAACGGTGGAGATCCTCACGGACGAGGAGCGCGCCAGGATCATGAAGGAGGAGCAGACCGCCGCCTTTAACGAGATCCGCTCGGACAACCTGGTGACCGTGGATCGCCCGGAAGATCTCGAACTGACAACCATCAAGCCCGGCCTTCTTCCCGGCGTGGGGCTGACGATCCACTACCAGTTCACCGCCGACTCGTCCTTCGCCGATTCGGATGACAACTGGGGATCCTACAGCCGCTCGGTCATCGTCCCCGCGCGCAACTTCCCCGAAGCGCTGGCGCCCTACGCTGCGCTACCGCCGGCCATGAGCACCTTTGCCGTCTTCTCCGACGATCTCCGTCTGGGCGGGTGGATCCCCATCACCGGAGAGGGTGAACAGATCACCGCGATCGCCAAGGCATTTGGAGTAGGGGCGATGCCTGCATCGCCCTGAAAAAAAGGTAGTAGGGGCGAACCTGCGTGTTCGCCCTTCGTCTTGATCGTAGGGGCACCGCCCCGGGGGGTTCGTGGATACAAAAAAAAAGAAAAGCCCTGACAGGGCGTTACACCACCGGCCGGAGACAGCTATCTGTCAACTGTCAGTGCCAGACCCCTT
>JAUXHN010000046.1 GCA_030621515.1 Deltaproteobacteria bacterium | reverse complement strand
TAAAGTCTCCATCTTCTTTCTCCTCGTTTTTCACAGACCCCAATCGCGAATGGTACTTGATATAAGAAAAACCAACGAACAATTTGACCGATGGATATTACCTTTGATTCAAGCTCAGTAAAGAAAATTCTTCTTTCGTATCTCGATGAAACAAAACCTATTAGATATTCGCGTCATTTCGACTAATCTATGGTTCACTATATCAAACCTGAAAAACATCTGGGGATGAAAAGTGATCGTTCTGCAAGAAATAATTTCCCGCCTGGATTCGGCGATACGGCGCCTCGACCGTGAAGCGGACAGGAGCGGGTTGTTCGAGATAGCTGCGGATCTGGCGCAAGAAGCGCGTCGGGCAGATTCGGAGCGCGGCGAACAATCCAGAAAAATCGAAGCCCTCACGGCGCGCCTCGAGCGCCTGGAGTTCATTCACCGGGTGGGAAAAACCCTGATCGAGGTACCCTGTATCGAGGACTCCATCCAGCGCGTTGTCGACACCATTGCCACCACGCTCAACTACTGCCGGACTGCGGTTCTTCTGCTGGATCCGGATCTCGAGGAGCTCGATATTATTTCGGCTTACGGTTACGGGGAGGTGGACGGGCTCAGGATTCCTATCACCCAGGGCGCGACCGGATACGCCGCGCGCCAGGCCGAGTCCGTCAACATTGCTGATGTCACGAGCGATCCGCGCTATGTCAAGGGCATGAATCGATGTCGTTCCGAGTTGGCGGTTCCCATCATATTTGACGACGAGGTCCTGGGCGTGATCGACGTGGAGAGCCCCGAGGTCGGAGCCTTCGGCGCGGAAGATGTGAAAACACTCGAGGTAATAGCGTCATATGCGGCTGCGGCTATACGGCACGCGAGGGTTCGGGAGTCCGTCGAAAAAAAAACAACGGGGGCGCCTGACTAAAGAAAATGGAAATCGCGGGTATTCCATTGAACGAGATCATCGGGATTGTGGCCTGTCTCATCGGCAGCGCGTTCTTTTCCGGATCTGAGACGGCGTTGACGCGCATCACCGGCACCAGGGCGACCGTTCTCATCGAACAGTCCCCCGGACGGTACGGGATCCTCAGGGTGTGGATGAAGTCCAGGAAGAGGATACTGGCCACCTTGCTCCTGGGCAACAACCTGGTAAATATTCTGTGCTCCATCCTAGCGTACCGCGTCGCCATGAGCCTGCTTCCGGGCTACGCCGAGGCCGTTTCCGTCTTCGGTGTCACGCTGGTTATCCTGGTGTTCGCGGAGATAACCCCAAAGAGCCTGGCCCTTCAAAACGCCGAGAAGATAGTGGTGCCCATCCTGCGCGTGGTGTGGCTCATCGACAAGCTCTTGTTCCCGCTGGCCTGGCCCCTGTCCAGGATCCCCGGACTGCTCATGAGGGACGACGACGCGTCCGACGAGCCGGTGGCCACCGAGGACGAGATCGAGTTTCACATCCGGCGGGGCGTGGACCGGGCCGTGTTCGAGGAGAAGGAGCAGGGAGAGCTGTTGGTGTCAGCCATGGAGTTCTCCGACATCATGGTCAAGGAAATCATGGTTCCACGCACGGATATCTTCGGGCTGGAAAAAGGAACCTCCATCTCGGATGCGCTCGAGGAGGTCATCTACAGCGGTCACTCGCGGGTACCCGTCTATGAAACCAACCTCGACAACATCCTGGGTGTGCTCTACGCGAAGGATCTGCTCGGCGTGCTGAAGGCCGGCGGGCACGAGACAAAACACATTGAGACCGTCATGAGAATCGAGACGATGATAGCCCCGGAGACCCAGACCATCAATGTTTTGCTCACCGACATGAGACACCGCGGGATGCACATGGCGATGGTCGTGGACGAGTTCGGCGGAACCTCCGGGCTGGTCACCCTCGAAGATATCATCGAGGAGCTCGTCGGGGAGATCCGCGACGAATTCGATCCCGAGGACGCGATGATCCGCTCGCTGGGTGAGGACAGGTGGCTGGTGGACGCCCGTCTTTCGCTCAACGACCTGGAGCACGCGACCGGGATCTCGCTTCCCGACACGGGTGACTACGAATCAGTGGGCGGATTCGTGGTGGCGCGCTACCGTAGAATCCCTCGCAGGGGCAAGGTAATAGCCATTCACGGCCTGGAGTTCATTGTGGTCGATTCCGATTCGCGGCGCGTGAAGAAGCTCGAGCTCAGAAAGGTGAAGAGCGATCCACCCGACGAGGATGCCCCCGAATGACAACGGAAGATCTGCGCTCAATGATTATTTCCGAGATTGGCAAGAGGGCCCGCGGTCGCCGTATACGGGCGGGTGTGTTTTTTCGCGGCAACCCGTCGCTGGTGGAAGCGATCGCCGCGCTGGGGCATCGTACCGTGGTGATGGGAGATCGATTTCCCCAACTATTTGCGCTTCGACAATTGATTCGCGACAACGGTTTCACACCCCTGACCATCGTGGAGACCCGCTTTTCGGATCTGCCGATCGCCTCGCGCGGTCTGGACGTGCTGGTCCTGTCGAGGGGACTGCCGGGCAGCGCGGATCCAAGAGAAACGCTCCTGCGACTTCGAAACTTCCTGGCGCCCGGCGGGTTGCTGATCTGGCCTCACCCCATTGCGGACGGGGCTCGCGGTGTTATTGGAAAGCTGCTGGTACCGTACCGTCGCGGCATGATCTCGTCCGCCAAGAGCCACCGCCTTTGCAGATGGCTCATGGAGGCCGGATACGGAGAGATCGGTCTGAGGAGGCCGAAGGGCAACGGCCCGGTTCCATGGGCCGTCACCACAGGGACCGCTGGACCGGCCTCGATCGGGTAGCGTTTCTTGGCTAAACGATGTAGAATCCTGGCCACTCAAGGGAAAACCGGGGGATGGATGAACCCCTCGAAGGTACTGAAATGAACATCGAGCGGTCGTTCAGGTTCGCGTTCAAATCTCCTGGAGCCATCGGCAAGCTGGCTCTGGGCGGGTTGTTTTCGCTCCTGTTCTTCACGGTCTTTTTCCCAATAGTCGTAATGGGTTACATGATGCGGGTGCTCTGTGACGCCCTCGAAGGACGCGACGCCAAGCTGCCGGATTGGAGACTCGGCGAGCTGTTCAACGAAGGTCTCATGCCCATCCTCGTTGTCCTGGCCTACTGCTCTCCGCTCATCGCCCTGATGATCCTCGAGCAGATCCTCATCGCGATTTTCGGCCTGAGCATCCCACTGTCGATCCTGTTCCTGCTGCTTCACCTGATCATCCCCGTCGCCCTGTCCATACTCATTCCCATCGCCCTCATCCGTTTCGCCGTAAAGAGATCCATGAAGGCGGCGTTCGATTTCGGGGAAATAATCGGGTTCATCAAGAAGAACAAGGGGCCCTTCTTCACCGCCTGGGGGCTTTCTTTCGCAGTCGGGGCCGTTTCATCGATAGGTCTTTTCGTGTTCGTCATCGGTATTTTCTTTACCAATTTCATCGCCGGCCTCATCACCATACATCTTTACGCCAGCGCCTACCGCGCCTCCACACCCTTTGGCGACGACAAGGACGGAAAGCTGAGATCTTCCATGACCATTCCTCCTCCCTTGCGCTGTCAATAACTGTTTGAATTAAAACCCTTTTCAAATCGTCATGATTGAGGGGATGATGGCCTGTGCAAGTTGTGATTTACAAGGAGATGGGTTGATGAAATCTGGATTCTTCATCTACGCAGCGTTCGTTTCGGCCCTGGCAACAATGGTCGCGGCCCCGCTTGCGGCTTCGGAACTGTCGTACGATCAGGTCAAGAGCAAGCTCGACAAGTTTACCCAGGATATGGGTGGAGACTACGTTCAGATTGGCAAGACCAGGACGGGTGGTCTGTCCGAAGGGCAAAAGACGAGTTTTACACAGATCTTGAGGGCCGGCGCTTGCTATCGCTTTGTCGCGGTGGGGGGCAAGGAGGCCCTGGATCTGGATCTGCGTGTTTTCGCCAAGTCGAAGATGGTGGCGTCGGATGGGGGCTCCGTGTTGAGGCCGACCGCCGACTACTGCGCCGTGAGCGATGTGGCCGCGGAGGTCAAGCTTCAGATGTACAAGGGAAAGGGGCCCTATGCTTTCGCCGTATACGCGAAAGGAACGGGTGATTCGGACGTTTCTTCCAGGGAAGCCGCCGCGCTTCTCGACCTGGAGGAGCTGGCCCTCGAGGCCGCCTCCGGCATGGAGCAGATCGGCGAACCGGTCTGTGGTCTTCTCGGCCACAGGAACACAGAGGTTCTCGATGTTCTCCTGGATCGGGCACGATGCTACAAGTTCATTGCCGCCGGCGGGGCGGGCGTGCAAGATCTATCCCTTTCGTTGGTCGTGGACGGACAGGAGGTGACCTCGGATCGCCTCTCCGGGAAGACGCCGATGATTCAGTGGTGCTCCCCCGGAAGGGTCCACACCAAGGTCAAGCTCACCATGTACGGCGGCCACGGGCCATATGCTTTCGGCCTGTATGGATCGAAGAAGACCGGCAACCTGTCCCCCGAGAAGGTGGGTGGCACGGAGTCCGACTTCATCGCCAATCGCATCAGGCAGCTCCACGCGCAATACGGAAAGGGAAGAGCCGCGGTTTCCGCCGTGTTCAGGGGAAACCTGTCCACCAACAGCGAGCAGGTTTTCGATGTGAAGCTCTCGGCAGGCCATTGTTACACCATTATCGGCGCGGGCAGCCCCTCTGCCAGGGACATCGATCTGATACTCCTCAATCGTACGAAGATGGAGATTCAGCGAGACAAGACGAGGAACGGCTTCCCCACCATGGACACCAAACCGTGCCCCAAGTTCACGGGAACTTACACCATCAAGGTCAAAATGAAGCGGGGTTTCGGTCAGTTCGGAATGCAGGTTTTCTCGGACTGATCTTTAACCCGCGGGACGAGGGAGATCATTGCATGTCCTCGGGCGGCCATTTCCCCTCCACGGGATCCGTAACCATTCCCAGTTTGGGGATCCCCGCCTTCTTGATGATGGCCATCACCTGGACCACGAAACCGTATGAGATATTCTTGTCGGCCTTGAGATAGAGTTCGCCCTCCCGCTGGAGTCGGCTGTTGTTGACCAGCGCCTCCTCGAGCCTGGACGGAGGGATCTCGGTCTCTCCGAGGAAAACCTTTCGATCGGCGTCGATTGTCATCACCAGCTTGGATTCGTCCACGTTCATCAACTGGGCCTGCGCTTTTGGCAGGTCCAGCTCCACACCGCGTCCAATCATAGGCGCGGTGACCATGAAGATGATTAGAAGCACGAGCATCACGTCCACGAACGGAGTGATGTTGATCTCGCTCATGGGGGTTCCCGGACCTGCATTACCAGTCATACCCATCGCGCCCTCCTATTTAAAGAAATGCCTCTTCACGATGTTCAGGAAATCCGAGGAGAAGTTCTCCATCTCCGAGGACAGAACGTGAATCCTTCTCAAGAAATAATTGTACGCAATGACCGCCGGAATCGCCGCGAGCAGGCCGATGGCCGTGGCGATGAGCGCCTCGGAAATACCCTGAGAAACCACATCCATCCCGGCGGACCCGCTCTTGTTGATTTCGATAAAGGAGATCATGATACCGATAACCGTCCCGAACAATCCCACGAAAGGCGCAATGGATCCGGTGGTTGCCAGGAAAGGCACCATGCTCTCCAGGTGAGTGGTCTCTGCTGTGGACGCCCGACGAAGGGCCCTCTCCACGTTGCCGATGTCTCCGGCGTGGGTCTCGTCGGCCCTGGCATCGCCGTCCTGCTCCGCTGCGCCTTTCAATTTGGACAACTCGATGTAGCCGGCCTTGAAAAGCTGGGAGATCGGGCTGCGATGATGTTTTTCGGCGGCCTTGTAGATCTCATCGAGCCTCTTGGACTCCCAGAAGATGCCCAGGAAACGGTGTGTCTGGCTCTGCGCGCGTTGGATCTGGATGTACTTGTAAATGATGATGAAAATGCAGGCGAGAATGAAAAAGAAGAGCAACGCGATGACCCCTTTGACCACCGGGGACGCATCCATCACCAGCGCTATCATCTGTGAAATGCTGCCCGCGCTGCCTTTTGGGGGTCCGGGCGCGCTCTCGACCAGAAAAGTGTTGAGGATTGTGTTCATTGTTTCAACTCACCTTCAATTCGATATCAGTTGATCTCGGTTGCTCACTTAAAGCTTGTTCCCCCACCCAAGTCAACGCGCTCGCAGGCGATACTATTTCACTTTTTTATGTGCGAAAGCCTCGTACTTTGCCATGAAATCCGTCACCGCGCGTCTTGGATTGATCTTCAGGAATCTGGCGAACTCGGTGACGAACCCCCTCACAAAAACCGCCGCCGGAAGATCCTCGAATCGCTCCTCCTCGATCGCCTTGAGGTAAGAGATGGAGATCTTGGCACGGTTGGAAATATCGGTCAGCTCCACATTGCGCTCTCGACGCACCTCGCCCATGAAGACGCCGTCAACGAACTGGTCGTCTGAGAGCACGACCTCGGGAAGTGAATCGTGGGTGGCGGCCACGGTGCCGGCGATGCTGGTACGCTCCTGATCGCGATGCTCGCGCGCAGTGGCAAACCCGTCCGGAAAATTGCTCCGATCGTACTGCCGACGCTTGGACCTATCCAGTAACTCCGCGTGCGCCTCTTCGGCTCTTCTTTGATAGTCTTCCCGTTGCGCCACGGTGCAAGAACCTTGCCCCGCGAGACCGTCGGGACCGAACCACTCTTTGATCTGCTTGAGAGCGCGGCGTACTTCCTCCTCGGATGCGCCCGGGTAGATTTCGAGCAACTCGTAGAGATTCTGGTCCTCGGTCACCGGCGGAATGAGCGTGGCCGAAAACAGATCCTTGAACTCCTGGCTGAGCATCTTGCGCACGATCCGCTCGAGATCCTTGCAGGCCCGGCTGCGAGGAAACTCGATCAGGAGCGGAAGGCTCCTGCGTAAAGCCAACCAGACGTTGTCGTCCCATCCAACACTTCCGAGCAGCCGTGGCAGCAGGCCGATCCAGCGCACCGAGGCGGAGACCATGGCTTCACCCAGATACTCGTCCGCCTTGATTCTTGTCTGGTTGACAATCAGGTTTGGATGAAACGTGGTGGACAGCTCCTGCGCCGCCTCGCTCAACGGGCTTTCGAGATCGGTGAGCCTCGCCACGATCTCTCGTGGATTGGGAGGCAACCCCGCCCTTTGCCCCATCTCCACCAGCACCTCCCGCGTTACCGGATCGGCCTGAGGGTGCCGCAGCAGCCGGTGGAGGAAGACCGCCGCCATCAGGCGAAAGGTGGCCTCTACGGAATCCGGAGTACCCACCGTGACAATGATCGAAAGATCTGCACGGCTCAACAGATTGATGGCCAATGGATTCATTCCGCTCGGCAGGTCAACGAGGACATAATCGACCTCCAGGCTCCTGATGGCCGCTATGAGGTGATTGATCTTCTTCTCGTCGAGTGACGTGCCGCTCATCAGGTCCGACACCCCGGCAAGCAGGAAGAGCCCGGCCACTCTTGTCTCCACGAGAGCGTCCTCGATATTGTCGACCCGCTCGTACAGCAAGTCGCCGATGGTCCTGGACGGGCGATCGGCCCCCAACCACGCGTGAAGTCCCGGGCTCGCCAGGTTGGCGTCTATCAGCGCGACCCGCTTGCCGATCTGGCCCATGAAGATGGCCAGGTTCGTAGCGATCATGCTGGCTCCCACACCGCCCGTGCCGGATCCGACAGCGATGATGCGACGAGCAGTCTGCGGCCCGGGCGTGCTCTGTTTCATTTGATTGTCAATTTGCCCACGATGCTCATACTATTCTCCGGTGAGCCTTATTGGCGGTTGAATTTGCTTTTCGTTTATAGACGATGAAGGCCAAAAGAAACAACAAGCACGACGAAGATGCGGCTGCGGATGTAATCCGCTCGCTCATCGGCTTCCGGAAGAGGGGGCGACTGTTGACCATCGCGTCCGGTGCGGGTTGGGTTGCGGCCGGCTCCGTGACAATGCTGACGCTTCTTGCCGCCGCGCTCGGATGGTGGGAAGGGGCGCCGCTGCGGGCGGCCGGTTGGTTATTCCTCATCGCGCTGAATCTGGCGATCCTCGGTTTGACCGTCCTGCGCCCCTTGATTCGAATTTCGAATCTGGACGCGGTAGCCCGACGTGTGGGCCGCGCCTTTCCAAAGATCGCCTCGGATGTCCTGTCCGCCAGCCAGCTGGCAAGACGCCCGGAGGACGGATCCTTCTGCGCTACGTTGCTTGCGAAGCACCTCCAGGCCATGGCGGATCGACTTGCCATTATACCGGGCGGCAAGGTATTCCCGGCGAAGATCCTCGCTCTTCCGGCGACGGCGCTGGCGATCGCTCTGGGGGGCGTTGCAACGGTGCACGCATCCATCCCGGCGATAATGGAAACCGGGATGAACCTGTTTTGGGAAGAGCCTCACGTGCTCGACTCCAGGACGCAAAGAACGATCGCCAGGGCACCGGTAGTGAGCGATCTCAAGCTCACGCTGCGCTACCCGGAATATTTTCACAAAGAGGAGCGTCGGTTGCTGGATACCTCCGGCGGTTTCGTGGCGCCGCTGGGCACCACCGCGATCCTGGAGGGGCGGGTCCTGGTCCCCGATGTGATCGAGGGCTCGATATGCCTGGGAAACAGCTCGGAGCAACCCCTGACAGTGCACGGTGACGGACGAATCACCGGTCGATTCACAGTGATGGAGCCGGGCAGTTTTTCCCTCAAGGTGGGTAACGAATCGTTGATGACCGAGGGCCCGGCCAGGGTAGTGGAGATCGAGGAGGATACTCCGCCCACCTTGCGGTTGCTGCGTCCGGTAGGGGATGTGGAGGTAGATGAGTTCGGCGAGGTCGTTCTCGAGTTCGAGGGCCGGGACGATCACGGCATCAGCAGAATCGACATGGTTCTGCGCTCCCGGGATCGAACCGAATCGACGAGGACGATCATGCGGGTGGCGGATCGGGTGGACCACGTCAAGGGCAAATACCGCTGGTCTCCTCAGAGTATCCGGATGGAGTCATGGTCCCGCCTGGAAATGGAGCTGTTGGCCTACGACGACGACACGATTTCGGGGCCGAAGCCCGGTCGAGCGAGATCGTTTGCGGTAAACATAATGACAAGGTCGAGCCGCCACGAAAGCGTCCTCATGGAGCAGGACCAGGTGCTCGATGATCTGGTAGATCTGTTGGCGGCGCGCCTCCAGACAAGGCCCCCGGCAAATCCGCGAAAGTCGGAGGAGGCAAGGGAGCGTTTCGGCCTTCTTCGGAGCCAGACCGAGGACCTTCTGGGACGCATGGCGCGCCTGATTCATCAGATGAAACTGGACCCGCTGTCGGGGCACGTGTCCGGTAAGGCTCTCGCACAGATCCGCGAGGATCTTTCCAACCAGCTGCTCCACGAGGCCAGGCTCCACCGGCCTCCGATGGAGCATTTCAAGAAGCGCCAGGGAGTGGACCGGGTGACTGTCCGGATCATAGAGAATGCGGTGATACGCATCGATGATCTGATCATGGAGCAGCAGTTCACCGTGCTGGTCAAGGACGGAGGCAAGCTGGAGAAGGAACGCACGGATCTCGTGGAGTTGATCGAGGCGTACGGTCGAACTCGCTCGGAGATCGGTCGACGTGCCGTTCTGGACGCCATTGAAAAAATGGAGAAGATGATCTCCGGGCTCGGGCGGGGGATCGAAACAGTGCGCGGCAAGGTGAGCGACGTGTACATGAATCCCTCCGCGCTGGAAGTGGTGGACTTCGCCGGCTCGCTCAAGCATCTGAGAGCGTTGCTTGCGCAGGGCAATCTGTCCGAGGCGCTGGAGTTCGCCAGGAGCCTGGAGCAGAAGCTGGCCCGGGTCATGGCCGAATTGGAAACCGGCCACCTGGCGTTTCGGACCGAGCGTTTCGGCAAGGGAGAGGAATTTATTGGAGAGCTTCTCGACAGGATCATGGCAATTGAGTCGAGTCAGTTGCAGCTGCGGAGAAAGACCATCGCGTTGCGTCGACGCTTCCAGGAAAAGGTCATTGAGGTAATGAAGGGCAAGATCGACTCCCTCGTGAAACGTCAGCTCACCGCCGTCGTATCCATGAGGCAGCATCTCGAAGGGATCGAGTCCCCGGAGGGTTCACATGAACGCAAGCTGATCTCTCGCTTTCGCATTGCCGCGAGGGAGCTGGAGCTGGCTCTGGGGCAAGGCGATCTCGATGAGGCCCGTCAGGTTTTAAGGGATTTGAGGCTCGCTCTGGAAGATCTCGCGGACCCATTGGACGGAAAGTTGCCCGGCAAATTGGCGAGGGTGGACAGGACGGCCTCCAGGTTGATCGACGAGATCCAGGGAGCCTATCCAAGGCCGTCACAGCTCTTTTCCGATCGGGATCATCGGGAGGCGCGACGCCAATCCGTAAAGCAGCGTCATCTCTTTGCGCGAACAAAAAGGCTGCGAACCTGGATCAAGGAACAGAGCGAGGATACCAGGTTCCTGGCACGACAGGCGCTGGGCTCTCTGAACTCGGTGGCCACGCGCATGAACGACGGAACGACCCACCTGGAGGACAAGAAGTTGCGCGAGGCGCTGGAGGCACAAACTGAAGCACTGGACGGGCTGGCGCGCCTGAGACAGGATCTTCGCAGGGGAGGTGAGACGAGTCCGCTCCAGTCCCGACCGATGGTCTTGAAAAGCGAGGTCGACATTCCCAAACCGGAAGAATTCGAGGTGCCGCCCGAATACCGGGAGGACATCATCGAGGCGATGAGAGGAGATCTGCCGATCTTCTACAGTGAGGCGATCAAGAGGTACTATGAAATACTGGTACGCTAGTAAGCAGGCTAGCCTGGTTGCGATCTTTATCGCAGCCGGTCTCATTGCGGGTCCTGCGCAGGCCGATCCCGCACCGGGTGTCCTTGCCTCCATCGAGGAGGAGATAGACTCGCTGTTGCTGTCCGAGGCGCGCGTGCGTTTTGATAAAATAGGTTCCGATCTGCGCGACACACCACGTGGAAAGTATATTTCCGGCAAGCTTCGTTTTTTCGAAGGCGATTACGACGGCGCTCTGGTGGATCTCAGAAAAGCCATCGAGGGCGCCCGGACTGAGCTCGACTGGAAAAGGCTGCGGGACCGGGTGGAACTGTCGAGCGACGCCGCGGCCGGCCTGGTGTCGACGGTGGGAAAACGTTCAAACTTCGTCTTTCGGCACGCCGCAGGAATCGACGCGTTGCTGGTGCCCTACGCGGACGAGGCACTCTTCAAGCAGGTCGAGGCCCTGGAGAAAGCGTGGGGAGACAGGCCGCCGAAGGGCATGGAGATCATCCTGCTTCCGGATATGGAATCCCTCTCAGCATACTGCGGGCTCACGGTGGAACAGATGGAGCGCACCGGCACCGTGGGTATATCGAAGTTTGGCAAGATCATGATCCTGTCGCCGCGCGTGCTCGCCACCGGATACCCATGGCTCGACACCCTCGCCCACGAGCTGACCCACGTTCTGATAACCCGGCTCTCCCGCAACAAGGCTCCCATATGGCTTCACGAGGGGATCGCAAAGATCATGGAGCGCAGATGGCGGGATGAGGAAATCGGCGATCTCACTCCCGAGGAGGCGTACTTGCTCGACCGGGCAGCCCGCGAACGGCGCCTGATACCCTTTGCGAGATTTCATCCTTCGGTTGCCCATTTGCCCAACCAGGAAGATGCACAGCTTGCCTATGCGCAGGTTCTGAGCTTCATCAAATACGTGGGCGAGAGGGTTGACGATCCAGGATGGATCGGAAAATTGCTCAATGAGCTTGGCCAGGGACGTACTACGGACGCTGCCTTTACGAAAGTCGCCAAGTTCAATGTGCGGCGCCTGTACTTGTGGTGGGAACAGGCCGCTGGAGGCAAGCGCCAGACTCCGGCTGTGGCGGTCGGCCTGATGAAGCGCAGGTTCCTGCGTGGCGCGGTCACGGACCGGATCGGCGCGGAGTCGGTGCTCTGCGACGAAGTACGGCGCCACTTGAGGCTTGGAGATCTGCTTCGACTGCGGGGGCACATCAAGCCGGCGATCATCGAGTACCGACGGGCCCGGACCCTTGCCCAAACGGACACACCAGAGATCACGGATCGACTCGGCGGCTGTCTTCTGGACCTCGGTGACTTCGAGAAGGTTGTGCAAATCCTGGAGCCTGTGGCGCAACTGTATCCGAATCACGCAACGGTCTTCGTCCAGTTGGGGAAAGCGCTCACGTCTCTGAAGCGTTACGAAGAGGCGGCGAAGATGCTTGAGAAGGCCGTGGCGGTGAACCCCTTCCATCCGGCGGTCCATTGCCTGCTGGCCAAGTGTTATCGCGATCTTCGCGCAGATGGTGAAGCCGCGCTGGAGGAAGAACAATGCCGCATGCTCGCCGCGCGATGAATTCTTCCCACGGGCATTTTTTTGGGGCGATGTTTCATTACCGATGTGGATGCGGGTCCGGAAGACGACGGAGCTTCTTTTATTTAAAAAGTCTTGTACGGCGAAAAAGGGTGCATATAATCCCCTCCGCCCGGGCCGCTCGGGCATCTGGAAGCACGGGGCCGTAGCTCAGTTGGGAGAGCGCCGCGTTCGCAACGCGGAAGTCGTGGGTTCAAGTCCCATCGGCTCCACCGATAGTGGTAATTTTAATTCACCTTTACACACCCACGTCATCTACTAAGCTTTCGATCATGAAAACGGTAATCTCAATATCCTTCCTGGCGTTTTCCCTGTGCCTGGTTTCTTGCGGATCCTCTCCTTCCGGTCCGACGATCCCTCCTTCCGCGAACCTCGCATCGGCCATGGAGTTCCACACGGACGTCGACCCCGAGATCGCCCGTATCTACGGCGATCCACCCGTCACCGGCAAGCTGCCGAGCAGCCTCACCTGGTCTCCCAACGGCGAGAAACTAGCCAATCTGCGAAGCAGAAAGGACCGGGACGCCAACGAGGTGACGGGCCTCTGGATCATGGACATGAAAAAACTGCAGGAGAGTCCCCTGACTTCAAAGTCCGATCTTTCGGTGGATGGGTTTGCGTGGTTGAACGACGACAGTCTGGTGTTGGAGTCGCAGGGCGACCTCTACATGATTGGCCTCGACAGCAAACTGACGCGGCTGACCGAGACCGATGAAGCCGAGGAGGGCGTTCAGGCTTCACCCGACGGCGCGAAGGTGGCCTATGTGCGCAGCAACAACCTCTACGTCATGGACGTCAAGACAGCCGTGGAGCAAAAGATCACGTCGGACGGGTCCGACGACCGGTATTACGGGGGCGTGACGTGGGTGTACGGTGAAGAGCTCGGGACGGAGGCCGGGTTCGGCTGGTCGCCGGACGGCAACAAGTTGTGGGTTCATGCAATCGACGAGACCAATGTTTCCAGGCGAACAGTTGTCGTGGACGCGGACGGCAACACGAAAACCCAGGCTTACCCTCGTGCGGGCGAGCAAAATCCTGTGGTCCGGGTGGGTGCTGCGGACATCGAAGCCGGCGGCGACGTGACCGTCAAGTGGCTCGACACGGGAGACGAAACCGACATCTATCTCCCCCAGGTGACCTGGCATCCCGACGGGGATCGGCTGATAGTCGTGAGACTGGACCGGCTGCAGACGGTGCTGGAGCTTCTCATGTGCGACTCAGGGACCGGTGTGTGCAGGGGGTTCGTGGAGGAGCGGGATCCCCGCTGGGTCAATCTGCTCGGCGAGCCGATCTTCATCAAGAATGGGAGCCAGCTTCTGTGGCTCTCGGAACGAAACGGATTCGCGCACATCTACAGGTTGAGCGCCGACGGCCTGGTGGAAAAGCAGCTTACCGATGGGGACTGGGTAGTCACATCCATCGATTCCGTCGACGAGAAGAACGGCTACGTTTACTTCACGGGGAATGCGAAGAGGCCGGTCACGTATGAAATCTACAGGGTACCCCTCGCGGGAGGGGATGTTGAGCGCGTCTCTCGCGCAGGTGGCGTTCACCACGCGGTGTTCTCCCCGGATTCGTCCCGGTACGTGGACAGGCACTCGACCCTCGACAGCCCTCCTGCGGTCGACCTCTTCGACAATGCGGGCAAAGAGCTCACGGGAGTGGCCTTGAGCGATCGCGGTTCCTACTCTTGTGACACCGTGACCAACGACGTCTTTCCCATCGAGACATCGGACGGCCTGGTTTTCTGGGCCCAGCTTACCAGGCCGCGGGCGTTCGAGCCCGCCCGACGGTACCCGGTTCTGATCTACGTTTACGGCGGGCCGGGCGCCCAGGTTGTCAAGGATCACTTCAGAACCTCATTTCAGGCGTGGAGAAACCTGCTGGCCAGGCGCGGAATCCTGGTCTTCAGCATGGACGGGCGCGGCAGCACGGGCAGAGGGAAAGACTTCGAGACCCCCATTCACAGGAACCTCGGCAAGGTGGAGCTGGAGGATCAACTTGCGGGAATAGATTATCTCGCCAAGCAGCCGTACGTGGATCCAGAGCGTCTGGCGATCTTCGGCTGGTCTTATGGCGGCACCATGTCCCTGCGTTCCGTGTTGCTGACTAAGGATATCTTCAAAGCCGGGATCTCGGTTGCGCCGGTAACCGACTGGAGACAGTACGACACGGCCTACACCGAGCGGTACATGCAGAGGCCGAAAGACAACCCGGAGGGCTACGATTCCACTGCGCTCTTCGACGTGGCAAAAAAGCTCGATGTGCCGCTGTTGCTGATTCACGGGCTGGGCGACGACAACGTTCACTTTGCCAACACCGGGCTTTTTGTGAACGCTTTAATCGAGGCGGGCAAGTCGTTCAGGGTGATGTTCTACCCGGGTGCCAAGCACGGCATCAGAGAATCGAAATCCCGCACCCACCTGTTCTCCGTCATCACACGGTTTATCGAGAACAACTTGTAGGGGCGCATCGCGATGCGCCCGTGTCCCGTCGTTGGGGGTGGGGTCTCCTACATGCCGAATACTGCGGCGGTTCCGAGCTCTTCCTCGATGCGGATGAGGCGATTGTACTTGGTGACGCGCTCTGATCGCGACAGGGATCCCGTCTTGATTTGACCGGCGTTGGTGGCTACCGAAAGGTCGGCGATGAAATCGTCGGCCGTCTCCCCCGAGCGATGCGAGATCACCACACCCCATCCCGCGCGCTGCGACAGATAGATGGCGTCGAGAGTCTCCGTGAGGGTGCCCACCTGGTTGAGCTTGATCAACGAAGCGTTGCCGGCTTCCAGATCCATGGCCTTTTTGATCCGCGTCACCTGGGTGACCAGGAGATCGTCGCCCACCAGCTGTATCTTGTCGCCGATGGCCTTGTTGAGCGCGGTCCAGCCCTCCCAGTCGTCCTCGTCGAGTCCATCCTCGATGGAGATGATGGGATATTCCTCGATCCATTTGGAGTACCGATCGATCACTGCGCCCGAGTCGAGCGCCTCCCCGTCCTTTGCGTCCAGGAAGTAGCCCACGCCCGACTCGTAGAACTCGGAAGCTGCGCAGTCGAGGGCGAGCGAGATATCCTCGCCGGGCTTGTACCCCGCTCCCTCGACGGCCTGGAGGATCAGCTCGATGGTCGCCTCGTTGCTCGGCAGGTTGGGAGCGTATCCGCCCTCGTCGCCCTTGCCGGTGGAGAGTCCCTTGCTCTTGAGCATGCGACCGAGCTCGTGAAAAACCTCCGACCCCATGCGCACGGCTTCCAGCATGTTGGGCGCGCCCGTGGGCACTATCATGAACTCCTGCACCTGCACATTCGTGTCCGCGTGGGAGCCGCCGTTGAGGATGTTCATCATCGGGACCGGGAGGTGGTACGCCCCCAGTCCGCCCACGTGTCGGTACAACTCGATGCCGATTTCGGCAGCCTGAGCCCTCGCCGCGGCCATGGAGACGCCGAGAATGGAGTTTGCGCCCAATCGTCCCTTGTTCTCGGTGCCGTCCAGCTCGATCATCATGAGGTCGAGCTCCCGCTGGTTCATGGCGTCGATTCCGATCACCCTTGCCGCGATCTCCTCGTTGATCGCGGTCACGGCCTTCAGAACTCCCTTGCCGCCGTACCTCTTCTTGTCTCCATCGCGAAGCTCGACGGCCTCGTGTTTACCTGTCGACGCGCCCGACGGAACCTTGGCGGACGCCGCGTATCCCGATTCCAGAACAACGTCCACCTCCACGGTCGGATTGCCACGGGAATCCAGGATCTCTCTGCCTTTAACGGCAATTATGCACGACATTACATTTCTCCTCGTATCTTGGTTGCGCTGTCTAATGATATCCCGAAGCAACGGAGTATACCCAAATGATGCGTGTTCTGGTACTCATGAATGATGATATGTAAATCACTATTTATTGCGGCGGTCGCTTTCGTGTGCTCGGTTCTCGCGTCCACGGCGGCTGCGGCGCAGGTAGAGGATGATCCGTACAAGGACTGGGCGGAGGATCCCGCTTCGAAGTCTGAAGCGACAGAAAAGGCCGAGAGCAAGTCCGACGAAGGTGACCTCGACGAAAGCAAGAAGTGTTTCCCCAAGTGCCGTTCAGGATACTTGTGCCATGAGGGCAAGTGCATCAGCATGTGCAACCCGCCGTGCGATAGCGATGAGAAATGCACCGCGAGCGGCGAGTGTGTCTCCAAGGCCGCGCAGGCGCCTCCCGTAGTCGTTGCGCCCACGCCGTCGCCTCCTGTGGTCTCACCGCTGCCGGATATTGTCCTGGTGGAAGAGGAGGAAGAAGAAGAGGAGCCTTACGTACCGGTGGGGATCTTCGTGAGCCTGGGCTTCGAGTCCTCCGAGTGCGCGTCGTCCGGGGGCTGCAAGACCACCCCGGACGGGGACTTCGGGCTGGGCGGGCACGCGCTGGTAGGTTACGGGATCCTCCCCTGGCTGGTGCTGGAAGCCGGTGAGACGTTCACCGGGCAGATCCTCAAGAACACAGACCCGGATGTGTTCGACCTCTCCGGCAGGTTCAACGTTATAAGACTGGGGGCGCGCTTCTTTCCCCTCGGAAGGCAGAACGTAGTGGAGCCGGTGCTCGGTCTGCACCTGGGATATTTTATCAGGTCCACCTCATGGGAAAATGAAGCCGGTCAGGGTACGAAATCGACCAATCACGGGATCAGTCTGGACTACTCCCTGGGCCTGGACTTCAAGCTCGCCGAGCGGTTCTCCCTGGGGATAGTGGTGACCGTCTACGAGCCGTTCTTCTTCACCACCTGCGTCGATATCGAGGGCGGGCCGACCGGAAATGTCAATCCGACAACCAATCAGGAAGTGATCGCGGAGTCTTCTTCCTCTTGTTCGAAATTTTCAGGCAAGCACGATGCCTTCTTCTTCAACACCGGAATCCACGCGATGATGATTTTCTGATGTAGGGGCAACCCCCTGTGGTTGCCCTGGTGAAAACGTTGACGGTGACGAACAGGGCGCACACGCAGGTGCGCCCCTACTACGGATCCAACTGCCAGCGGCCGGGATTCATGATCCCCTTCGGATCGAGCAGCGCCTTGACGCGCCTCATGAGATCGTGGGTCCCCGGCCACATCCCGGGCAATATCTTTTCCACCGCCCACCCGGGGGTCTTGTACGGGACGAACCCCTGCTCGAGCACCATGTCGGTCAGCTCCCGGTTGCAGCGCCCCACCCTGGCAGTGTCCTCTTCATCGTCCCTCTTGAAGGTGGATATGAAGCGCAGCACGCCGAAGTGCCCGCCCTTCATGGGCCTCGAAACAATGATCGGCGGGAAGCCGTGCCGGTCCATGATCTCGATACCCAGATCGGCCGCCTTGTCGAACCTGCTCATGGGTCCGTAAGTTCCCACCCAGGTGAGCCCGCCACCGGGGTTGTCGGTCAGGAAGTCCAGATCCGTCGGGAACACGGCGAACTTCAGAAACTTGGGGCTGATGGCGCAGATGGTGTCCAGATCGAAGGGATCTTCTATCACGGCGCCCTTCTCGCGCAGATCCTTCAGCTCGGCTACCACCATCTCGAGTTTCAACCGGAGTTCGGCAGGGCTGAACGCGGAGACATCGAGATAGGTGAAGAACTCCGGCTCGTCGGGATCTCTTTCCAGGGGTTTTTCCACGCCGTAGAGCATCTTGCCCGTGGGCCAGGAGAGGCCGCCGATGTCGTCGAAGATCTTGAGCCTGGCGAATCTGCGCATCATGTCGTAGGTGTGGTGCCGGTCGTAGGTGAGGACAAATAATTTTTTTCGAAGCGGAGGGTTCGGCTTGAGCTGAACCGCCATCCTGGTGACCAGACCGGTGGTGCCCTGCCAGGAGACGAACAGGCCCGTGAGATCGGGAAGCGGAGCGCGGGAGAACGGTACGTCGGAGACGGCCCAGGCGCCAGTCCGGATCACCTCTCCGGACGCCAGCACGACCTCCAGTCCCGCGATCCATTCGCCCATGGTGCCGTGAAGCAGGGAGAGATTGCCCAGTCCGTCCATGAGGCAGTTTGCCATGACCGAGGTCTCCGGAGGGGAGAGGGGGATGCCGATGGTCAATGGCAGATCCCGGGCCCTGAGCTCGTCCACAAGTTGCTGGAAGGTAACCCCCGGTTCTATGACGACCAGCATGTCGGTCTCGTTGACGGCCAGGATCTTGTTCATACCGGTGAGATCGAGGATCACGCCGCCGCGGGCGGCCAATGAGAGCCCCCCGAGGTTGGTTCCCGCGACCCGGGGTATCAGGGGTACCCGGTACTTTGAAGCGATCTTGACGATCTCCACCATCTCCGTGTCCGTCTCGACGAACGCAACCAGATCCGGGCGCCCCGGCTCGCACTCGGTCTGATCCCGCGAGTATCTGTCCAGGGTGTCCTCGTCGATGGTCAGCCGCTCTTCGGGGATGACCTTTTCAAAGAGCTTCTTCGTCTGAAGTGGCGTCATCTTCATTTTGCCCTCCTCGACCGGTCCACCCTCAGGAGCGGCAGCATTTTGAGCACGAAGAACGGATTTCCCGAGAACGAGACCTCGCCGGTCAGGAACGAGCGAACCGCCCCGCGACCCAGGCTGACCTGCAGCAACCCGTCGAGGGAGCCCTTCACCCGGGCCCTGGTGCCCGGCTCGATCCCGCGGACCACGGTCACTCCTTCTTCATCGAACCGCAGGGTGATCCGCATCTTGCCGGCCGTCACGCCGACGGCGCCCCGGAGCTTTCGGACGAGGGCCGATCCGCGAGGAGTGGCAATGCTCTCCTCGAGAATTCCCCCGAGCATGAGCCCGATGAGGTTCATCCTGTCCCTGTCGATATATTTCAATTTGGGGTTTTGTGGCATGCAGGGAATTTATCCGCGCGTGGGCACGAATGTCAATTGCCCTTCGGCCCCGCTTGAGAAGGCGAGAAGGAGTTCGTCGTTTTTAGGCAAGGCGCGCGTCGGCGGGAAAAAATCCCCGTTCGGACGCCGTTGCCTGTATACTTTGAAAATCAAAGAGAGGTGCAAGATGGTTATTACTCGAGCAAGCGTTGCGGTTTGTCTGCTGTTCGCCCTGTTCGTTGCCGGGTGCTCGGATATTCCGGCGAACATTGACGGCGGGACCGCCGACACCGATACCGATTCCGACACCGACGGCGATACGGACACAGATTCGGATACCGACAGCGACACCGATACCGACACGGACTCCTATCCTTACGGAGATCCCTGCGCCGGCGAAGTGGAGGTCAATGGAGTTTTTTGGTGTCGTTGCGACGTCGGACAGACATGGAACGGCGAGACGTGCGAAGGAGATTCGAAGCATATTGATTGGGAGTCCGCATCGGACAGCTGTCCTGAGGGTTACCTCGTGCCATATCACACCAAATATGCCGAACTGCTTGGCAACTGCGATGGTAATTTCGATGATGATGATCTGATTTTTTGTGACCGCTGCGACCAGAGCGATTCTTGCATTGCTGTTTTTGGAGATCCCCCTCAACCTTATTGGACGGCAACCCCCTATGGCGAAATGGACCTGGCATGGGCAGTGGACTTGCATAATGGTAAGTTTGTCGCTATCGAAATGGATGGCACAGCAATCGTTCGTTGCCGTAGATATGAGTGATGGATAGAAGAGAAAAACAACCAAAAAGAAAAAAGGAGTTTGCGATGAAGAACAACAATGCAAAGCATAAGATATTCGCGATTATATTTGCGATTACCATTTTTCTTATTCTATCCGCCCTTGCCGGTTGCGATGCGGATTCTGTCGGGCAATCCAACGAAGATATGACCCTCGATCTAACCGATCCCGATGTCATTGCGGCGTTGTTAAGTGCCAGCGAGGGCTACGATTCCTGGGATGAAGATTCCGAAGAGCCGGAATTATTGGAACTCGATGGGGAACCAAAGAAAGTATGGTGTTTGCCCCTGAATTGCGATGAGGATAAAGACGGGTTTGCATGGGAGTGCGACAGATACATATACGATCCCAGTGGGCCGCTAATTCACAAAGGAAATGTCCCTACTTGTCAATATTGCGACACAACCTGCACCAATTGTGTAGCCAAGCAATATACGTGTCCAGATGAAGAACATTGTATGTGTCCTGGAGAATCCGTTCCCAAATATGCAATCCAATTTACAGAGAAAAGAAGATGCGATCATAGCGTCTATTATTGGGATGGTTGGCCTCATCCCGTAGAACCCGATGAAATGGAAAAGCTATTCCACGAGTATATGACTCCGACTTCTCCCCTGGAACCGCGAGAATATAGGCAAATAAGGCCTCGTCAAAGTGAAAGAGGTTTTTACGGGGTAGATGATGATTGCGATGAGTATATTGACGAAACTGAATACGTATACAAGGAGTTTGGCAATGAAGTCAGAGATGACGGTTTTACGATAAGGGCGGTAATCAATGATTTCGTTATCAGGCAATACGCAAATCACATTGTAGCCGTAGTTTACGAACTCGATAATATCAACGAATTTGATAAAAAGTTAATAATGCGGGGTTTAGTGCCCAAGGAGTGGGATGGTTACAAGTGGGTTTACAAACATAAAAAGATGTTCGGATTCCCCTATAATTCGGACCATAGGGTGGACTTGGAGATCCGTGATAAGCTGGCGTTTAGTGGCGACAAAAAAGTGTACGCTGTTGGGCTTATGTATTTTCGTTTAGTACCGACCTTGCCGTGGTTGCCTCCAATACCAGTACAAATCGGTTGTGTCGACAGTGGTGGAAGTCCCGATTATTGGTTTATGTTCACCGGCGGCACATGTAGTAAAAGGAACAGAATAACATCTGACATTTACTACGGAGCCGTGGGAAAATCTGTCGATCATACCGCACTCCATCCCGAATTGACCAAGCTGCGTACCGCGGTAACGAATCGGGCAATATATGAATGGAACCTATCTGAACGCGGTCTTGTAGGTGGCCAAGACTTGGACGACTTGAATTATAGCCCCTCGCCTCCAATGCCACATAACCCATGGGTAGACATTGTTCTTCCGAACGGCACTTACCCCGCGGTAGTAGGTGGTGCGTCACCAGCGAAGGCGCCGGACGGTACCAGATATATTGCCGATTACGGTGAAAGCTGGTGCACCGAATTCGCATCGTCGGTCTTCCATTGGGTATCGTCGGAAGTGCCTGTGAAGCCATACATCGAAAACATGACGGACTGGTTCTACATGGATGCGATAATGCGATGGGACAAACATGCTCGGGACAAAATCTGGCAAAAAGGAGGTAAATTATACGGCAGCTACTTGGTAATGAACACTCGTTTAGACGCATCAGGGGTGTACGGCAGTCACAGTGGAATCTTTCTTGGGCTTGATGAATTGAAAAACGTTTGGCGGCTGCATGGATGCTCAGAACGACGAGTTATTCTCGATAACAAACACCATTATAACGAGATGGAAATAGACGGCACGGACACTTGGTACTATTTCATGGGATTGGGGATGTTTACAGATCAATCTCCTGACTTATTGCCATATTGACTCCAAGTTGACACGGTTGCCGATGCGGTTCGACTGGCGGCCGAGATCCTTCAAACACGCAAATCACTGAACCCGCGTGCAGTATTTCGTTCTCCCCCGAGTAGATCGAGCCGTCCCCCGCATGGTCGGAGTCATCCCCCGGACAGTTTTACTGAACCCACGTGCAGTATTCCGTACTTCCCCCAGATAGATCGAACCTCCCCCCGCATGGTTGGAGCCGTCCCCCGGGGTTTTACACGTCCCCCCGGTGGTTTTGGTCTCTCCCCGCAGCAGGAATGTCTTGAAGATCTAAGGAGCGTCTGCGATCTCGGGCTCGGCAGTCGCGGGCTTGGCGGCGGAACGCGTTCGCCTCTTGTGGGCGCTTGCATATCCCACCGACCGCTCCTCGTTGCGCCAGAAGACGTACTGGCCGCAGTCGCGGATCTCGTCGACGGACTCCTTGAGGAAGGTGTAGGCCTTGTCGCGCAGGATCTTGGTCTCCTTGTCGACGGCCTTTTCGCCGTGGGCGACGCCGAGCAGGCTGGCAAGCTCATCGCTCTTGGCGGCCGCTTCGTCCAGCTTGTTCATGTCGAAGTTGACGGCGGCGAGGGGCTCGGGGTTGTTCTTGCCGTGGACGCCGAGGTCGGAGAGATCCTGGATCATGTCGGAGTCGCCGCTTCCGTCGGCGATGGCCTGAACGCGGCTCTTCAGGTCGGGGTGCCTGCGGTAGGCGTACAGCATGTCGTGAACGAGCGTATCGCGCAGGTCGTAGGCCACAGGCGCCAGGAGCGCGAACTGCTTCTGGGCCTCCTCCTTGGTGAAGCGCTTGCTGTTCCACCGGCTCTGGATGTACCTCACCGCGCCGATCCGGCCGGGAAGCTCGTCGATTACTGGCTCGGGGAGTCCGGCGGCCAGCAAGGCGGCACGGTCGTCGTTGGTCCAGGCGTAGAGGTCCTCTCCCTCCTGGAGGTATATGCCGACGGGCATATTGGGGTATTTGACGACCTTCGCGTCGATCGCCTTGATGGCGTCTTCATGCATGGAAAAATCGCTCTGATTGGACACTCCTATGTCTCCTTTCCTGGGTTGTGTTACATTGAGACTGGAACGTATTACGACCCGCATCGCTTGTCAAAATAAAAAGAAGCAAGGACTCGACAAGTATCATCTACGGACAATTGTCTGGAACGGGCGTACATGAATCGTCGAGGTTGTCGTAGACATCGATGCTATTTGGTCCGCTGGTGAGCTGGTCCAGAAGATCGCACGCCTCGCAGTCAGGAAGAACAATGTTTTCGAATATAATAACGTCATCGAACACCGATGTGAGGGCGCTAAGGCCGTCCAAGTTTGTCAGGGCGTTGTTGCCCGCAATGCCCAGGTACCCGTAGCCCAGGTACCCGCCTACCGATGTGAGGGCGCCAAGACCATCCAGATTGGCGAGGACGTCGTTGAGCGAAATAGATAAACTCTCTCCCACCGATGTGAGGGCGCTCAAACCGCCCAGATCGGTCAAGATGTCGTTGTCACTGATCAAAAAGGCCTCGCCCACCGAGGTGAGGCCGCTCAGGCCGTCCAGGTTTGTCAGGGCGGTGTTGTCGGCGATTAAAAAGCACCGGTCTACCGTGGCCAGGCAAAACAGATCGCTCAAGTCGGTGCAAGAATGGCATTCTATATCCAGGTCTCCCGAGATCGATGTGTACCCAGCGAGGGTTGCAACGTCCGATTGCGTTTCGATAGATAAACTGCCGCTGTACTCACCCAGATTACACTCGATCGGATCGGTGTCCGTATCGGTATCCGAGTCGGTATCGGTGTCCGTGTCGGTATCCGGACCGGCATCTCCGTTCAGGCTGCCGGTGTGATGACAACCAAGCAACAGGACGATCACTGACCCGACAAAAAGGAACGATATTCCACGCATCGTCTTTCACTTCCGTTTGGTGTGAGCTATCCCCGCTTGCGGCGAATGACCAGGACGGCGCCGAGGAGAAGGACGAACAGGCCGGTGCCCAGGGCGTTGGCGCCCCTGCCGGTGGATCCGACGGCGCACTCGAATGCGCAGCTGCCCTCGGCGGAGCAGGTGTTGCCGTAGCACTCGGCGTCTCCCTCGAAGGTGACCTCGGCGGTCATGTGGGCCTTCACCCAATCCACGGCGGCCTCGAGATCCTTCCTGTCGATGAACTCGCCGTTGCACTCGAGAACACCGTCCGAGTCGCACCCGCCGTGGCAGTCGATGTTCATGTCGCCCTCGCAATCGACGTAGACATCCACGTTGCACAGGTGGCAGTCGATGTTGGCCTCCGCGGTACACTCACCCTCGCAGGACGCCTCGCACCATCCGTCGCAATCGGGCGCTTCGATTTCGCAGCCCGCATGGCAGTGACCCTCGCAGTAACCCTCGCAGTGGCCTGCGCACTCGGCCTCGTCGGCGGACGCGGAGCACTCGGCCTCGCAGGATGCCGAGCAATCACCCTGGCAGTAGAGCTCGCAGTCCGTCACGCTCCAGTCGCCGGTGCACTCGAGGCCGCAATCCGCCTCGCAGCTCGCAGAGCACTCGACGCTGAGGTCGAACTCGTCGCAGTGAGGGTCGCAATCGATGTCCATTTCCCCTTCGCAGGAGACCCAGAACTCGAAACTATCGCACTGGAGATCGCATTCGACGCCCCCGTACCAGTTACACTCGGCGGAGATGACAACCTGTTCGGTCTCGCCGTCCTCGTTCTCGATCTCGCACCCGGCAAGGGTGTAGAACACGACTGAAACCGCCGCCATCATGAGCCCGATAATAAATGTCTTTTTCATTTTCATTATTCTCCCGCGAAAAGAAGGCAACACATTAGAGACTGTCGTTTTCACCTGTATATTTAAGCCTATTCCGAATACGTCGCGTTCGTCCAGCATTACCGCGCCGGCTATTTCTCGATGAGCCCTATTCCCAGCTCGGCGAGCTGCTCCGTATCCACTTGTGCCGGCGCCTCTGTCATCAGGCAGGCGGCCCGTGTCGTCTTGGGGAAGGGGATAACGTCCCGGATGGAGTCCGCGCCCACGAGGATGGCCACCAGCCGATCGAAGCCGAACGCCAGCCCGCCGTGGGGGGGCGCTCCGTACGACAGGGCCTCCAGCAAGAATCCGAACTTCCGCCCGGCTTCCTCCTCGCCGATGCCCAACGCCTCGAACACCCGTGACTGCACCTCGCGGTTGTGAATACGGATGGACCCCCCTCCCACCTCCTGGCCGTTGATGACAATGTCGTAGGCGCGGGTCTTGACCTTCAGGGGGTCGGTCGAGAGCAGATCGAGATCTTCGGAATTGGGAGACGTGAACGGGTGATGCATTGCCACGAGCTTGCCGGTCTCCTCGTCCCGCTCGAACATGGGGAAGTCGGTCACCCATATGAAACCGAACTCGTCGGGGTCCACCAGGCTCAACTTGTTTCCGAGGTGACCGCGAAGTCTGCCCGCCGCCGTGCGGGCAACGCCTGCGTCCCGATCCGCCACGAAAAGGGCCAGGTCGCCGTCCTTCATTCCGGCTTCGCCAAGAAGCGCCTTCTCGAGCGCCTCGTCGACGAATTTGGCCAGGGGCCCGGTGAACTTTCCGTCCGCGCGCTTGGTCCAGGCGAGACCGCCGGCGCCGTAG
>JAUXHN010000199.1 GCA_030621515.1 Deltaproteobacteria bacterium | reverse complement strand
CAGCCCGTCCAGGTTTGCAAGGACTGGGTTGTCGCCATGAAAAGAGCTACCTAGACACAAGTTCCCACCCACCGAGGTGAGGGCGTTCAGCCCATCCAAATTGGTGAGGGCGTTGTTGTCTCCGACAGCCAAGTCCCAACCCACCGAGGTGAGGCAAATCAAGTCGCTCAGGTCGGTGCACAAAGGGCAGTAGATTCCAATCCCGCCCGAAATCGATGTGTATCCCGCGAGTGTTGCGACATCCGATTGTGTGCTGATCGTGAAACTACCAATGTACTCCCCCAGGTTGCACTCGACCGGGCCGGTATCAGTGTCGGTATCAGTGTCGGTATCAGTATCGGTATCAGTGTCCGAATCGGTGTCCGTGTCGGCATCAGTGTCGGCATCAGTGTCGGCATCAGTGTCGGCATCAGTGTCGGCATCAGTGTCCACATCAGGCCCGGCATCTCCGATGGATGAAACATGCGAGCATCCGCCACAAACCAGCACGGTCGCCAGGGCCATCAAAAGCAAGTACCTCATTACTCTGCCTTTTGTTGTGAACGTGAGAGCATTTTATCATTTATTGGGGATGTTTGTCCTGCTTCGAGATCAGGGCGACGCAGGCATCGCCCCTACGAATGGGGACACGTCATCGTCTGTAGGGGCAACCCCCCATATGCGTTAACCTAAGAAGTTGATTTGCTGACATGCATGGATGTATTGTTAATGCATGAAAAACGAACGCAGCCCATTGTCGGACGAGTGGAATATCATTGAAACTATGCTTCCGGAAGGTTGGAAGGAAAAGGCGAAGGAGCTAAATGCGTTTCAACGCATCCGATATACCGACTCCCCGTCCAGGCTTCTTAGGTTAATATTGTATCACGCTATCAGTGACGGTGGGCTGAGAACCACAACCGTTCGTGCGAAGGCGGCTGGGATAGCGACTATGTCACCAGTGGCTTTGCATAAACGCCTGAAAACATCTGGGCCTTGGCTGCGGTGGATCGCAGAAGAACTCTGCCAAGAATTCCGCTGTCGCCCGTCGTTTCCAGATGGCTTTCGACCGCGAGCTGTTGACAGCACAACGATTCAATATCCGGCAAGCAAAACTAGCGACTGGCGCATTCACTATTCGCTGGATCTAACAACTCTCGGTTGCGACTGGCACGAAGTAACCACTGTTAAAAAGGGTGAAGGTCTGGAGAGAACACCATGCCGCCAAGGAGATGTTCTCATCGCTGATCGCGGTTATCACCGCGTTCGTGGAATACTAGCAGTCGTTGCTTCTGGTGGGCATGTGCTCCTGCGCATGAAGTGGAACCACCACCGTCTGAACAATGAACGTGGGAAAAAAGTTAGCGCACTTTCCCTTGTGAAAAACCTAAAGGTTGGCCAGGTTGGTGATTGGCCAGTTTACATGACAGATGAAGACGACAACGTGCTGTCCGCGCGCATCGTAGCTGTTAAGCTTCCTATTCCAATTGCTAAAAAAGCCCGAGACAAATTGAGGCGGAACGCTCAGAAAAAACAGCAGAAAATCGATCCGCGCTCACTTAAGGCAGCAGGGTATGTGATGCTTTTTACGACCTTGCCGACAGAACAACTCCATCCGGTTGATGTTACGGAGTTATATCGCTTTCGCTGGCAAATTGAGATCGCATTCAAGCGTCACAAACAGCTGCTGCAACTTGGCAAGCTACCTCATAAAAATCCGAAAGCTGCGGAGACATGGATTATCGCCAAGCTTGTCGTCGCCCTGTTGCTTGAAAAACTCTACCGCCACGCAGCGGATTTTTTCCCCTGGGGGTTTTCCTTATCCAAGCCATAGCAACACGACTTACATTGAAACCGAAGAACCGCATCTGTGGAGATGGACCGCCGTGGCTATTCCTGCGCTGAGAGAAGCTTTTTGTCCGTCGCTGAGTTTGTCGGAGCTTCTTGATAGGACCAAACGTGGAGATCTGAATCTCCATGAACCACCTCGTGAACGACAACTACAGGCATCAAAACTCGCTGGTCTTCTTGAAAGCTGGATCTTAGGTTAACGCATATGGGGCAACCCCCCGTGGTTGCCCTGTCGTCGACGTGTCAGGGCGGGCACGGGGACCCGCCCCTACGATCAAAAACCGGTGTTTGACGTTTGCCCTGCCGAGGCCTTGACCCGTTTCCCCCCATCCGATAACCCGGTTGTATGAATGACTATCCGAGCAATCCCCTCCCTGACAAGGGCGCGCAGGATGCGCTCTACCTGATCGATGTGTCCTCGTTCATCTTCAGGGCCTACTACTCGGTGGGTTACCTCGCCAGATCCGACGGGACGCCCACGGGCGCGGTCTTCGGGGTAGCCAACATGCTCACCTCGCTCTTCAAGGAGCATTCGCCCACTCACGTGGCGGTGGCCATGGACTCGAAGACGCCGACGTTCAGGAAAGAGATCTTTCCGGAGTACAAGGCCAACCGCCCGCCGCCGCCGGATGACCTCAAGGTTCAGTTTCCGTTCATCAGGGAGCTGGTCGAGGCGTTCGATCTGGCGGTGCTGCAATGCGACGGCTACGAAGCGGACGATTTGATCGCCACGGCGGTGAAAGTCGCCCGCCGCGAAAAGATGAAGGTCGTGATCGTTTCGGGGGACAAGGATCTGATGCAACTGGTCGGACCGGGCGTGCTCATGCTCGACACCATGAAGAACAAGATCTGGGACGAGGACGCGGTGACGGAGAAGTGGGGTGTTCCCCCCGCGTTGCTCGGCGACCTGTTGGCAATGGCGGGGGACAGCTCTGATAACATCCCCGGAGTGCCGAGGGTTGGTCCCAAGACCGCCGCGCCCCTGTTGAGAGAGTTCGGCGGCCTGGAGCAGCTCCTCTCATCCCTCGATCAACTCAAGTCAAAGGCCATGAGTAAACGTCTTGCGGAACATGCGCAGGACGCGAGGATGTCCAGGCGGCTCGTGGCACTGGACGATTCGGTGCCCATAGATGTGAGCCTGGAGTCCACGCTATACGGTGAGCCGTCCTCTTCGCGATTGGGAGAGGTTCTCGATCGATTCGAGCTGCGTCAGCTCAAGGAGCGGCTCTTCGGCGTGGATGAAACTTCTCTGGAGCCGGAGCAGGAGCCCGTGTACCGGACCGTGTCCCGCCGCAGCGATCTCCTGGAGGCGGCGGAGAAGATCAGGGAGGCGGGGCGCTTTGCGGTGGATCTGGAGACGACGTCGGTGGACGCGGTTGTCGCCCGGATAGTGGGGGTTGCGTTGTCGTGGGAACCCTATGCGGCCGTATACGTTCCGGTGGCGCACACGCAGGGCGCGACCATGGATCTGAAGGATGTCCTGGAGATCGTCGGGCCCCTGCTCGAGGACCCGGAAATAGAGGTCATCGCCCAGAACGTGAAATACGAGGACACCATCTTCCGCCGTCACGGGGTGCATATCGCCAACGTGTCAATGGATCCCATGATCGCCTCGTATCTGCTTCGAAGCCATGTGCGTTCGCATGGCCTGGACTTCCTTGCGAAGGAGATTTTGCGCCGGAAGACCATTTCCTACGACGAGGTGACCGAGAAGAGCCGGGGGCATCAGCTCCTTTTCACTGACGTATCGGTGGAGCACGCCACGAAATACGCGGGCGAGGACGCGGAGATCGCGTTTGCCCTGGCGCAAAGGATGCGGCCGATGGTGGACGAGGCGGGGATGACGTCTCTGTTGATGGATGTGGAGATCCCCCTGGCCGGGGTGCTTTGCACAATGGAATTGAACGGAGTGGCGGTGGACGTTGATCGTCTGCGGGAGATGTCCTCGGAGTATGGCGTGTTGCTGGAAGATCTGGAGCGGCAGGCCCACGAGCTGGCCGGAAAGGAATTCAACCTGGCATCTCCAAAGCAGCTCCAGGAGATCCTTTTCACCGATCTCGGGCTTCCGACCCAGAAGAAGATCAAGACCGGGTATTCCACGGATTCGGAAGTTCTCGAGGCCCTCGCGGGCATGAACCCGCTTCCGGGGGTACTGATCGAGCACCGCCTGATGTCCAAGCTCAAGAACACTTACCTCGACACGCTTCCCAGGCTCGTCAACTCATCGACGGGAAGGATACACACCAGTTTCAACCAGGCCGTGACCGCCACCGGAAGGCTCTCGAGCTCCAATCCCAACTTGCAGAACATCCCGGTTCGGACCGAACGCGGCCGTGAAATCCGCCGGGCTTTTATAGCTTCACCAGGCCATGTCCTGTTGTCTGTGGACTATTCACAGATCGAGCTGAGGGTGCTGGCTCACCTGTCCGACGATCCGGAGCTGAAGGCGGCGTTCGCCAGTGGGGAAGACGTGCACGCGCGCACCGCCCGGGCCGTGTTCGGGTACGGCGCGAACGAGGAAGTGGGAAGGGAGCAGCGAGCCCAGGCGAAGACGATCAATTTCGGTGTCATCTACGGAAAAACCGAGTTCTCACTGGCGAAGGAGCTCGGGATCTCCCGCGCGCAGGCGAAGTATTTTATTGAGAGCTACTTCGACATGTACAGCGGAGTTGCGCGGTTCATGGACAAGACCATCGAACAGGCGAGAAGAGACAAGGCGGTCTTCACGTTGCTCGGCAGGAAGCGCGAGCTGAGGGATATCACGGCCTCGAACCACAACGTCAGGCAACAGGCCGAGCGGATGGCGCGCAATACGCCCATCCAGGGAACGGCGGCGGATCTTCTGAAGCTGGCGATGATCAAGGTGGACCGACGGCTTGTCTCGGAGGGGCTGGGCGCCAGGATGATAATGGCGGTACACGACGAGCTGGTGTTCGAGGTGCGGCAAGAGGAGATAGAGAGAACCATCGATGTGGTTCGGCAAGAGATGGAAGGCGCGATGGATCTTTCGGTTCCGCTGGTCGTGGATACGGGAACCGGAGAAAATTGGGCGCGTGCCCACTGAGTCCGATGAATGTGATAGTAATGAAGTAGCCTGGCTCTGGACTCGAGGAGGACGCCATGGACAATAAATTGCTTATTTCGATCGCGATGTTGCTGTTCCTGCTTGTCGGATGTGCCGAATCCAGGCAGTCGGACGAGGAGGAAGATACCGATACGGGCGCTGACTCGGACACTGACTCCGATACGGATGTCGACACGGACTCGGATACGGACTCCGATACGGATTCCGACACCGACAGTGATACCGACACGGATACCGACACGGATACAGACACCGATACGGCCACCGATTGCGTATGTTTCAACGCAGCACTCGATTGCTGTGACGGTTGTTACTACGAGGGAACTGACTACGTATGCGATTCGCAATACGAAGAGGAATGGGAATGCGCTCCGCTGGACACGTGCCAGGGCGCCGTCCTGGTCCGGTACAAGGGGCGGTACTGTGACGGGATAGTGAGCGGCTGCACCGGAACGACCGCCGTCGATTTCGGGGCGTGGAACGATGCGGGCACCTGCGGGATCAACGAGGTGTGCCTGGACGGAGACGCGGGGGCGCCGGCCTGCGATCTCGATCTCGTACAATGTCCGGCAGGCTACGGTGACACCATATGTCAGCTCGGTGGTGTCATGCCCGATTGCCCATTTGGAGGGTGTCCGGATCCGCTGCCGTCGATGAATCAGTCGGTGACGTTCGGCGCCATCGGCCCCGGCGAGGTCATCAAGCTGGATTTCCACGTGGTCACCCGTGGCGGATTATTCCCTGGAATGCCCTTCACCGATATCACCGCCACGGTCACCCACGGCGCCACAGTCGTCAACCTGTACAACGGATACGTGGGCGAGGTAGGGGGGCTGTTGGGCTATTTGCACGATTTCCCGATCACCTGGTACCTGCCTCATACCTGGGGGCAGGAGGCGGGCGGTACCTGGGACATCGACTTCGAGGACAGTGCGTTCAGCGGCTCGACCGTTTTCGTTGATGATTTCGATCTGACCCAGTGGTGCATCACTATTCTGCCCGCCGGCGCGATGCCGGCGCAGACCTCGGGAGTCTGGGCCGCCCCCGCCGCCGCGCTCGGTAATATTTCGGTGGGAATGACACCGACCGTATTCGAGATGCAGCTCGACGACTCGGTAGATGCGACCGGACAGGATGTGTGGCTGGAACTGGACATAACGCACCCCGTGGATACTGATATCGGATTCGGCATCATCGCCGCCGACGGGACCCAGCTCGTCCTGAAGGCGCCGGTCGATCCGACCGTTGAGAGTTACTACGAGATTACCGGACTCTCCACCAACTGGATGACCGGTCGGTGGTCGTTGCAGATAGTCAACACGGGAACCGGTTCGGCTACCATTGCGACCCTGAATTCCTGGAGTATAAACGTCGGCACGCTCCCATCCGGATCCGATGCGGGCGTGGACGGCGGCAAGTAAGATAGAACAAGAGAGGAGATCAATCATGAGCGGCTACTCGGGAATCGACATGGTCAAGTTCAACAAGGCCCTCGAGATAGGGCGTCCACCGAATATCGAGTGTCTCTTTCCCAACTCCAGGGCGTTGATCGTCAGCGGGAAAGTAATAGACAGGGCCCTCAAGTCAAAGGGAAAGGCAATGACCATCGCGGCGAACGGGCGAAGCAGGCCGGTGATCATCGGGGCGCTTCGGGCCGCGCAGCGGGCGAACGCCGCATTGATAATCGAGATCGCCAAGTCCGAGGGCGGCGCAACGTCTTACTGCGCCTGCAACTACTGGAACCTGGCCACCTTTATAGATGCCGCCGTCAACGAGTTGGGGATAACCATCCCGGTCGCGGTGCATGCGGACCATTATGGCATCAAGAACGACGGCGACGTGGAACAGGCCAGGGTGGAGATTCCCACCATGTTCCGGGCCGGGATCACGTCCATCGCCATCGACGCGTCGCACCTGCCCGACGACAAGAACTTGCTGGCGAACCTGGCGCTCAACAAGTACGTGCCTGCGTGGGCGGGACTGGAGACCGAGGTCGGCGAGATCAAGGGCTCGACCGGTCTCTCCACCGTCGACGAGGCGGCGTTTCTGGTAAAGGGTCTCAACGCACACGAGATCTTCCCGGACTGGATCGCGCTGAACAACGGCACAACCCACGGCATAGAGGCCAGCGCCGCGGGAATACAGGTGGAGCTGACGGCCGCGATCCACGAGGCGCTTGTTCCGTATGGCCTGTCCGGCGCCCAGCACGGCACTTCGGGAAATTCGAGCGAGCGTTTGCGCGAGATCGCCGGCAAGACGAACACCACCAAGGCCAACGTCGCCACGGCCCTCCAGATGATCTCCTGGGGGCTGAAGGTCAACGACTACGGCAATGCCTTCCTGGGCGACGACGGGAAATTCGTGAAGGTATCGGATCGGGGCGTGTCCGACGATCTGTGGAACGAGATGGTCGCCTACGCGCAAGACCATGATTGGAAAGCCGGCAATTACAAGAAGCTGAACCTTCCGTTCGAGAACAAGATCTTGAGCCAGCCGGCCAATATCCTCCAGCGCTCTATCAAGGGCGTGGAGGACTTTGTCTACGGTCTTCTCGACGGTGTCTTCAACGCAAAGGATACGGCGCCGCTCGCCATCGAAGCCATCCTGGAGGCGGGTTCCTACAAGATGGGCCCAAAGGCCAAGAAGACCGAGGATCCAACCGAATGGACCGATGAAAAGATCATCCAACGAGCCAAAACCCTCGACTCCGACAAGGGCCCGGAAGGCGACTTCGACGATTGAATTGTTCCTGCCGCAATCGCCGGTCGATTCGTTTGCGTGGGTATGACTATTCGCTGGCCGGGGCGTATTTTGTGACGGTGTGCGTACGGAAACAGGAATTTCTGTTTGGCGATGTGGTCGAAGGTGAAATGCGATTGAACGACGCGGGGCGGATAGTTCAGGCGACGTGGGATGGGTTGCCGTCCCATTACGCGGGTGTGCGGATTGATGCATTCGTCATCATGCCGAATCACGTTCACGGAATAATTGTTTTGACCGAACGCGACGTAGGGGCGGGTTTCGACGTAGGGGCGGGTTTTAAAACCGCCCCTACCGATGAACGTCGTCGTCACGGTTTGTCCGAAATTGTCCGCGGGTTTAAAACGTTTTCGTCGCGGCGAATAAACGAATTACACGAAACACCGGGCGTGTCGGTATGGCAACGCAATTACTACGAACACATCATTCGCAACGATGATTCGATGGATCGCATTCAGAAATACATCGTCGACAATCCCGCGCGATGGGCGTTCGATCGTGAGAATCCAGCGGTAGTCACCACATGATCGATACCCCCGACAGCAAAGCCCTGACCCGCCTGGAGGGTTATCGTGAAGAGGTGGTCGACGAGCCGATCTTTTCCGGGAAGGCCTACGTGTCGGAGGCAGGCCCAAGGGATGCTCCCGCGGTGGTAATGGTTCACGGCGTGGGTGACAACGCCGCGCGGGACTGGACGGGTCTGGTGACGGCGCTGGCGGATCGTTTCCGGATTCTCACCTTCGATCTGCCGGGATTCGGGCGATCCACAAAGGCCAACGAGCTGTACACGCCCACCCGGTATGTCCGTTTCATAAAGCACCTGGTCTCTCAACGCATCGAGGGTCGCTTCAACCTCATCGGACACTCCATGGGAGGCGCCGTTTCGCTGGCATACGCCGGAACTCATCCGGAAGATC